>JBCCSG010000033.1:0-33998 GCA_039200565.1 Cyanobacteria bacterium P01_D01_bin.50 | reverse complement strand
AGAACAAGCAGCATTCCCTCGGATGCTCTAAGCGATTCACCTTTTGTATTCATAAAATCCCCAGCAATATGTAGCCTTACGGTTTTTAATCGTGACGCAACAGTTTTGGTAAAGCAAGGAAGTTTGACACTCTCCGCCCTATAAGTGCGGAGATTCTTCATTCATAGATCCAACTTGCTCATACAGGATTACTAAGCGCATGGGTAGAGGTCGAATCTCCTGAAGCGTTCGGATCTAAGATCCAGGTTCCTACGTGCCCCGTAGTACCCAAAGCTAAATTCAGAATATTGATCGCAGCATTCCAATCTCTATCCATCACAAATCCACACTCACAAACGTGAGTTCTGGTTGAGAGGGATTTTATGACTACTGCACCACAGTTAGAACATTTTTGGGATGTGTAAGCGGGATTGACTGCAACAGTTATTCTGCAAAACTTGACCCCAAAATACTCCAACCATTTTCTGAACTGATACCAACCAGCATCATTAATAGATTTGGCGAGACAGTGATTTTTGACTAAATTCTTAATCCTCAAATCTTCATAGGCGACCAAGTCGTGAGATTGGATTACGCAACGCGCCACTCTCTTGGCATGTTCTTCACGTTGCCTACTTATTTTGAGGTGTACTCGCCCTAATTTATTAATGGCTTTTTTTCGGTTCATAGAGCCTTTTTTCTTTCGAGATACACGACGTTGATAAAACTTAAGTCGTTTTTCTCCGATTCGATAAAACCTTGGGTTAGGTTCGCTGTGTCCGTTGCTGTCCGTGTAGAATTCTTTTAATCCCACATCTAACCCAATAGTTTTACCTGTGGGTTGAGTTTCTACTTTGTTATCTGCACTAATCAGGAATTGAACATAATACCCATCTGCACGACGGACTAACCTCACCCGTTTTATCTGGTCTAATTGGTAGAAGTTTAAATCCCACGTTCCTTTGAGTTTCAGATTGCCAATTCCCTTTTTATCGGTGAAAGTGATTTGCTGATCTGTTTCAGATAACTTCCATCCGGAGGTTTTATACTCCACCGAACGGTTATTTTTCTTAAACCTGGGATAACCTTTTTTACCTGGAATAGACTTACGGCAATTCTCGTAAAACCGAGAAATTGCACTATAAGCTCTTTCTACTCCTACCTGGCAAGCATGAGAGTTTAAGTCTTTCACAAAGGAATGTTCAGCCCTCAATGCAGTATTGTAGCGATATAACTCTTTCTGTCCTACGCCTCGGTTATCTATCCAAAAACGGATGCACTTATTACGAACAAACTGAGCCGTTCTTATTGCTTCGTTTATAGCTGCATATTGAGTTGTCTTCCCTTTAGCCTTAAACTCTAAAACTATCATTTGACGTGGAAAACTTCTACGGCAATCAGTATAGCATAAACAAAGCCGTGCTAGAAGCACGGGGCTTGTATCCCATTGTTTTCGGTCAAAACCTCCACAAAAAATATTCTTTATTTTCTGAACAAGAATATTTCTATTCTAAATTTGACGATAATCAATTTACGATACTATTGACAATTTTACTTCTACCAAAAGGCTTAGGTATTTAAAATTTTTCATATTCACTGGGGGTTGCAAACCTCAAGCTAATATTGACAATTCCCCTGCACTTTACAGAGGAATTGTGACGTTGAGATCGACTTTTAACTGATAACGCTGGTAGCTCCACCTGCCGCTGCGGCAACGGCAGAAATTAAAGCAGTGAAGAATAACCACCAGGAAGCCACAGCTGCTGCTTTGCGGGTTTCTTGTGCTTGTTTTCTGGCTTCTGATTTAATTTGTTCTAAACGTAGTTGAGCTTCTTGTTGAATGCGCTCGGCTCTTTGCAGGGCACGATCGCGGTTTCTTTCAATTTGTGTTATAATCCGCTGTGCATCGGCTTTAGAGATATCGTCGCGGGATGCAAGAATGGCAATCAAGGTATTGCGATCGATTTGAGAGAAGCGATCGCGCAATGCTTCAAATCCGGCTTGTGGATCGTCAAATAAGGTTTGAATATCTCTACGGATGCGATCGTATTCCAATTCCGGCCGCTCTAAACTATTAAGATAGTTACGGATTTTATCTAAAAGATTATCAATTACAGTTTGCACCTGTTGTTGAATGCTTTCCAATTGTGCCATAAATTGGTTGCGGACAGCTAAAATTTGGTCGATAACTTGATTAATTTCTGATTCTGATAAGTCTTGTCGTTCTGAAAGCAAGGCAACTATTGTAGAACGATCGAATTTAGATAGACGCTCTTGCAAACTTTCCATACCCGCACGAGGATCGTTGAGAAGTAACTTGATATCCCGTTGAATTCCTTCTGGGTTAAGTTCTTCTTTCTCGGTAGAACGCAGATATTCGGCAACGGAACTTTGAAAGTCTTCTATTTTCGATTGAGTTCGATTGGCAAGTCTTTTAGGTGCTTTGGCGATCGCGCGTAAGTTGGTTTGCACTTCGTTGATAATTTGATTTACCTGTTGTGCGCTCAAGTCATCCCTTTGACTGAGAAGTTGCACTAAGGTGTCTCTATCCATGGCTGCCAAGCGTTGTTTAATTGCCGCAGCACCAACTTTGGGATCGTCTAGCAACAAGGTTAAATCTCGCTTAATCCCTTCTGGATTGAGTTCGGCTCTACCAGTGCCACGTAGATATTCGCTAATGGCAGACTTTGCTTGCTCGTATTGTGTTAAAGCTTTATCGGTAAGTTGTTGGGGTGTGTAGCGCACGCGGTGCCAAGCTGATTCTACGCTGTCAATAACTTGGTTAAGTTGTTCTGCACTTAAATCGTTGCGTTGAGTAAGTAACTGAACTAAGGTATCCCTGTCAAATTGAGCAATCCTAGTTTTTAATGCTGCCGCACCTGAAGAGGGTTCGTTCAAAAGTAACTTTAATTCCCGCTCGATAGCCATAGGATTAAGTTCAGCTTTGCCGGTATCCCGCAAGTAGGATTGAACTTTATACCATTGCTTTTCTGCTGTAGCTTTAGCAGCACCAAAAGTTTGACTTGCTTGATCGAGAACAGCATTTCTGGCAATTTCCAACTCGTTAACAATTGCAGAGACTTGAACTCGATCCATATCCCGGCGCTGTTCTAAAATCCGCTCTAGGGTAGGACGATCTAATTGAGCTAAACGGTTGCTTAAATGCCCGTAATCGGCATCGGGATCTGCTAAAAGTTCTTTAAACTCTAATTGGATTTTCTCGGGGGTAAAATTGGCTTTTGGACTGTTGAGGAGATAATTTTCCACTTCTGAGAGAAGAACGATCGCTGCTTCTCTCGATTGTGCGGCTTCTGCTACTGACAAGACTTCTAAACGAATTGCTTCTAAAAGATTGGCTGTTGTTTGAATTTTCGTTTGGGTTAAAACCCCTTTTTGTTTGAGTAAGTCAAGAAAATCGCTGCGATTGATTTGTCTTAAATCCCTAGCAACAATACCAGGATCCGCACTTGGATCGTAAATTAAATCGCGGAACTCAAGATTTAGGTTTTTGGGTTTTAATTGCCAAGGATAAGCATTGAGGAGATAATTTTCAATATCTGCTCTGACTGTACTGCGGGGAGTCGTATCTTTGATACCTACCTTTGCAGCAACCTTATTTGTTTGTTCCCCTAGTTGGGAAGTCAAACCTTGCAATTTACCAATAATTTGCTCTACATCAAAATCGGATAAATCTGTACGCCCCATAATTATCCCACTCAAGCCATTCAAGCCAGTCATTGCGGCTTGGGCTACCATTCCACCTTGGGATTCTTGGGATTGGCGGCGTTTTCGCATTTCGGAAACTAAATCATCCAACTTATTGCCAAAATCGGTACCAACTAATTGATCGCGGGTAGCTGATTTGAGATAATTTACTAACTCAGTCATCCCATCTTGACGCGGGGAGATTTTTTTCGCAGTTTTTCGCCATACCTGTTCTAATTTATCAGCAATGCGATTGATATCTCGTTGAGATAAATCGCTGCGGTTGCTAATTAATTGTATGAATGTCTCGCGGTTAATATCGGTAATGCGATCGCTATTGACAATTTCTTGGAGATTTTCATCGTTGAGTAATTCCTCAAAATCTGTAGCGATTTTATCTAAGTTTAAACTTTGAGGACGTATAGTTTCTAAATATTCTTCAATATTTTCCTTTAAGCTTTCTGGATCCAGTGCTAAACCTAATTCATGACGTACGGCTCCTGCTGCTGATTCTGCGGTAGCTACTACCTTTTTACTAGCTGCTTTGGCACCAATTGCAGCAGCAGCTGTACCTACAATCGCTTGGAAACCAGAGGTAGCGGTATTAACTACCGAGCCAATTAAAGAACCGACAGTACTTGAACTTACCCAAACCAGCAGTGAAAAGTAGGTAGCCCAAATTACTAAACCGACAATCGCACCACTTAGAGGAGAAACAAATAAACTCAGCTTTACTGCCAAACTACAGGCAATAAATAGAGAAACCACAACACTAATTAGGGTTCCTGAACCGACGATTAAGCTAATTTGACGAACAGTGCCACCAAAACTCTCAGATTCTTCCTCTTTTCTATCCCCAGAATTTCCGGCTAGGGATATTCCCAATGCCACACCAAGATTGGTAAATAGTAATTGAAAAGCAAATGCTAGAACAACTCCGGCTATTATTGCCGCGAAAAATTGCGGCCCGCTAAACATAAAAGCGGCACCTCTAGCAGTATCATTTGTAGGTGGGACAATAATCTGTGCGAACTCTATTCCCGAACTTATAAAATCTTGTATCATTTTTGTACTCTAGGTCGTATTTATTTGACTTGTATGTTTTATGTGGAGATGATTTGTGCGGATATTATTGACTTATATTCGGAAACTAACAATTTTGATGGCTCATCTATTCGTGATTTAAATATTCAAGTTTTCTAATCTTATTTGCAACATACAGATTCTCACTTCTCTCAAGGGAATTAATATTCCATAATTATTTGATTGAGTTTCATTTTTGAAAGTTCAGTATTTAGATATAGTGATATCTCTTTCTTATGGCAGATAGAAAATCTGTTTTTATATGTTTATAAATATTCTGTAATCTAAAATGCATGTACTAAGCGGCATTGCTGCAATATTACTATGAATTATATTCACCTACATGTTGTATTAAACATGAAACCATTGTAGAGACGTAGCAGTGCTACGTCTCGGGCGATTTGAAATTATAGTTTCATAATAGAATTCAGCAACGCCTACTAAGCAGATAGAAGAGATGTCATGCTAATCCTAAATATTTTCAGCTTTCAAGGGTAAAACCACAGTAAAAGTCGTACCAATACCAACTTCACTATCTACTGCAATCTTACCACCATGCAAATCTACCGATTGTTTGACAATTGTTAATCCTAATCCAGTACCAGGAATTTTACCAACATTAGAAGCGCGATGGAAAGACTCGAATAATAATGGTTGCTCTTTTAAAGGAATGCCAATACCTCGATCTTTTATTTCAAATATAATTTCTGTATTTTTAAAAATGACACTAAAATCAACCTCACTATTTAAAGGCGAATATTTGATTGCATTAGTAAGTAAATTTGTCAGAATATGACGTAATAGATTTTCATCTAAATAAGCTTTCTCAGGTTTACCGACCATTGTATAATTAATATTGTGGTTAGTGGTAATACCTATTTGTATTTCTGCAACAAGTTGACGGCAAAAATCTTGTAAATCTACAAGTTGTGAATTCAACTTTTGTTGCCTCAATTCTCCTTTAGTTATTATTAAAACATCATCTAAAATCTCATTCATCTGTTTTATAGATGCTTTGATGCGTGTAAAAAAATCTTTTTTCTTTTCTGAAGATAATTTTTCACCTCTACTATAAAGTATTTGTGCGTAGGCTAAAATTACGTGAAGCGGATTGCGAAATTCGTGGGATGCAACTGAAATAAAACGGGTTTTCAATTCATTGAGGTTTTGTAAATGATCATTTTTTTCTTTTAATTCTAAAGATAACTGTCGTTTTTGTAAAAGTGCTTCTACTCGCACCTGTAACTCAACTTTTTCTATAGGCTGAGTAATTAACTCATCAATAGTTTTCCATAGATATCTGGTTGCCATTGTTACATCGTCGCGAGATGTTTTTAAAAGAAACGGGAGAAAAACAGGTTCTTCAGATTTTTTGGTTGCTTCTACCCAATCGCTGAATTTGTCTAGAGCTACAGAGTCAAGAATACATAAATCAAAAGAATTTTGAACTTCTAATAAATCACCATCGGCAGATGGTGAAAATACTTCATAACCTGCATCTTGTAATAATGTTGATAATAAATATCTATTTTGTTTTTGTTGGAGAAGGATTAAAATTTTTCTCATCTTTAACCTCCGATCAAACTTCTAATTAAACCAAATAACTGTTTACTCACAAGTGGTTTAACAAGTATATTACTTGCGCCATTTATAACGCTTTGATGCTGAATTTCAGTACTTTGACGGGTACCCTGCCAAATTTTTTTAGCAGAAAAAAATTTGGCAGGGAGCCCTTGACGAGGTAAGATAATTAAAAATGGTATTTGCTGATTTTGTAATTTTTGGCACCATTGCCAAATACTGCGATCGAAACCAGTGATATCTATCAAACCCAGGTTTATTCGAGTGTCGATCGCACGATCGAATTCCTCCAAATTACTTGCACTAATCACTCGATAACCATCCCTACTCAAAAATTGATTGAGTAATTCTAAATTACGATGATTGCTATTTACTGCTAAAATTGAAGGTTTGACACTCATTGATGGCGCTGGTTGTTATCCACCCACTCTGGCGTACCGCTAAGGATTTTCCGTAAATTAACTAAAGGTTTTCCTATTTTGATACCATAACGAGTAATGTCTATTTCTCGCAAGGTTTTTTCAAAATCAGATAACCGTTTTTTCAATACACCGATGGCTTTTTTCATTTCCCCATAAATTTCCAGATAGCGTAAGAAAATAATATTATCTGCAATATAACTAATACCTAATTCAGTAGCGCGGAAATCACCAGTAATTTTTTCCGTTTCATTAATTAGAATTACCGTAACACCCATATTTTGCAAATATTTACATAAAGCGTGAAGATGACTTACCAAATCAGCACCGCGCATAGCAAGACGGTAGCCAGCAACACTATCAATCATTACAATACGAGCTTTATTTTGTTCTACTTCATAACGTACTTGATTGGCAAATTCATCGTGAGTGAGGTGCAAAGGTTCCACTCTTACAACAGACAAATTGCCATTGTTAACCATGGCATAAACGGGAATATTTATAGCTTGGGAGCGAGCCAACAAAATTTCCTCACTTTCCTCAAAAGCATAAACTATGGAACGTTCGCCTCTTCCTGCTGCTTCCTTCATAAACTGGAGTCCCAAAGTGGTTTTACCCGCACCAGTTGGTCCAGTAAAAATTGTTACGGTTCCTCGTTCGATACCACCATGCAGCAATTCATCTAACTGTGGTATTCCCGAAGAAATATTTTCCAGAGTAAAATCTCGCTTAAAAATTTGCGGTTGTAATTTCGGAGCAACTCGTATTCCTTCAGAAGTTATACGCAGCGAATGCAAGCCACCGAAAAATTCGGAACCTCGGAACTTAGAAATACTAATGTTTCGTCCTTCTGGGGAATTATGAAGGTGGATAACCCCGTCACTAAGAAACTGTAAATCATTGTCGGGGGCTTCTGGGCTACTGTCAGAAGTAAACACCACTGTTGCGCCAGTTTTGAGTAAAAAACGGATAAATGATAATACCTGCTTGCGGAATTGAAAATCATCGCTACATAGATAGCGAAATTGTGTCATCGAATCAATCAAGACTCTTTTCGGTTTTGTAGAATCTACAGTATCGATAATTCTTTGAGTAGTAGGTTCTAGTTCAACTTCGGCTGGGGAGAAAATATCGTAAGTTTTGACTTGCGTAAAAAAATCTTCATTAGGACTTAAATCCAGAAAATTTATTTCTTTAGTATCAAACCCAAGTATTGCACTATTAACTTTGATTTGTTCAGATGATTCTCCCAAAGTTATATAAAGAGTCGATTCCCCCTTAGCTGCACCGGCACTCAAAAAATGCAATCCAAGAATAGTTTTACCAGATCCAGGGCCACCCCGCGTCAGATAAGCTTGTTTTGGGATGAAACCACCATTAAGAATTTCATCAAATCCTGTAATTCCGCTAGAAAGACGAGCCAAATCCATCAATTAAGTTCCTGACTTATACAGTTCAATCTCCTATAGCTATTAGAATACTAGGTTCTCGTTTGAATGCAATACGAATTAACCTCACCCCTTCTCTTTTCATTGTTAAGACGGGGTGAGGTATTCCAAATTGCTATAAAAATCGGGCTACAACTTAAATTTTATTTGAATTACATAATTCTATTTCCATCTTCATCTATTCGCGCTTGACGAATTACATCTGAAATTTCTTCAGCATCTTTAACGTGATGTAGTGCTTCTTTCTCTCCAGTTTCTTGATCTTCAACTACAAAATAAGTGGGAACTGTAACATTATCTCCAGTAATATCGGGAGCATCTACAGCAACTTGTTTAGCCTTTTCTTCTAAACTCTTGGGTTCATTTACCTTATCACCAGGATTTAAAGTAGAGGTTTCTTTCTCGTTATTTAATTCTTGCTTATGTTGTTGTTTCTGCTCGGGAGAAACTTCTTCTGGTGTTAAAGGTTGATTCAATTCTTGCTTATTTTTCATCTCGGAATTGTCTCTCTAATTTACTTGTGTTTTATTTTTTTAAGCTTCTATAATTAATCGTAAATTAAATTAAAAAATTATACTTCTATCGATAGTTATTATCTAAAGTAATAAATTTTTTCTAAATAATTGAAGGTTCTACCTTCAAACTCTTCGGATCCTAACTAGCTAGGCTAGGGGGATGTTTTCAAACTTCAACCGCTCTCAGGCTAAAGCCTGGAGCTACACGAACAAAGCCCTTTAAGGGCTAAAAAACCACAGTTTTCGTAGTCCACGCAGGTGGACATGGTAGGTGTAGCCACACCCTTAGAGGGTGATGGCGGGTTTGAAAACACACCCTTACAATACTGATATTAACAACTAACCAATTGGCGATCGTTCATTTTTTCTACCCAATTAATAGCACCTTTACGCACTTCATCTGCTGATGGCATTTGCTGCGATCGCATTAATTCGGTAATTGCTGTAATATCTTGATCGTGTTGACTGCCAGCTACAGCTAAAACTCGATTATTCTTAACATAAAAAGCGAGAAATTCTTGCTCGTCTAAATTACCTTGAATAATAATATCGTCCCAATCTTCTGCATGTCCGGCATAACGCAATTTTACATCAAATTGTCCCGACCAGAAAAAGGGAACGCTGGCAAATTTTATCTTTTCCCCTATCATATTACGAGCGGCAATGCGTCCGTGTTGTTGCGCTAAGCGCCAATGTTCAATGCGGGTGGGTTCCCCCGTTGCAGCATAAGGAAAACGAACGATATCTCCAGCTACATAAAGACAATCGGCTGCTTGCAAATATTCATCCACATTGACGCTACCGTCTTTTTCGTTTAACTCTACTCCCTGTAAAAAATCGGTAACGGGTTCAACTCCAATACCAACTACTACTAAATCTGCATTCAAACACTCGCCGCTTTCCAATACCGCAGTTTCAACTTTACCGTTACCTTCAAACTGCTTTACCTTGGTTCCCATCCGAAAAGATACACCATTTGATTCGTACAGTTTGCGAAAGGTAGCACCTATATCTCTGCCGAGAATCTTTTCAAAAGGTACAGTTCCCGGTGCTACTACGGTGACTTTTATACCGCGTTGAGTCAAGCTTGAAGCTGCTTCCATACCGATAAAGCTAGAACCTACTACCACGGCAGTTTTGGCATTTTCTGCGGCAACTGTAATCTTATCGGCATCTTCTGGTTGTCGCAGAGTAAATATATTATCTAAATCGGCACCTGGTACTTTTAAATTCCGAGCCTTACCACCAGTTGCTACCAATAAAGCATCGTATTCTAAAGTTGTATTATCTTCAAAAGTAATTGTCTTTTTAGCTGCTTCTACTTTCGTAACCAATTTGTGAGAATAAACTTCAATATCCCATTCGTTGTAAAATTCCAAGGAGCGTAATACCAAAGAATCCTTTTCGGAATCGTTTTGCAAATACTTCTTACTTAAATTAGTGCGATCGTAAGGTAATATATCCTCTCGAGTCAGCATGACGACTCTGCCTTCAAAACCAGCTTGACGGGCACCCATCGGAATTTTTTTAGAAGAAAAAAATTCCGATGGGAACCCTTGACGTAAAGTTTCAGCAGCCATACTCCCCGCAGCACCTGCACCCAAAATCACGAAAGTACGATTATCCGCGTGAGGATTATATTTCGTCATCTCTGGCGTGCGCTCAAAAGGAATTTCTTCGGGTAGCTGTACTATTACATCTCCTCCCTCTACACTGACAGGAAAACTAGGTAAAGCATCGAGGGCTGGAGGTTCTTCTAAGTTGCCATTTTTAATGTTAAAACAAGCATTATGCCAAGGACAAACTACCCTTTCTCCATTTAATACGCCTTTTTCTAAAGGTGCGCCATAATGAGTGCAATATGCTGCGGTTGCAAAAAATCCATCTTCATTCCGTGCAAGTAGAATTTTATTATCTTTTACAGAGATTTGTCGTATCTCACCTTTTTTCAAGTCTTTTTCATTGCCTACTCGTACATATCTGTAATTCATATTACTTGTCCTTATTTGAGCTTTATTTTCTAGTTTTATTGCTAGGTAATAATTCAAATGAATAGACTATTTATCCACTATGATTCTACTCATAAGTGGATAAATTAGGCGGTCAATAAATTCTATTCATTAAAATTAAATCACACAACAATTTAGTTGCCTATTGTTCATCAACTAATCAGCTTATATAGCTTAATTATTCAAATATTTTGAAATTTATAGCTCTCTCTCTAGAATGATTTTAGATGAATAGAAAAAGGTATGTAATTTATTATTACTAAAGGTACAGCCAATCAATTTTCCCTACACACACATTTTACTTTTATGATTTATGAACACAAAATTATCGATCCAACCATTCAACTAATCCTAAAGAGTTAACGCTACCCAAAAAATGAGCGCCGATAATAGTCACATTTGCAAGTATCAAAATTAAATCTATAGAACGTACTACTGTTTCTGGATTATAAACTGCCACTCCTTGGGGTTGAGCAAGAGTTTTAGCTAAAACTGCAATTACAGTTTCAACAGAGGCTAAGAAACCGATCCCAATTCCTACTAAACTAATAATTAAACCAATACGCAAAACTTTAATAACTTCTTCTTTCTTTGGGTGCAAATCGCTATTCGGTGACTGCAACTGCTTGGCTAAACGTGTGTAACGATAAGCCCAAAATATTCGGATACCTACCGCAATTATGCCGCATACCCCTAAAAATATTCCTAATCCAATAAAAGGATTATTTATATCGCTGAAATTACGACTGAAGATTACTAATAGTAAAAGTATGCCAGAAACAGCGCCTAAAGCTAACTGAATCCAAAAACTAATTCTACTAAATAAGCGGAAGGTTCCGGCAAATTCTTGTTTACTGGGAGAAGATGGAGGTGTTTTTAAATGCATTAATATTTACTCCTTTGTTATTTGTGCAAAATTAATTAAGTACTACGGCGTTGAAAATTATAATGCCCTATGAGTGAGTAGGGAGTAGTGAGTAGTGAGTAGGGAGTGATGTACTTAGGGGGTTAATCAGAAAATCAAAGAAAAGCCGTCCTTTTAGGACGGGGCTTTAAACCCATTTTTTTCGGTAAAAATATGGCTTGCTTGAATTTATTATTTAAATATTAAATTATTGATATGTTATAAGTACATTGGGAGAATCACCTCTCCCAAGGGTATTAATCTTAATTAATTATTTGGTTTATTTTCTTTTTTTTTCAGCATTTAGATATAGCCATATCTCTACCTTACGGAATAAATTCAATTTACTTCAAAAGGTAAGTTAAGAAAACAATATATTTTACTACTATAAATATAACGATTGATTCAGTAACAACATACATACTCTTTTTATGCTAATACAAAATAAAACAAACACTGAAAAAGAAGGGATAACTACACCCTTAACCTATAAAGAAACTTACCCAAAAGTATCGTTTGGTAAGTCTTACGATCGAAAAATATCTTTTTTCAATGATTGTCCTTGCTGTTCTAATAAACTTTTGCGACATATACAGGCAAATAAAGTTTACTGGTTTTGCGGACATTGTTGGTGCAAAATACCTTTAAATAATTTTCTTTAAATCATTTTACCGAATTATCGCGATTACAAATCAAAAAGTAGGAAGACGTTGCAATGCGCACGCCATCTCTAGGTTAAGTTACACCATCCTCTGAGATTCTTCAATGGCTTCATTTAAATTCCACGCCGCACTGATGAGTGCTAAATGAGTAAAACCCTGGGGAAAATTACCTAAAGCTCTACCTGAAATATCGATTTCTTCAGCATAAAGCCCTAAATGATTGCCATAGCTAAGCATTCCCTCAAACATCAATCGAGCTTCCTTCAATAAAGCCCGATCGGCTTTTCCTGCCCTAGTCAACCCTTCTATTAACCAGAAGGTGCAAAGATTAAACGTTCCTTCCCCATTCTTTACTTCTTCACCGCTATCCTCCTTGTGATTGCGATACACCAAACCCCCAGACATCAATCCACCTTTTTCTAGGGGTTGTCTGATGGCATCAAGTGTTTTTAACATCCGAGGATCGTTGGGAGAGGTAAACAATACTAGAGGCATAATTAAGTTACCTGCATCAAGGCGCGAGCTACCGTAATATTGCACAAAGGCTTGTTTTTCCTCGCTCCACCCTTGAGACATAATTTCTTGATAGATTTCGTCTCGTACTTTCAACCATCGATGCTGATTTCCTGGGAAAGAGCGTTTATGGGATAAGCGTAAACCTCTATCTAATGCTACCCAACACATTAATTTAGAATAGACAAAGTGGCGTTGTTCGTCGCGAGTTTCCCAAATACCGCAATCCTGACGATGCCAATTGTCACAAACCCAATCGAGATATTGTTGCAGGTTAATCCAAAGGTCATATGATATGGGATATCCATGTTTATTGAAAAGATATACTGCGTCAATTAACTCGCCATAAATATCGAGTTGTAATTGTTGATAAGCTCCGTTACCAATACGAACAGGAGATGAACCTTTATATCCTTCCAAATGTTCTAAAACTTCTTCTGTAAGTTCCGAACGTCCATCAATACCATAAACTATTTGCAAAATACCATTTTCTTGTACCCGATGACAGCGAGAATCAATCCAATCGATAAACTTCGCAGCCTCTTGGGTAAAACCAATCCGCAAAAACGCATAAACAATAAAAGCTGCATCGCGAATCCAGGTATAACGATAATCCCAATTGAGGGTACCACCCATTTTCTCGGGAAGACTACAGGTAGGAGCGGCGATAATTGCTCCGGTAGGTTCATAGGTAAGCAATTTCAATACTAATGCAGAACGTTCTACAGTTTCTCGCCATCTACCTTTATAAGTACATTGCGATATCCAATTACGCCAGTAATCTATAGTATTTTCCAGTAATTTTCTAGTTTCCCCCGGTGATATCTCTAAACTAGAGTCAGCACTTGGCGTTATCCCTCGCAAAACAAATACGGCAGTTTCTCCCGCATTCAGGGTAAACTCAGCCGTTACACCTTCCCCATCTTCTACCAGAGGAACTTCCGTCGAAAGCCCCAGAGTCAAATTAGGGGATTTGAAATATACTCCTCCTTCGGCGAATTTAAGATCGTGGCTCGCGCGTGCATAATTAAAGGCGGGATAGCAGCGCATCCGAAACGTCATGCTGTGATGCACCGCACTCACTTGTCTAACTAACCACTGATACCCGCGTTCGCTTTCATGCCCTACCACTGGCATATAATCAATAATTTCACCAACACCAGAATCAGTTAGAAAGCGAGTAACTAAGACATTAGTTTCCAGCAAGTAAAATTGCTTATGAGTACAATCGCTAGCTGTCGGTGCTATCTGGAAAAAACCGCCTTTATTATCGTCAAGTATGGCAGCAAAAACGCTGCTTGAATCATGATTAGGAAAGCAAAACCAATCTATGGAACCATTTAAACCCACCAGGGCAGTAGTGTACATATTGCCAATAATGCCGTAGTTTTCGATTGGTTGATATCCCATTTTTAACTGCAATTAATAATTTAAATATGACATAATTTTTATCATTATCAAATTTATTTGTGCTGCGATAAATCATCACATAGATACAATTACATATCTACCTTGCGGATGAAAATAATTGATACTCTTATTTCCTCCATGTTGATAGATGGAGACACTGGTCTATAGATAGAATCAGAATATAAGTTTTTGTAAGAATATTAAATTACAGTCCGACAAGTATGAAGTTCAAAATTTAAATGATTTAGCAATATGTCTTCTTTGCTTTGGGTACTCGTATTAATTGCTTCGGTATGGGCTGCTCATTGGGGTTCTGATAAGATTGCTGAACCTCTAGAAAAAGTTCGTCAACAGTGGGGGTTAACAGAAGCTGCTGGAGCTGCTTTTGTAGCTTTTGCGACAGCTAGTCCGGAAATTGGAACCAATACAGTCAGCGCGGTAAGAGGTCTTTCTGATATCGGGTTGGGCAATTTGTTAGGAAGTAATATTATTTCAGTACCAGCAATTGTGACTGTTGCTTATATTGCTCGCGCATCGAGTAAGAAGAAAAAAGCGTCGAAGTTCGGTATATCTCCAAAACCTCTACAGTTGAAACCAGCCGCACTCAAAGTACAAGCTATTCCATATATATTAATTATTGCATTGGCGGCATTGCTGACTTTACCCGAGCCTTGGAGGGGTTTACAACCCATAGATGCTTGGATTATGCTAGCAGCTTATGGGATTTACTTAACTAGGGCAATCCTGCATCAACGTCAAAAAGGTTCTCAAGTTAAATGGAAGTCTGAAGAGATAATGATTGCCGTTGCGGGGGTAATGTCACTGATTTTAGGGGCTTATTTCACCGTCACAGCTACTGAAAATCTTGTCTCTTTATTAGGAATATCCCAGACGATTGGAGGTTTATTTATCACAGCAACTCTGAGTATTGTTCCGGAAGTATTTGCAACTTGGAACGTGGCTAAGAGCGGACAAGTTACTGCTGCAACAACAAGTGTAATTGCTGATAATACGGCAACTATGACTCTGGCATTTTTCCCCTTGGCTTTCGTCGGTTTACCTATTCAAGATTTAGTATTATACACCGTTAATTTAATATTTGTCGCTCTTTTAGCGGTAGTCTATGTGGCATTTCTTTATATTGGCAAACCTAAAGTAAGTTTCTCTCTCAAAGAGGTAATAGGATTGAATGTCGTATATTTAGTGTATTTATGCGTGATGGTTTTTGGTGTACTTAAAGTCATTTGATATCTAGTAGTCCATCAAGTCCTTCATTGCGGGGTGCCCGTGAAGGGGCGTGAGTAGTGAGTAGTGAGTGGTGAGTGGTGAGTAGTGAGTGGTGAGGAGTTAGAAGTGAGGAGTTAGGAGTTAGGAGTTAGGAGTTAGGAGTAATGGAATACTAGTATTTGTCATTTTTTTCATAGAATTACCACAGGTGAAATACCATGAAAGGATTAAAATCAAAAAACGTTTTAGTTACAGGAGCAAGTACCGGTATTGGTAGAGCGATCGCCATCCGTTTTGCTCAAGAAGGTGCGAATGTAGCAGTCAACTTTTATAAACAAAAGGAAAAGGCTGAAGAAACAAAAGAACAGATGTTGATGGAACAAGCTTGTCAACAAATTAAAGATTGTGGGGTTAAGCATATATTAGTCCAGGCAGATGTGTCTGTGGAAGAAGACGTGGTCGATATGTTTTCTACTTGTGTTAATGCTTTTGGCGATATTGACATTCTCGTTAACAATGCCGGAATCCAGACTAATAGTCCTTCCCACGAACTAGAAATTGAAACATTTGACAACACAATCGCCACCAATTTAAGAGGATCTTTCTTATGTGCGCGAGAAGCGATCAAGTACTTCCTAGAGCGCAAACATGGTGGCTCAATTATTAATAATTCCAGCGTTCACGAAATTATTCCCAGACCTGAATATGTCGGTTATTCTGTCAGCAAAGGAGGAATGGAAAATCTCACTCGTACCCTTGCTTTAGAATACGCACGTCATGGTATTCGAGTAAATGCTATCGGACCGGGGGCTACAGCAACCCCTATCAACGATTGGACAAACGATCCAGAAGAAAAGTCCAAAGTTGAACAACACATCCCTATGGGGCGCGCCGGTACTCCAGAAGAGATGGCTGCTGTTGTTGCTTTTCTTGCCTCCGATGAAGCTGCTTACATTACAGGACAGACTTTATTTGTAGATGGGGGACTGACTTTATATCCTGATTTTCGCGAACCTTGGTCGTAACTAAAAGTTAATTAAGCAACAAGGTAATTAATTTTTGTTTAATCAGCCTCTAAAACCTTAATCTTCTTGGTTTTAGAGGCTTCGTTCATTAGTTTATTCAAGTTTTGGGAAGATTGGATTAATAATCAAAACCACCACCCATACCTGCACCAGCTGCTGCGGGTGTGTTTGACTTGGGTTCTGGTTTGTCGGAGACAATACATTCGGTAGTTAATACCATACCCGCAATAGAAGCAGCATTCTGGACTACGGCGCGAGTTACTTTGGCAGGATCTACTACTCCAGCTTCAAACAAGTCTACAAATTCATCTGTAGCAGCGTTATAACCCACATTAAATTCAAGTTCTCTGACTCGCTCGGCAATTACCGAACCGTTTTTTCCTGCATTATCAGCAATACGTTTGAGGGGAGCAGCTAAAGCACGAGCCACAATACCCGCACCAATTAATTCTTCTCCAGTTAATTTGTCTGCTGCCCAAGCTTCAAGTTCGGGAATCAGATGTACTAGGGTAGTACCACCTCCAGGAACAATACCTTCAGAGACTGCTGCTTTAGTAGCATTAATGGCATCTTCTAGACGGAATTTACGGTCTTTCATTTCGGTTTCAGTAGCAGCCCCAACTTTAATTACCGCTACACCACCAGCTAGTTTAGCCAAACGCTCTTGTAATTTTTCTCTGTCATATTCAGAGTCGGTTTCTGCCATTTGACGGCGAATTTGTTCGCAACGAGCTTTAACCGCGATTTCACTACCTTCAGCAACAACAGTCGTATAGTCTTTGGTAATGGTAACCCGACGAGCTTTACCCAACATGTCTAATTCTGCTTTTTCTAGGGTTAAACCTGCATCTTCTGTGATTACCTTACCGCCAGTGAGAGTAGCAATATCTTCCAACATTGCTTTACGGCGATCGCCAAAACCAGGAGCTTTCACCGCAGCGACATTGAGTACCCCGCGCATTCTATTAACTACTAAGGTAGCTAAAGCTTCTTTTTCTATATCTTCGGCAATAATTAATAGAGGCTTACTAGCGCGAGCTAGTTTTTCCAAGATGGGAACTAAATCCTGTACTAGGGAGATTTTCTTGTCGGTAATTAAAAGATAAGGTTCATCGAGAACCGCTTCCATTCTTTCGCTGTCGGTGGCAAAGTAGGGAGAAATATAACCCTTGTCAAAGCGCATTCCTTCGGTAACTTCTAATTCGGTGGTCATAGATTTACCTTCTTCTAGAGAAATGACCCCTTCTTTACCGACTTTCTCCATTGCTTCAGCAATCATTTTACCGACTTCTGCGTCGTTACCAGCCGAAATCGCACCTACTTGACTAATAGCTAAAGAATCGTTAACCGCACGAGCGCGCGAGGCAATTTTATCTAACAAATATTTGGCAGCCTTTTCGATACCTCGTTTGAGGTTAATGGGGTTAGCTCCTGCTGCGACGTTACGTAATCCTTCTTTTACCATCGCATGTGCCAATACGGTAGCGGTGGTAGTACCATCTCCTGCTGCATCGTTGGTTTTAGCAGCAGCTTGACGAATTAAAGCTACACCAGTATTTTCGATATGGTCTTCTAGTTCAATTTCTTTCGCAATAGTCACACCATCATTAATAATTTGAGGTGCGCCATATTTCTTTTCTAATACCACATTGCGCCCTTTTGGTCCTAAAGTAACCGCTACAGCTTCAGCCAAAGTGTCGATACCATGCTCTAAAGCACGACGGGCTTCATCATTGAAACGAAGTTCTTTTGCCATGTTTAATTTACTCCTTGGATATCTGCAATGAAATTACTAATCAAATGGATGGAAAAGTTAGGCTAGGGTGGCTAAAATATCTTTTTCAGAAAGTAATATGTAGTCTTCACTGCCAAGTTTAAGTTCTGTACCAGCGTACTTGGAATAAAGGACTTTATCGCCTACTTTGACTTCACTTGGGACATGGGAACCATCATCATTTCTTTTACCCGCTCCCACCTGCACTACTTCACCAATCTGGGGCTTTTCTTTAGCTGTATCGGGTAATATAATTCCACCAGTAGTTTTGTCTTCTGCTGCTTGCATTTTTAGTAAAATGCGATCGCCTAAAGGTTTTACAGTGGAAACTGGTAAGGCTACTTTAGCCATAAAACCTCCTCGTTACTATGGAAAAATTGAAAATTATTTATTGATAATTAGAGAAAGTAGCAATAAACTACTTTCTCTTCTAAGTTTTAAGCGTTAGCTAATACTGGTTCCTGTTCAGAGGATTCTGCCTCTGGTAAAGCAGATGTTCCTTTATTTGTATCTCCTAAACTAATCTTTACCACTCGCTGTTTGGCTTCTTCTGCTTTGGGTAATACTAGAGTTAAGATACCATCTTCAAAATTTGCTGTTGCCTGAGTATTAATTACAGGTAGGGGTAAAGAAATTTGTCGCCCGAATTTACCGTAACTAATTTCCGAATGCAAGTATCTAGAAGATTGAACATCTGGAATCGGACGCTCTCCAGAAATTGTCACAGATTTTCTAGTCACTTGAATATCAATATTATTGCGGTCTATACCAGCAAGCTGAATCCGTAAAATTAGATTATCCGAATCTTCTAACAAGTCTATTGCTGGTGTCCAAGCAGAATAACTATCTTTGGCAACCTTATCGATATCTACAAAGACTTGATCGATTTGACGGCGTAAAGAATCCATTCTTTCAAAGGGTGAAAAGCGAACAACGTTCATAACGAAATTTCCTCCATCATTAACGTGACTTAACATGCCGTTGAATAAATTTACTTGGAATTAAGTTTGAAGGGGGTGCTAGATTCCCTATCGAGGTAGGGAGTTAGCACTCTCAACTTCTGAATGCTAATTTAGCAAAACTTTTTTTTAAATGGCAACACTTTTAAAAGTGGGGTTTTCCGAACCTATAGGTGTGCAACTCCCTAATAAAACGAAAGCGGGTTTAATTGTAAGAAAAAAGTCCTGAATCTTCCCCCACTCCCCCTTCTCCCCCTCCCGGTTAGTTTGCTCCCGGGTGTACTTGGGGGCAACTTGCGGCCCTGCTGTATTGTCTTTTCTAAACCTTGCTTGCCTACTCAGTTTATAAATTTAGATTTTGAAACGTTACACTGTAACGTCTCTACACAGGTTTCGGTTATCTATAAAATTTAATTCATACTTTAATTATGTAACACCCTTTTCTAAATATTTCTTCAGCAGCCAATCTTCCATTTGAGGAGGACTTGAGTATCCTATTCCGATATCTATCTTTCGTACAGTAATTATACTAAGGGCTTATTCACATAGTCGCAGACCATTTGAGAAAATCATATTCTTTTGGTAGAAGAATCAAAATTCGATAAAGTGTAAATTGATATACAGTGATTAAAAAATATTTTGTTTTTCGGAGGTATTTTCGTATTTATGAATATTCCAAATTATTTATTAGCAGATATGGCTGTTAATGCTGACGGTGGTGCAGTTTATTCAACGAGCTTAACCGGTTTAATAGTATTAGGATTTATTGCCGCTGTTGGTGTTGGTTCCATTGCTTGGTACAATTCTAAGCGTCCTGTAGGCTGGGAAGATAAAGAACGTCCTGATATTGTTCCTAATGTTGAGAAAACAGAAAATCCTGGCGTATAAGTGCTATATTAGCGCGTAATAGTTAAGATATTGGTCGCTAAAAATAGGATTGTTTATAGCATCATCAATACCACTTACTAGCTTAGATTTAATCAATTTTATTCTCATCGAATAGTGATGCTGGTATTGAATAAGCTACAGAACTATGTGGTTATCACCAAGACTTGGAATCATTTGAAGGGCAGTTGAAACAAGATTGTGTAACGCATTGGTATAACTATTCGTAGCTTTAACGATTTAATCTGTATGGAACAAAAGGTGAATCTACCAGGAGTTGAAATAGCTCCCGGTAGTAAAGTACAACTATGACATTAAATCGTTACCCAATTACTTAGTTCTATAGATAGATATTTCGTAAATAAATATCCATTTATAGATAGAAGTAAACTTTGGTGTTCTAACACACAATTGTAAATAAGATAAATTAGGAGGGCATATGAGCAGTCAAGAAATTAGGAAAGATGGTTACGATCGCAACCTTATTCCTGCTGAAACTGCTGCAAGAATAGAACGCGAAACTGAAAATTATAAACAGAAGCCACAAGAAGAGGGAGACTTAGATACTGCTGCTGGTTATAGTGTGGATAATGAAGGATTAGTCAATAACTTTGCTGTAGAGCCTCAAATGTATATCGAGGAACCAGGCGATATCGAAGAGAAAAAAGAAGCAGAAGCAAAGCAAAGAGCGCAAGAATTATCAGAAATCAATAAAACTGACGAAGATGGTAAGTTGACAATGGAACAAGATAATCGCGGTAAGGGAGTCGGAATCATTTAAGTAAGTAGTAATATATTCAACCTTCCGCCGATAAGCAAGATTGGAAAAAAATAATAAAATATTGCTTTTAATAGATACCCAGTACTTTGTGCCGGGTATTTATGCTTTTATTAATTAATATTATTATTAAATAACCTAAAATCGCGATACTAATTAAAATATAGAGTAGTAATTTTTAAAGATTTTGACAATTAACTAAAGATAGATTTATTGGAGTAAAAATATTTGAAATAAAATAAGAAGTTATAACCCAAAGAGAGATTAAAAAGAAAGTAATAAGTTATTAAATAGTAAGTGTAAGAGTTGAATTAAATAAATTATGCGTAAGATTAATATTGGCTTAACTGATGAGCAACGTCAAGGTGTAGTAAATCTACTAAATCAAGATTTAGCTGATGCTTATTTATTAGTGGTAAAAACCAAGAAATATCATTGGGATGTAGTTGGTCCACAGTTCCGCGATTTACACAAATTGTGGGAAGAGCATTATGAAATTATCACCGAAAGTATTGATTCAATTGCTGAACGCATCAGAATGTTAAGAGCTTTTCCAGTCGGAACAATGGAAGGATTTTTGAAAATTACTTCCTTAAAAGAGCAAGCAGGTAATCTTCCTAATGCAAGCCAAATGGTAGAGTGTTTAGTAGACGATCACGAGCAAATTATCCGTAACCTCCGCAAACATATCGACCAATGTAGCGAAGAGTTCCATGATGAAGGAAATGCCGATTTCCTCACTGGATTAATGGAAGAACATGAAAAAATGGCGTGGATGTTACGCTCTTTCATCGAAGGAGAAACAGTAGAACCTGATGGTAAAATGCCTCAAGCAACTAAAACAGCAGTTGGCGTATAATCCTTAATATTTAGCTTATAAATAGCTGCGTAAATTCCATTTTTATTGACAAACTTTAAATATTAGGGGGAATCATTATGTCAACTTATACCGCAGAGCGTACTATTTCTGCCGTATTCAAGCAAGAAGAGCAACTCAATTCTGTTATCAAACGATTATTAGACAGGGGAGTCTCTCGCGAGCATATTTCCGTGATGGGAAATAATTTTCAATCCCAAACCCGTATCGCTGGTTTTATTACCAAGAAAGATGTAATTTTAGGAGGACTAAGAAACGGAGCTATTTTTGGTTCTTTATTTGGTTCTTTCTTAGGTTTGTTAAGTGGTGTCGGTGTTCTGTTCATTCCTTTTGTAGGTTCTGTGGTGGCCGCTGGGCCAATTGGTGCGGCATTATTGGGTGCTGCTAGTGGTGCGATCGCCGGAAGTGCGGGTGCAGGTTTAGCTTCTTTTCTAACTACTTTGGGAATGCCAGAAGAGAAAGCAGCGATTTACCAAACTCGTTTACAAGCAGGTGAATTTATTGTTATGGCTGAAGTTCCAGCCGACAAGTCGGGAGAAATTCAACTGCTCTTAGAAAGCGCAGGTGGAGAAGAGATTCATATCAGTGATATGACTTTACCACGTCCTTGTCCCGGTCGTTGCCAGGGTACTGAAGATTTATCTCCTGAAGTACGTGCACATCTTTCAGTAGAAGCTCAAAAGGTTTTCATCTCTGCATATAATGAATCCTTTGACGAGACTTCGGATGCGATGAAAGCTGAACAAGCTGCTTGGGAGAAGATTTATCAGCAGTTTGATGAAGATGAAAATGGAATTTGGTCAAAAGCAAAAGTTTCTGTTTAGGTAAGAATGTTGAAACCAGATAGACAGAAATCTTTAGCAAATTTTGGTTGAGTAAAGCATACATTAAACCTCACCCCTTTCCCCTCTCGGATATTTTAGAGAGGGGAAAGGGGTGAAATATTTGCATTCTTCTTTCCCTGACTTCATAGAAAAGTAAACAACTTACAAACCAGGCGCATTCTATTAATAATTCCCAAATATCCGATGGGCAATTAAATAAATACGATTTTATATATTCTCAGGTTAATTACCTACCATAGGTTTACTAGCAAAAAAAATTGTTTTTACCGACTTACTCATTACCAGCCCTCTATGCTCAACTACAATCGGAAATTAAAGCAAATCAAGAACAAATCACTAAAGTTAATACCAAAATTGATAAAAATCAACAGTCTATGTCGGTTTTGGTTAAAGCTATGCAAGAACTAATTAATTCTGAAGTAAGTGATAAAGCATTAGAAAATCAAACTCAGGAAAATAAACAATCATCTTCCGAGGCAAAATCTGAGGAGAGAAAGCCTGATTCAAACTAAACTTTCCCAGCTATCAATCATTAATGTTGTCTGATTTTTCACGGTGAGACTACTCCCTTCCTGGTGAAAGATTACCGGTGTGAATTGAGGGATAAATTGTTATAGGAAATCTTAGAGTGAAATGGGAGTAAGCTTTTAGTGGGTTTTGGATAAGTTTGAACTAGAGCAATAAATATCCTAACCAAAATAAGGTCAAAGTGTGAGGCTAAACTTTGACCTGAAATAATTGAAATATGAGAATTTAGTTCAAATATTTGCTATTAAAGAGCGGCAACAAATTATTTATTAATTACCTGTAATGTTACCCAAGAAGCCTTTTACTTCTTCTTTTACTGTAGTTGCTTCGGAATTATCAGGGCGATACATTTTATCTTTGTCAGCATCTCCTTGAACTGCGTTTAAGCCTTTTTCTGCTTTGGCTTGAGTTGCTTGAAGAGAGCGAGGTTCAGCATTAGGATTACCAACCTTCCGGGCTTCTTTCTCGATTTCTTTTAATTGATCGGTTCCTTCTGTAGGTGCACTTTTATTCGCACCGATAGCAGTAGCAGGTAATGCGTTAGAGAATAGCAAAGTAACGCACAATAAACCTGTAATTACAACGCGTAAAGAACGATTGATGAATGAGATTAAACGAGTAAAATTCATGTATTCTCCTAATTTAATGACGATAATTGAATTTAATGGGGTGTGAATATTTATGATTAAAAAATCACACTTTAATTAAAATTAGTGGAAGCCTGATTAAAAGAATCTTGAAGTTCGCTCCAAGCTTTTTCTAATCCAGTCTTCATCTCTTCCCAAGCATTTCCAGTATTAGCTTTTAGTTGTTCTAATTGAGAACTAACCTCATTGAATTTAGAGTTTAAAGCATTAATTTGTTCTTCATATGCATCTTTGGCATCAGCTTTTGCGAGGGAAGCTTTAACTTTTAGTTCATCAATTTGAGTTTTAATTTTCTCAACTTGTGCTTCCATTTTTTATTGGAATTCTTGTTTATTTTCCATAGATAAACCTTCATAAATAGATGATTATTCTTCTTACACAAAAAGTTAATTTTATTCACAAATTTACTTCTTGTGTCAAAAAATCTAACTATATTAGTTATATCGTAACGTTAATGGTTATATCATCTCTCTATAGATAAAAATCGAATTTGTCCAAGGAAAGTGTAAATAGAGTCATTATTACTTCTTTAGATAGAACAATGATTGTATTTAATCTGAGTAACCTGTTATTTTTATCAACAGTTACACGGGAAATAAAGCTGACTTCAGGAGGAAGACACAAAACATTTAAACAGATATTGTCAACATACACTGGCGGAAACTAGGGGAATCTGGAGGTGTTTTGTGCGTTTGGGAAAATGGGTGGGCTTATTCGCTTTAGCCATATCAATATATATATTGTGGCAAATTCGACAAGTTCTACTGCTTGTGTTTGCGGCTGTAGTATTAGCCACTGCATTAAATCAAGTAGTGCAAATATTACAAAAGATTCGTATTAAGCGGGGTTTTGCAGTTGGGATATCGGTAATTCTTCTACTAACTAGTATATTTGGTTTTTTCGCACTTATTGCCCCACGGATTATTGAACAGTTGCGCGAATTTACTTTTATATTTCCAAAATTTTTAGACCAAATGCGGTTGTGGAATGATTGGTTTTTGAAAGTGATTCCAGAACAAGTTTTAGAAGAAATTCAAGGTTTAAGATATCTGACTCAAGGTTTACAAACTTGGCTAGATAGGCTACTAGGAAACTTTTTTATCATCTTAAGTCAGTCTTTCAATATTGTTTTAACATTTCTACTTTTCTTAGTTTTAACTATAATGCTTTTAATAGACCCAAAACCCTATAGAAGCGGCTTTATCTTACTTTTCCCAGCTTTTTATCGTCGGCGTATGGACGAGATTCTATTGCTTTGCGAAAAATATTTAGTTGGTTGGATAAAAGGTACGCTGCTGACAATGTTCTTAATTGCTAGTTTAAGCTATATTGTCCTATTAATTTTAGGTGTGAGACTACCATTAATTAATGCAATTTTGGCAGGATGCTTAGAATTTATTCCAAATATAGGTCCTACATTAAGTGTAATTCCACCACTTTTATTAGCACTACTTGATGCACCTTGGAAGGCGATTGGTGTAATTGTGCTATATTTTGGTATTCAGCAAATTGAAAGTTTGATTGTTGTACCTTTGGTGATGAGATCGCAAGTCTCTCTATTACCGGCAGTTACTTTGCTAGCCGTTGTCGTATTTTCTAATTTTTTTGGCTTTCTTGGTCTGTTTCTTGCAATTCCGTTAGTAATTGTGGTACAGGTATTAATACAAGAAATTTTAGTGAAAGATGTTCTCAACCACTGGCAGTTAGATATGGTAAACAATCAAAAAGAAACTAATATTTCTTTTGTAAATATAAATCCAAAAAATACAAATATAGTGGATAATTCGATCGTAAATAAAGACTGAAGATTATTTGTATACACCCTTGAATTATATTTTCACGGCATTAATTGCCCTTGTATTAGCGCTAATCCATTTATTTGGCGGGAAACTCCGGTTTGCCAAAACACCCCGCAGTCGCTGGTTGAGTATTGCAGGTGGAGTATCTGTTGCTTACGTTTTTGTACATATACTGCCGGAATTAAGCGAACATCAAGCAGTTTTGGAAGAAGCAGAAAAAGGTTTAATCCCTTATTTAGAACATCACGTTTATCTATTAGCCTTATTAGGGTTAAGCATATTTTACGGTTTAGAAAGAATGGCGAGTGAATCTCGCGAAAATCAAGAAGAAGCAGGTAAAGGAGACGTTACAACACAAGGAGTATTTTGGGTACACATTGCTTCTTTTGCTGTTTACAATGCTTTAATCGGCTACTTGTTAATGCATCGAGAAGAATCGAATATAAAAAATTTATTGCTATATAGTTTCGCGATGGCGCTTCACTTTGTTGTTAATGACTTCGGTTTGCGAGAAAATCACAAGCATATCTACGATTATTTTGGACGCTGGATATTAGCAGCAGCAATTATTACGGGATGGGTAATAGGTGGTGCGACTGAAATTGGAGAAGCAGCAATAGCTGTTCTTTTCGCTTTTTTAGCAGGTGGAATTGTTCTCAACGTGCTCAAAGAAGAGCTTCCCGAGGAGCGAGAAAGCTGTTTTTGGTCTTTTGCACTGGGTGTAGCAGTTTATAGCGCTTTACTTTTAACTCTATGATTAAGTTTAGTATTTTTGCTGATATTTTCTAAAAGTCCTATTGTTATACAGTTGGAAAAATAATAATCGAGTTATTGAATTCAATTTAAATAAAAATATTTATAAAAAGTTATTTCTCTACTATTTCTCAGGATATCGAGCTTTCTTACTAAAGATAGATATCCCGATTTAACATAACTATTGCTTTGGCTAGAAGAATTGATTGGCTAAAAAATATATATTAGGATTGAATCAATTAAATTAAAATCGAGATTTTCAGAAACTATGAGTAATTAATCTAATAGTTGAAAATCTATTTAATCATAAAAAAAGTGCATCTACAGAAAAATATAGAACACTAAAGAAGTATTTATGCTTAATAGAATGAGAAATATCGAAACCTTGAAAAAAATTGTGAGCGGCTTTGCAATAGTTCTTCCATTGCTCCCATTAACTGCATATGCAGTTCCTAATCGTCCAAATCCGAAGCGGAATCCCTGTCCTAAAATTTATTACGAAGAACCTTATAATAACAAGTTAATAGTACCAGTAGGATGCACGCCTAATGCAGCAACTGCGCGTTGGAAGAAAACTGGAGAAGCTGTGGATCAATCAATAAATGTAATACCAACAACTACTAACGTAAAACCGGTACAACCACCTATTCCAGAAAACCGGGCTAATGCTATTGCTACCATCAAGCCAATGATGGGTAAGGTAAGCGTAATGTTAAAAAACGATACTAATGCTCGTATTTCCTATCAAGCCCTTACACATACTGAAGTCAGGTATTTGGAAGGTGGAGAAGAAGTAATTTTACGCGATATTCCCACACCTGCAACTATCACTATGGTAAGAGAAGATGGTGGACTATTACAAGTAATGCCGATGTCTACTGAATCAGAAGATATGTTGACAGTTACTTTGGATGAAAAAACTACTTTCGACAATAATCAAGGTGTTCTAAGAATTCAGGAAGATGGACAAGTCTTTTTGAATTAATAAGTTGTATTTTTGCTGTGTTTGAATTTGACTGCTTTAAGAATATGGATCGAGTTCGTAAGGAAAATAAATTGTTTAATTTAAGTAAAAATAAGGGTGTATTTGTGAATAAATTTGGGAAATTTCAGGGTGCGATCGCTTTAGCTGTAATGACTTTAATACTTCCTGCTTGTGCTGACAACAATGAAGCAAATATTCCTGGTGCCGGAAACGTTACTACAAAAGAAGTGGTGAATAAAACCGCTGAATTAACCGGTAAAACTGTAACTGTAAGAAGCGAGCCTCAAGATAAAGTAGGCCCTACTTCCTTTACTGTCAGCGATGAAAAATTCTTTGGTAGCGAGCCCCTAGTGGTAATCAATGCTTCGGGAGAGCCTTTTACTTTACCTGCTGATGACGATATAGAAATTCAAGTTACGGGTATAGTTCGCAATTTAGTAATTGCAGATATCGAAAGCGAATATAATTTGAAATTAGACAAACAATATTACGTAGACTACGAAAATAAGCCTGCAATTATTGCTCAGTCTATTGCATTATCACCCTCGCCAGGCGATATTACCAAAAATCCTGAAAAATACTATAACAAGCGACTTGCGGTAACCGGTGAAGTCGAAGATATTCAAAACGCCAATACTTTTACGCTGGATGAAGAGAAGTTATTTGGTGCTACAGATTTGTTAGTTCTTAACCCCAAGCCGAAAGCAGTTATTAAAGATGATGAAGTAGTAGCTGTTACCGGGGTACTTCGTCCATTTGTGGTTGCTGAATTTGAACGCGAGTACGATTTAGGTTGGGATTTACAACTTAAGCAGAAGTTGGAAGCTGAGTACAGAGAAAAACCTGTGTTTGTTGCTGATAGCGTATACCCTTCTGCGATTTCCGACTAAGGTAAATCAGATTAATTTTGCTGAGGCTGAGATTAGAAATTATATGATTTGATCTCAGTCTTTTAACTATTTTTTTGACATCTACCAACTATTATTCTTTAAACAATGGCTAATCAAACACAAAATCTTTTTCGCTGGAGTCCAAAAATAATTTTTACAATTGATTCTATTATTTACTTGTTCGTAAAATATTTGTGTCAGAAGTTAGATTGAATATCACAGTAATTGACTTATCTTTAATATATAGAAGCAATTTGCTTTAAAATAATTGCTTTGAGCAAAATAAATAATCGAGAGGAATATTATGGCTTTATATAAGATTGCGGATGTATATCCAAATTATGAAGAAGACATTTTCGCTGGTAATGACATCAAAAGCTTCTCAGTTTATAGCGAAAATAATGAAAACATTGGCTCAGTTCATGATGCAATTGTTGATGAAACAGGTCGTTTCCGGTATTTGGTAGTTGATACTGGTTTCTGGATTTTCGGAAAGAAGGTTTTATTACCTATTGGTAGTACAAGTATTGATTACAGCAGTCAAAGGGTATATATTCCAGGTTTCAGTAAAGAACAAGCAGAAAATTTACCAGAATACAATGATGACATGACCATTGACTTTGACTATGAAGAGAAAGTTAGGTCTGTTTATAGACAACCCAATCAAGCTGCTCTACCTGCTTATAACGACCAAAACTATAACTACGATTACGATGGTTCTCTTTATCAAACCAACGAGCAAAATCATCAAAATTTGAAGCTCTACGAAGAACGTTTAATTGCAAATAAAGAACGTTTTCGTAAAGGCGCTATAACTGTAGGTAAGAAGATTGAAACTGAAACTGCTCAAGTATCAGTTCCGGTAGAAAAAGAGCGTGTAGTCATCGAACGAAAAACTCCAACTGAAGTGGCATCATTAGCAGAAGATAATGTTGACTTCCAAGAAGGAGAAGTTGCTCGCCTAGAAGTATACGAAGAGAATGCAGATATTAGCAAACAGACTTTTGTTCGCGAAAAAGTATCTGTGAGAAAAGAAATAGAACGCGATTCTGTAGAAGCAAAAGAAACTCTTCGTCGTGAAGAATTAGATGTGGATACAGATGGAAATCTCAATATCAATAACAAGTAATTCTTTTTGTTGGTTAGTTATGTAAATTTTATGTGGGTAGAACAAATATCTACAATCTACCCGCAAATAAATTTTGTGATATGTGATTCACTCAAAACAATGAAAAAAAATAATCAAGCTCAGCCATTGGTAAAGGAAGAAGAAATAGTTTCTTTACTAGAAGAACGTTTACTTGTCAATCGACATAAACGTAAAGTCGGCGAGGTTGTAGTACGTAAAAAAGTTAAGACTCGTCTAGTTCAGGTTCCTATAAGAAGAGAAATATTAATTGTCGAGAAAGTTGGTGAAAATGTTGAGCAACTTGCAGAAATTGATTTAGGAGAAGGAGAAGTTAACGGGATTGAGGTCAATCATATTTCTCACAATGACAATTATTATCATGTTAGTGGTGAATTTATTTCTCCTCAAGTAGCTAGCAAGGTTTTAGATACAATCGCACGAGAAAAAAATCACGGATGTATTAAAGTGCGTATTGAGTTAGCAGTGGAGAATTCGGAATATCAAGATAATTATCAAACAATGTTTGACCAAATTACTCGTAATAATTCTGTAGAGGGTTAGAATTTGATCGAATACATATCATTAAAATTATTTCTCACTCACCTGGGACTGCAAGTCCCAGGCTAATAGCAAAAGTCCATTAAAATGGACTGATAATATCATTATCATAAGCAATTAATAAAAAATATAAATTGATATTTTTTGATTGTAATACGGAAAATAATTAATAATAAAATAATCAAAAATAATACTTGATGAGTAATATAATAGGATGGCTAATTTGCACCATATTTGTTGTACTTGTAATCATTATTTTGATTCTTTACATCCGAGGTTTTTTCCGTCCACGTACTCCTTACCGCATTGATAATTTACCTTTACCAAAAGCAACTAATTTTGCTTCTACAGTAGCAGGATTATCAGATTCTTTTATTACAGAAGGAAAAATAACTAATTTTTGCGTACTTGCAGAACAAATTTTTGCAGCACGACTCGAAGCAATCAACAGTGCTACTGAATCAATTCAGTTTGAAACTTTTATTATGACACCTGGTCGTCGTGCGAATGATTTTGCTTTAGCTTTGGGCCAAAAAGCAACTAATGGTGTTAAAGTACAAGTACTTGTAGACCATTATGGAGCAAAAGAAATACCATCAAAATACTGGCGTTCTCTTAAATCATCAGGAGTTGAAGTTCGTTTTTTTAATCGTTTTAGTTGGAGAGACCCTTTTTATTATCTCAGACGAAACCATCGCAAACTACTTTTGATTGATAATAAAATCGCATTGATTGGTGGAGCGGGAATTTCCGATTATTGGGATGGTGATGATGGAATTGGGAATAAAACTCCTTGGTTTGATTATGAAGTTTGTTTTCAAGGTTCTTTAATTACACGATTAAAAAATCTTTTTATTCAACATTGGTTAGATGCTGGTGGTAGTGCAGAACTAAGTCAAGAAAATGATTCTGTAAATCAAGAAAATCAACAAACAATTCTCATTTCAGCAGGAGAAGATCCTACAGTTAGAGATTCAGGAATTCGTTCTTTATTTCAATCTTTAATAATAGCTGCTAAAAAACGTGTATGGATTGCTAGTCCCTATTTTCTACCCAATGCTCATTCTCAAGAAATTTTAATTCAAGCAAAACGTAGGGGAATTGATGTGTGTATTCTCACAATGGGACCCCAAACCGATAAACCACCAGTGCGGTTTGCTTCTCAAGAATTATATGGAAAATTAATCAAATCAAACATTAGTATATACGAATACCAGCCCAGCATGATGCACGCTAAGATTATGCTTATAGATGATAGTTGGGTAAGCATCGGTAGCGCTAATTTTGACCCACGCAGCTTTTTTCATAACGATGAATTAAATCTTGTAGTTACAGAAAATAAATTAATTCAAAATATCGAAAAGTTTTTTTTAAATGGCTTTACCTGTAGCAATCATTTGACTTTAAAATATTTAAAAAATCGCTCCTTTAAAGAAAAAATGCTTGGGCGTTTAATGTTATTGTTATTTTGGCACTTATAGTAATTGGGTTTAATTTATAAAAGGACTTCTAGGGGTTAGGGAATATGTAAATAATTCTACCCCTCATCCCATTCTTAGATTCCCTATCTTAAATAGTTAACTAAGGGTATAAATAATCAACTATCTATAGTTGGAGATATCTTTTTTCTAAAGGTAGAAATTTACACCAAAAATTATATCTAAAGACTGGTATTGCAACAACGTCATTCAGGACGTGAAAATCCCCAATCGCAAATATCACGTCCTATATCAAAAAACTTCCTCTATGAATCAGGGGAAGTTTTTAATTAATGATTAAGTTCCCAAAGGCAATCCAAACAAACTATATTATCGATAATTGTATGGTGTTACAACTTTTACATCTGTTTTCACAGCTTTCACACCTAAAATCTCTTTAGCCAAAGGTTCAACAGTTTCGTATTCTTTTTGATCTGGAACTGTACCGACGATTGTTACAACACCATCCTCTGCATCAACGGTTAACTTAGCACGAGGTATATTAGCTTCTAATTTGGCACGAACTTCACTTTCTAAATCAGAATCTGCTCTTTCTGTTTGATCTCCCAATAAGTCGTTACGTTGTTCTCGCGCACGGATATCTGCGTTTAGTTGGTCTTGACGAATTTCGCTAGCTGCATCTTCTTTGGTTTCCTCTACATTACGTGGATTTTTTACTTGTCCATCTATGGAGATGGGAGCATCACTACTAGTCCTAGCAGTATCACAAGCAGCAGCACCAAGCATTAATACACCGCTTAATAAAAATGGGGTTAATTTATTCATGAATTTTATCCTCGAACCAAAAAATTGATTAACTTAAGTAAATACTTGAATTTAACAAGTTTTACTTGAATTAAATAGCAAACAGAGAATAAATATTGCTATTAGATTTAAATTCCCTGTCTGCTGTTTTAGATTACTCAAAGCAGTCTAACGTTGTTGTTGAATTACAGGTTTACCATCAACATCAACATCTAATTCTTCGCGACGAATGGTTTCGCTTGCTTCTACTGTATCGCGCTCCACTTCTTTACGAACGCTAACTTCTTCACGGACAAAAGCTTGTTTTTGAATATCTGCTGTCTCTTCGTAAACTTCCATACGAACAACTTCCCCACCAGAAAAATCAGCAGTACCAGGAGATACCTCACGTACACCTGTAGGACTAGTACGCTCAACAACGATTCTCTCTTTCTCAACGGGAATGGAAACGGTTGCTGTTTCTGTTTCTATCCGCTTACCCACCGATACCTCACCTGCTTTGCTACGCTCTTTATCAGTTACTAAGCGTTCTTCATGCAACTTAATATTTTCTTGATTTTGAAATTCTGTACCTATTGTAGCTCCAGGAGTACCAGCAGCAGGTTGTGATGGTGCATTATAGATTCCAAACTCTTCAACACCGCAGCGATTCATGATTACTTCCGCTCTACGAACTTCTTCTTCAGTTCCGGTAACCATTACCAAAAAGCTACCAGCAGCAACGCGATCGCTATAAACTTTTGCTTTTTCTTCAGGAATACCCAAACCTACCAAAGCACCAACCAAACCACCAGCAGCAGCACCAATAGCACCACCAGCTACAGTAGTGGCGATCGCAGTTGCTTCAGCACCAGCTAACAAAATAGGTCCCACACCAGGAATAGCTAATGCTCCTAAGCCTACGAGCAAACCAGTAATTCCGCCCAAAGCTCCACCAGTCAAGGCTCCAGCAGCAGCACCTTCATCAGCTTTATTACCAATTTCTTCTATAGTTTCAGTACCTTCGATTTTGTCAGCATCTCGCGCAACTACGGAGACTCTATCCATATCAAAGCCAGCATCTTTTAAACCACTAACAACTTTTTCCGCTTCTTCGCGACTGTAAAACAAACCGACAGCACGCTTATATTGAATATCATTTGTATATGCAGTATTCATCTAATAAACTCCTAAATAACGACAATGAATATTTCTCAATTCAATCAAATAAGAAAATATTATCTATTCTTAATATTGAGAAATAATTTATTTGTGCATATTCTTATCATCTCAAGGTTCAAGAACAAATGATTCTATCTTTTGAACAATTCACTAACTGGTCAAAAGGTATAGGCGTTACGCTCTTCGGGCGTTTAGCTTCGCTAATCGCGAAGTGGCGCTGGTGCGCTTGCCTGCGCACCTAGCTTAATTTTAGATGCGTTTGCCCTGCTATATAAACCTATATTTATACAACCTGCTTAACTAGATTTTTAATAATATTATCTTTTACCATCATAATTTTTGACATTTTTAATAAGGCTTCTACCATCTCGTCTTTATTCATATCATGAACAACTGCTTCTAATTTTTTCATTTGGAATTGTTGTTCTAGACTCAGCTTAAAATTTTCAGTATTCATGATATTTAATATTTATCAATAGCATCTTTGTTTAATTCAAGTTTATATTTTTCATCCGTAGATTAACTCTTTCCTTCGTTATAAAAATAATTATTTATGAGTATTTTTTTTGGCTCTTCAACACTTAGTATGCTAAAAAAACAATAAAAAAGTAAATATAAAGATTAAATAGCGCAAATTGACTCGTTGGAACAGCGAATTGAACTACCGCTACGCTTGATTCGATTGCGTAGAGACAGGCTAGAAAATT
>JBCCSG010000032.1:0-34214 GCA_039200565.1 Cyanobacteria bacterium P01_D01_bin.50 | reverse complement strand
CGAAAACCAAGGCTTAAAAAATCTGGGAAGGAAAACCATAGTCGATTCAAAACCAGCAAGCCTGTAAAAAGGTCGAACGGGAGTCCACGATTTGTTAAATTTGCTGAAAATAATGGATGAACAATGGCTAAAAGCTTCAGGACAATTTTTTCATGAGTAGGGTGGGCTACACCCGAATTTACGCTTGTGGACAAGAAGGAGCCGACTCCCTTGGCTGAAACAAGAAGCAAACCCTCTAAATTAATATTTAGTTGAATGATTAGATTTGCATAAGTTTAGTCAAGTTTTGCGTAGCAGATAAGTACTGAAGAATAATTTTTTCTAGTAAATTTCTCAGGCAAAGAATTAAACCTCTCTTCTTGTAAAGGAGAGAGGTTTTGATAATTAAGTTAATTACGAATGAGGAATTATTTCTGTTGTGCCCAAATGCGAGTAGGTAACCCCCAAATGTAAATAAAACCTTCCGCAGCTTTATGATCGAATCGATCTTCTGCACCGTAGGTTGCCATTTCAGGATTGTAAAGGGAATTTTCGGAACGACGACCAACAATGGTAGCGTTACCTTTGAAAAGTTTCATCCTTACGGTTCCAGAAACTCGTTCTTGTGTCTTTTGAATAAAGGCATCAAGTGCAGCTTTGAGTGGACTAAACCACAAGCCATTGTAAATTAATTGGCTGTAAGTTTCTTCAATGCTTCGCTTATATTGGGTGACATCCGCTGTCAAAGTTAAACTTTCCAAATCGCGATGTGCTTGAATTAATGCCACCATTGCCGGAGATTCATAAATTTCCCGCGATTTGATGCCCACCAAGCGGTTTTCGATCATGTCGATGCGCCCTACACCGTGATTTCCTACCAATTGGTTGAGTTGTGAAATCATTTCAATTGGATTTTTGGATTCGCCGTTGAGAGTTGTGGGGATACCTCTTACAAAGCCGATTTCGATATACTCTGGTTCGTTAGGAGTATTGGCGATCGCCTTTGTCATTTCATAAACTTCTTCTGGCGGTTCATATGAGGGATCTTCTAATAATCCAGCTTCAATACTCCTACCGAGTAGGTTTTTGTCAATACTGTAAGGGGAAGATTTTTTCACCGGTGAGGGAATACCAAAGCGTTCTCCATAAGCAATAGTTTCTTCTCTACTCATACCCCATTCTCTTGCTGGTGCGAGAATTTTGAGATTGGGATTCATAGCCGCAACAGCCACGTCGAAACGAACTTGATCGTTACCTTTACCAGTACAACCGTGGGCGATCGCATCGGCTTGGTATGTTTGGGCTGTTTCTACCAATATCTTGGCAATTAATGGACGTGCAAGGGCAGTTGCCAGAGGATAACGATTTTCGTAGATAGCGTTAGCTTGAATAGCCATGAAAGCATAATCTTTAATAAAGCTTTCTTGGACATTTACTACAAGGGATTCACTTGCACCAGACTTGAGAGCTTTTTCACGAACTGGTTCTAATTCTTCACCTTGCCCTAAATCTGCTGCTAGGGTAATTACTTCTTCTACTCCCCATTCTTGTTTGAGGTAGGGAATACATACTGATGTATCTACTCCACCAGAATACGCTAAGACAACCTTTTTGGCGCGACCCATTGATTATTTCTCGATGCTGAAAAACGACGTTTGCTTATTATCTTATTAATTTAGGTATTTTCTCTTCAGTATTTCTACTTATTCAGTATTTTCTAGATAATATATACATACTTACTTAAGTATTGTTGTAATTAAAATCTTCAGCATAAATGCCCGAAACAAACTGATCTTTTTTCTTATGAGTGATAAATGTGGTTGCTGATTTAGGTTTAAAGTTAATATTTATTTTTTCATTGAAAACTGCATTTTTAGTATTTGTACATAATATAAATACTTCATTAAACATCAGGATAAATGTGTTTTTTACTATCAACATATCAGAACAAAAATTATTAAAATAATAAATGATTGATATCTGGTTTGAGTTGTTATTTAAGGATGATAATGTCATTACTAAATCTAGATTGGAGCTTTGTGTATTTGATTGCACAAAGCAATTCCGGGTCTGGTGATGTTGGTGGGGAAATCTTTATTTTAATTATTGACTATGTATTTACGTCCTATTGTTTTTACGTTATGCTTCAAAAGGTAGGATATCCAAATGCTTGGTTTGCATGGGTTCCGATTCTGAGTCAATGTGCAACTTATGAGGCTAATGACCGATCAGCTTGGTGGGAAATAGGTCAATTCATTCCTCTAGTTAACATTTTTGTGGGTTTTTTGTTGCTGTTTTCTTTCGTAAATATTGTCAAGAAGCTAGGTAAAAATCCTTGGCTAATTATATTACTAATGATTCCTTTTTTTAACTTGTTTGTTATGTATCACTTTGCATTTGGTTAATTTAATTTTCAAAAAATTATATTCGCCGCTAATTTGAGTTAATAATCTGAATTTATGAAATTGAGAAACTTGGTTTGTTTTTATAAACTAGGTTTTTTTTACTTGTGATATTAGGAATACTTTAAAGACGAATAGCGATCGACAATTTCCGTAACCACAGTAAGGTAAGGAACAGCGTCACAGTTGTAACTGTCCTATTGTGAAGGGAATAGTGTTGGGGGTGAAACTGTGTTTTTTAGTATTGTTATTCCGACTTACAATCGCAAACCAATTTTAGAAAAGTGCCTCAAAGGTTTAGAGACACAAAGTTTGAGTCCGTCTGGTGTGGTAACGGGTTACGAAATTGTTTTGGTAGATGATGGTTCTACTGATGGTACTTTGCAGTGGTTGGAAGCAGAAAAAGATGAATTTCCCCACGTGCGAACCTTTGAGCAAGAACATATGGGACCTGCTGCGGCACGGAATTTGGGCGTAGAAAAAGCAAAGGGTGATACAATTATTTTTATTGATAGCGATTTAGTTGTTATAGAAACTTTTCTCCAAGCTCATGCAGATGCCTTGACTGAGGGACAAAAAAAGTTAGAGGATGATAAATTTTTTACCTACGGTGCGGTAATTAACACAGCTAATTTTGATAATCCGACTTCCGAACCGTATAAATTAACTGATTACTCCGCCGCTTTTTTTGCTACAGGAAATGTTGCTATTCCGAAACATTGGTTAGAGAAAGCCGGACTTTTCGATACTGGTTTTCAACTTTATGGTTGGGAAGATTTAGAGTTAGGCGTGCGGTTGAAAAATTTGGGTTTAAAGTTAATTAAATGTCCCCAAGCTGTCGGTTATCATTGGCACCCAGCTTTTAATTTAGAACAAATTCCTAATTTAATTGATAAAGAAATTCAACGTGGAAGAATGGGGGTTTTGTTTTATCAAAAGCATCCTACATGGGATGTGCGAATGATGATTCAAATGACTTGGTTACACCGCTTGCTTTGGGGTGTTCTTTCGCTGAATGGTGCGTTAAATGAGCGAACAATGGCTCCATTATTACGATGGTTAATCAAATCTGGTAAACCCCAATTAGCTTTGGAACTAGCTCGGATTTTCTTAAATTGGTATAACGTTCAAGGTGTTTACGCCGCTTACGTTGAAGCGAAAAAAGAGCAAAAAATTGCTTAGTTTATAATACATTTTTGGCAGATATATTTAGGAATGGCCGCAACCGGCACATTTTCCTCGTAGGGGAGGCAAAAAGTGGTGTAGATTCTCTTCCCACTTTATTGAGGCAAAAAGGGGTGTAGATTTTCTTCCCCCTTTATTGCCGTGCCGTTGCTCGTACACTCACTAATATTGAACGTAATAATAAGGCAATCAGTGTACGGCACCTTCCCTCGGTTTTGTGACAATTGCGGCCATTCCTGATATTGTAGAGACGTAGAATTTTACGTCTCTAAATTATATTTGGTAAGCTGTTACGCACTTAATTTGTATAATAGTAGCGAGTAAGATGTATTTCCTTTGGACACGCTTCGCTAAGGCACTACAATAGCTTCAAGTTTTCCCATTATTTAATTTAGCTGCACATCAGCTTACCCGCCAATCAAAAACAACACGCATTCACTGAAATTCGGTTTCCCCCCACTTTGACAGCATTTTTATGTGGTAGATTAGAAAAGTTTTCTAATCTCGCACATCTAGGAATTCGGGTGTTTCCAGGAAGGAAATGCAACTAGATGGAGGTTTAACCCGAATAGGAGAAAAAATATGCCTGTTGTTTCATTGGCTCAAATGATGGAGTCAGGAGTTCACTTCGGACATCAAACCCGTAGATGGAACCCCAAAATGTCTCCTTACATTTACACTTCTCGTAATGGAGTACATATCATTGACTTGGTGCAAACTGCCCAGTTGATGGAAGATGCCTATAGTTATATGCGAACTCAAGCAGAACAAGGTAAGAAGTTTCTGTTTGTTGGTACTAAGAGACAAGCTGCCGGAATTATTGCTCAAGAATCAAGTCGCTGTGGTGCCCACTATATTAACCAGCGCTGGTTGGGTGGAATGCTCACTAACTGGGCAACAATTAAGACACGGGTAGATCGTTTAAAAGATTTGGAGCGTCGTGAAGAAAGCGGTGCCCTGGATTTATTACCCAAGAAAGAAGCCTCAATGTTACGTCGAGAGTTAGCAAAGCTACAAAAGTACCTCGGCGGCATTAAAACTATGCGGAAAATCCCCGATGTCGTGATCATTGTTGACCAACGCCGGGAGTATAACGCCGTTCAAGAATGTGAGAAACTAGGATTGCCTATTGTATCTATGTTAGATACAAATTGCGACCCGGATGTAGTAGATATTCCCATTCCAGCCAATGATGACGCTATCCGTTCGATAAAATTGATTGTAGGCAAATTAGCAGATGCGATCTACGAAGGTCATCACGGTCAATTAGAAGGTGATGATGAATATGATTATGAAGGCGCTGAGGACGATTACGATTACGAGGATAGCAGCGAATTGAGCGATTACTCTTCTGATGATAGTGGTGAGGAAGAAGACTCAACTGAAGGTTAAGGAATAAGGAAAAAGCAGGAGGTGCAATAGAAATACTGGGATTTTCGGAGTTAGATCGTAAGTGCTGTTAGTAGGTTAAGGAATACATATTTGAGATATTTTAGTTTTTTCCTTCTCTAGTATGTTTTTCCCAGCACTGCCTCCTGCTTTTTTATAGTTCAGGTTTGGGATAAAAATATATCTGAATATGCCACGGCTGAGTAATATAGAAATACTCAATATCCAAGAGCAATTACAACTGTCAGTTAAGTAGAAATTGAGGCAACATGGCGGAAATATCTGCAAAATTAGTCCAACAGTTACGGCAGAAAACTGGCGCTGGCATGATGGACTGCAAAAAAGCGCTAAAAGAAACCGACGGCGACATTGAAAAAGGCATCGAATGGTTACGCCAAAAAGGCATTGCTGGTGCGACTAAAAAAAGCGATCGCATTGCTGCTGAAGGTTCAGTGGAAACCTACATCGAACCTAACGGTAGAGTTGGCGTATTAATTGAAGTCAACAGCCAAACTGACTTTGTTGCTCGTAACGAAGCTTTCAAAGCTTTAGCTCTAAATTTGGCTAAACAAGCGACAACTGCTGATACTGTTGAGTCTTTATTAGCTCAACCTTATTCAGAAGATAAAGATAAAACAGTTGAACAATCTATTACCGAGACAATCGCCCAGTTGGGTGAAAATATCAAAGTACGCCGCTTTGTTAATTATTCCATATCCGACAAGCAAGGTGTTGTAGACAGCTATATCCATACTGGCGGTAGAGTTGGCGTATTAGTTGAACTCAAATGTGAAAGTGAAGCTGCTGCTAAGGGCGAAGATTTTAAGGCATTGGCGCGAAACGTTGCCATGCAGGTTGCTGCTTGCCCCAACGTTGAGTATGTAAGTGTAGATGAAATTCCTACTGAGATTGTTCAAAAAGAAAAAGACATCGAAATGGGACGCGATGACTTAGCGAAAAAACCTGACAATATTAAAGAAAAAATTGTTCAAGGAAGAATCGACAAGCGTCTCAAAGAAATGACTTTGCTCGATCAGCCTTACATCCGAGATCAAAGTACCTCGATTGAGGAATTGGTAAAACAAACAGGAAATAGCGTCGGCGAAAAAGTTTCTATCAGTCGCTTTACTCGCTATATTCTTGGCGAAGGTATTGAAAAGAAAGATGAAAATTTTGCTGATGAAGTTGCCGCACAAATGGGTAGCAAATAATTCAATTAAGTAATGGTAATTTGATACAGGTCAATCTGAATAAGCTTGACCTGTTTTTTATCTAAGTAGATATTAACTTCAAAATTATCAAAGGGAATCTCAAATCTTAGAAGCGATTACATCAAAATAATTGCGTAGTTCAACACCATAATTCAGATAAAATGGAAAATAAGAAGATATGGCAAGACCAATCGAGCGAATAGAGCAGGATATTGTTGAGCTAGAAAAAGCTATAGGGGCGATCGCACAACAACTCAAAAACGCTTATAGTAGTTATTTGGATATTTTGGGACAAGCAGTAGGCCAGCAATTGATTTTAGCAAGCTATCATCTTTGTACCCAAGGATATCCAGAGAATTTTCTGAAATTGTCTTTAAATCAACGACAAAAATTTCAGCAAGCTATACGTCATTTGGCAAAAGTCACAGCCAAGGATATGCAAGCTTTAATCAACGATCGAGAATTGGAAGAAACAGAGGAGGATTTAGTTGAAGAAACAGAAGAAGAAACAGAAGAAGAATTAGACACCGAAGATGAAGATTTATCAGAAACCTTCCAAAATTTGGAACTCGAAGATGAAGATTTAGAACAAATTGTTGAAAAATTAGAACTCGATGATGTTGTACAAGAGGCACAAACTTTTTCTCAAACTGCTGACTCTAGTTCAGTTCCTCAAAATATAAAAATTCCTTATTTACCTTCTCCATCTGCTCAATCTCCAGTACAATCCCCAAAGGATACTGCTAGCAAGGATTGGAAAAACTGGTTCAACCCCAATACTTCCAACCCAATGGAATTAGCTGCTTGGCAAAAAAACTTAGAAAGAGCCATTGCCTACATTTTAAAAAGTTTGTCCCGTGATGGCAATCGTTTATTACAAAAAGCTAGTATATTACCTCCAAAATTGCCGGAATCTATTTTAGAAACCGCTGTTGCTTCGTCAGAAGCATCTACAGAAGTTATGCCTGGAGTTCCTAATCTAATAACTTTGGTAGTTGGAATTGAAGGCGAGCAAGAATTAGAAGCGGAAAGTTTGACACAGATTATGGCTTTAAACCTGCGATTAATTGAAATAGAGTTTGCTGATATCAAACTTTCGTCGGAACGCAAACAGATTCGCAATATTTTAAATCATCTAGGCAAGCTAGGAAGAGAATATCAAAAGAAACAGCGAGAACGTTCTATAGCTAACGCTGAAGCAGCATGGCGCTCTAGCTGGTATGAAGATTAATTAGGGGTTAGTGGTTGGGAGTTAGGAGTTGGGAGTTGGGAGTTAGTGGTTAGTGGTTGGGAGTTAGTTAGTAGGTTGGGTTGTTCGCGAAGCGTTGCGAAGCAATACGTTCACGAAGTGTGCCCGTACCGGAGGGCATAGTGAAACCCAACACCAGCGGATATGAAGCTTAATTAAGATTTAAGAGTGAATGGTTGGGAGTTAGGAGTTAGGAGTTAGGAGTTAGGAGTTGGGAGTTATGAAGTAAGATTAGTTAAAATGTTTTAAAATTTGGATTAAAGGTAGTTTAAGAATTATTAACTTAATTAAAATATTTCTAGCAATTAATTAACATGAAACACGATTTATAAATTTAAATTTTAGAATTATTTATCTTCAATATGCAAATATATTCTTAATTCCTAATTCCCAATTGCCAATTCCCAATGCCCTTCGGAATAATGACTAATGAAAAACCAGATTGGATAAGATTGCAAAAAGCCTTGACGGTGGAAACCGAACAGGGTTTTATTAACTTAAAGGGTAGACAATATCTTTTCAATGAGTTTCTAACTTTAACTTTTGGCAAATTTCCTGTAGGTTTACCTGCAAACGAACGTCGTCGCTGGCAGGAATTTGCGGTTAAATTTGCAAATTACCCAAATCTGGAAGCTGAAGATAGACAACATTTAGTTGCAGAAACTCGCCGATATCTCTACAGATTACAGCATCAAGGAACCCAGAAGAGCGATACGCAGCCTTTAAATTATGATTCTCAATCTGTTTCAAATTCCAAACCAAAAGTCAAAGTCATAAATCCGAAATCTAAGATTGTCGCCGAGGTGAGTCGGCGACTTGCTCCTGAATTAGACAAAAAACTCAGCGATTTACCGGAAATTGGGTTTAAAAGGGCGGCTAAATTAGAGCGTCTTGGTTTATCTACCGTGCGCGATTTACTATTTTATTATCCCCGGGACCATATTGACTATGCGAATCAAATATGCATTGGCGAGTTAATGGCGGGTGAGACGGTAACGGTTGTCGCCACTGTGAAGCGTTGTAATTGTTTTCCTAGCCCTAAAAATAAGAAATTATCAATTTTAACAATTGATTTAAAAGATAACTCCGGTACTTTAAAAATTAGCCGTTTTTACGCAGGTGCTCGTTACAGCAGTCGTGGTTGGCAAGAAAGTATGAAGCGTCGTTATGCTGTAGGTAGTACAATAGCCGCCTGTGGTTTGGTAAAAGAAAGTAAGTACGGGTTGACTCTTGATAATCCAGAATTGGAAGTTTTAGCAAATCCTGGGGATGCAATTGAATCCTTGACTGTTGGTAGAGTTGTGCCCGTGTATGCTTTGACGGAGGGAGTCGTAGCAAGTACGGTGCGACAAGCAGTAATTGCTGCTTTACCAGCAACCGCACAATTAAAAGAACCTTTACCAAAGGGTTTGCGAACTAAATATCAGTTAATGGAATTGAAAGACGCGATCGCTAACATTCATTTTCCTAGCGATAGCGATAGCTTGCGAGCAGCACGCCGTCGTCTGGTGTTTGATGAATTTTTCTACTTACAACTTGGTTTACTCCAACGTCAACAAAAAGCGCGTCAAGTTCAAACTAGTGCGATTCTCGCACCCCAAGGTGAGTTATTAACAAAATTCTACGAAATATTACCGTTTCAATTAACAGGGGCACAAGAACGAGTTCTCCAAGATATTCTTAACGATCTGCAAAAATCTACACCCATGAATCGTTTGGTGCAGGGAGATGTGGGTTCGGGTAAAACCGTTGTGGCGGTGATTGCGATTATTGCTGCAATTCAATCGGGTTATCAAGCGGCGTTGATGGCTCCCACGGAAGTTTTAGCAGAACAGCATTATCGTAAGTTAGTTGCTTGGTTTAACCTGCTGCATTTACCAGTAGATTTACTTACAAGCTCGACAAAAGTCGCAAAAAGGCGACAAATTCATGGTCAATTAGAAACGGGAGAACTACCGCTTTTAGTGGGGACTCATGCTTTAATTCAAGACCCAGTACAATTCCAGCGATTGGGTTTAGTGGTCATTGACGAACAGCATCGCTTTGGGGTGCAGCAAAGAGCGCGGTTACAGCAAAAAGGCGAACAACCACATGTATTAACTATGACTGCGACTCCCATTCCGCGAACTTTAGCGCTGACAATTCACGGCGACTTAGATGTAAGTCAAATAGATGAATTACCACCAGGAAGACAAAAGATCAAAACTACAGCCTTGAAGGGAAACGAACGTACTCACGCTTACGATTTGATCCGGCGAGAAATTGCTCAGGGAAGACAAGTTTATGTAGTGTTGCCCTTGGTAGAAGAATCGGAAAAGCTAGATGTACGCTCGGCTGTAGAGGAGCATAAAAAGTTACAAGAAGCAGTATTCCCCGAATTTCAGGTAGGGCTATTGCACGGACGCATGAGTTCCGCCGAGAAAGAGGAAGCAATTAGTAAATTCCGCGATCGCCAAACACAAATTTTGGTATCTACTACCGTGGTAGAAGTTGGTGTAGATGTACCGAATGCAACTGTAATGTTAATTGAAAACGCGGAACGGTTCGGTTTATCGCAGCTGCATCAATTGCGGGGACGAGTTGGTAGGGGTGCGGCGCAATCTTATTGTCTTTTAATCAGCGGCTCTCGCAGTGCTGACGCTCAACAAAGATTGAAAGTATTAGAACAGTCTCAAGACGGGTTTTTTATATCAGAAATGGATATGCGTTTTCGAGGTCCCGGTGAAGTTTTGGGAACTCGACAATCGGGTATACCAGACTTTACTTTAGCAAGTTTAGTTGAAGACGAAGAAGTATTAATTTTGGCGCGTCAAGCCGCGGAAAAAGTAATAGAAATAGACGCTGGCTTAGAGCGTTGGAAATTGATGAAAGAAGAGTTACAATACCGTTATGAACGGTTAATGGGTGGAACAATTTTGACGTAGTAGAACTAAGTTAATTGACCAAAATTGGGAATGATATCAAGTCTGGTTGATTACTGACTATATAAGCCTATTGAAAAGATCATCTCTATTGTCGAAGAACGAGTAAATACTCATTACGAAGAGGGCAAACGCAGCAACAGATATGATAACCGTTTAATCGCACATGATATGAGAATACCGTAATAATTAAAACAAGAAGAAGGCGATTTAGGATCGAAAACCACCCTCTATCTAAAACTATCTTTGCTTGAATTCAATTAAACTCTATAGTATCAACAAAATCCAAAATCATCTGTTTAAGAGCAACAGCTTCTTGCTTCATAAAACTAGAAGTTTTCCCATCTAAAAAGGTACGTTGATTGCTAACTATATACATAAAATCACCCTCAATAAATGCAATCAATCCTCGATAAGCATCTAACTTTGTCGCTGTACCGTTATTTCCCGTTTTATAAATTCTTGAGCCGCCAGGCATATAGAGGAGTACAAAGTAAGAACCTTCTAAGGTTTGTGCCATGTATTCAGTATATTCAACCTGTGCTTCTGGCAAATTAGCGACTATTTCTCCAGGGATATATTTATTGACAAGAGTACTTCTCAAATATTCCTCTTGCCCAATAGTTTCCATTTGTTCGATCTGTTTGGAAGGTAAAGAATAATAATCGATTCTTAAAAAAGTACCTTCATCATCAGAGAAACTAACTACACCTTCTTGACTTTGAACTTTTCCGCCCTGATGGGTATCTACTGGAATCGGAACTGTAAAATTGCCTAATGGTGAGTCATATTCATCTATACTAAAAGCTATATCTACTATTGTTTCATCTTCCGCATCTAGTAATTCTTCTAATTCCGCTTCTTCAAAGGCAGAAATTACATCTTCTATAATTTCTTGAGCTTGCTCGTCATCAAGTTCTAAAGCTACCTGTAAACTTTTTAATAAAGGCATTTTTGCCATCGGGATATGCATTTCTTCTTCGTCTAAGATTACACTTACCCCAGCCGCAAAGGCATCTTCTAATAACTCATCTTCAAGTCGATCGCTGGCAGCATTAAATAGTGCCCCAACCTTCTTTTTATCCGCTAGATTTAGAAGTTTATCAAGCATTTCTGATAAATCTTCATCCGAATATTCTTCAAAAATCTCAAATCCCCAAAGTATATCAACCAAAAATTCTATATCTACATTTTCTAAGGAAGAATCGGCTGCTGCGGTTACAACCGCTATTGAAGCCACTGCCTCTTCTGGAGTCAGTGCTTCTTTCAAAAAATCTTCTGTGTTAAAAAATTTATCATATTTGTTCATAACTGTTATCTCCATGCATGATCTTTCAGTACAAATCAAAAGCGATCGTGGTTACTGTATTCACAATATTATGTTAGATACGTTTAGAAACAGATTTTATTACAGGTTTAAAATCACCCGCTCTATCGCGGTATTAAATTATAAGTAATTTAGATATTACTAGAATATAGTTACCTTTTCTGAAAACTATAAAAAATAGTATATAAAAATGGGAATCTAAAACTTAGATACTTATACTGTAAGCTTTTGACTGATTTAAAATATTTTTGTTAAATTGTTCTTCTAATTTATAGCTATTTATTGATATAATTCTAGGCTTTTTAGTTTCACGCTGCGAATGCTAAGTAAGTCGGCCTAAAATTTACCCAACTATATAACAGCTTGGGTAAACTGCCTCGAAAGTCTTATTACTACTCACCTCATCACTATTCACTTGTTTTTGTTTTAATTACTATTTTCAACGCCAACCTACTTACTTGTTTATTATCGCGTGTTTTGCTCATGACTAATGACGAGTACCCTGGCAAACCAGCAATTAGCCATGAACCATTTTTCTTTATAGGTTTTTATCTTCCCTAACTAGCTTCTTCCAGATACTGGTTGATATCTTCTATAAGGCGAGTAAGGAAAGCTTCCGCGCTCAAGCGAATAGTCGCATCTCGCACGGTAAGCAAAACCTTTGCAGCGAAAGGGGTAGCCCAGATATTAGGATTGCAAAAAATTTCTAGAAATACTTCTCCCGTATAACGGTATTCCATGTTCGATTGAGGATTCGGTTTTCCTCCAGCACCAGCAGTTTTAATCGCAACCACTTTGAGTTTCAGCATCAATTCATCTATAGCTGCTTTTAATTCCTTTGCTGCCGCAGGTGAAAAGCTAAAAGATACGGAACCTTCAACTAGGTTAAGTGTCAAATGATTTGCAGACATGAGTTATTTATCGAAAATCTTGTTTTCCTATTTTCCCTCTATATGGGACATCAAAATTCGTAATATTTCTTCGTAATATTAAAGCTTCGCTTTCACTTATCCCTGAAGTGTAGTTAACCTAATTTAGGCTGGACGTTAATATAATATTTCTCAACTAAATTAAAGAAAATTATAATACAAATTTATCTCTGTTCGTGCTCTATGTGTGGAACCATGTTTATCTTACCTAAATGTTTCAATATTTAGGTAAAAAGCTATTAGGTGTTATTAAACTAAAGTATGAAATCGATCGTGGGTTTTTACTCAATTAAGTATAGTATTCCAGCAACCGAAAATTGCCGAAGATGGACAGTTAATTTTTTATTTACCTTTTTATATGGATCGTTAGTAGGCAAATTTTGCTATACAGGTCATTATTAAAGTAACAAACTCTTTTTTCTACTTTGTCAAGGGTTCTCATAGAATTTTTTTTGAATAAAAAAAATTCTACGGGTGCCCGTCAAAAAGATTTAGATAAAACTACTAATTGATTTTCAACTCAATATATCTATCTTTCTATATTTTTCTATTATCTACTGCCTATTCCTCGTTACCTTCTCCTATTAATAATTATGGCGATCGCCGAACAGTAATCAAACCGGATTTCGATTGTGGCGATTAATAATAGGAATAGCCGCAACTGGCACATTTTTCTTGTAGGGGAGGCAAAAAGTGGTGTAGATTTTCTTCCCACTTTATTGCCGTTGCTTGTACACTCAATCAAATTTGAACGCGCACCATCCTCTTCTTGTAACAATCGCAGTCATTCCTTAATATAAAATTATTGCAATAAAATACCGAAATTTTGTAGTTAAAGAGATATAGCGGTTTTCAGTTGAGTGCAAGATAGTTGGAACCTCACCCAACCGAAATGCACTATATAAAATCCCTAGCACGTAAGAGTTTGATACATTTTATTCTTGTCTGAAGTTATACATTATAAAAAAGGTGCTAGATAATAAAAATACTTTATCACTATGGATAATCGCGCAGTAGTAAGAAAGGTTTTAATCATAACTCTACTGCTCAATTTATTTGTGATGGGATTAAAAGCCTCAGTAGGAGTTGTAACGGGTTCCTTCAGTTTATTAGCTGATGCTCTACACAGCGTTACGGATAGTGCCAATAATATTTTAGGATTGATTGCCATCAAGTGTTTATCGAGATGCATCTAATTGTTGATGCCGAAGATGTCGAACTTCCTTGCTTATAAATCGAATCAAATTAGCTTTTAGAACCCGATTATTTCTACTTTTGTCTTACTACCTACAAACTTAATCTCGATTAAACTACTTAATTCAGTTAAGAAAAATTATATTACCGATTTCTAGGAGTGAAGAGGAGAGGAAGTATAGAGGATAGAGGAAGAGAAAGGAAAGATTTTTAATCCAAAATTCCTAACTCCTCACTCCTCATTCCTAATTCTTAATTATTCCCATTCAATAGTTCCAGGGGGCTTAGATGTAATATCCAAGGCTACTCTATTAACGCCTTTGACTTCATTTACAATTCGATTGGAAATGACTTCAAGTACATCGTAAGGTACCCGTGCCCAATCTGCTGTCATTCCATCTTCACTGGTCACTATACGTAAAACTATGGGATAAGCGTATGTTCTTTGGTCGCCCATTACACCTACACTGCGAATTGGTAACAATACGGCAAAAGCTTGCCAGTATTTGTTATACAGATTATTACGATTTATTTCTTGACGCACGATTAAGTCGGCATCTCGTAAAATATTTAACCGTTCGGCGGTCACTTCGCCAATAATGCGAATTGCTAAACCCGGACCGGGGAAAGGTTGGCGTTGTACAATTTCTTCAGGTAAACCAACGCAACGTCCGACTTTACGAACTTCATCTTTAAAAAGCTTCCGCAACGGTTCTACTAATTTGAAACGCAAGTCTTTGGGTAAACCACCAACATTGTGATGGCTCTTTATTTTGACTGCGACTCGTTCCCCGGTAGCCGCATCGACATTGGTATCAGCTGATTCAATTACATCTGGATATAACGTACCTTGTGCGAGATAATCGAAGGGACCAAGTTTCTTGGATGTTTCCTCAAATGTTTGGATAAATTCGTGCCCAATGATACGCCGTTTTTCTTCAGGATCGGTGACTCCATTTAAAGCTTCAAGAAAGCGATCGCGAGCGTTGACATATTCAACAGGAATGTGAAATTGTTCTGAGAATAGTTTAAGCAAGCGTTCTGGTTCCAATTTCCGCATAAAGCCTTGATCTATGAAAACGCAAGTTAACCGATCTCCAATTGCTTTATGTAGCAAAAATGCCAGTGTTGAAGAATCAACTCCTCCGCTAAGTGCTAACAACACTCGCTTGTTGCCAACTTTAGCCCGAATTTCCCTAATCGCCTCTTCTACAAAAGCATCTGTTGTCCAAGTCGGTTCGCTTTCGCAGATTTGATAAACAAAATTGCGGATTAACGAAAACCCACCAATGGAATGTACCACTTCTGGATGGAATTGTACCCCGTAAAGTTTGCGAGCGCGATCGGCGATCGCTGCACAAGGGGTATTGGCTGTATGGGCTAGTAATTCAAACCCGGAGGGCATTTTGATTACAGAGTCTCCATGACTCATCCACATGGTGGTACCATCTTCGACATTGGTTAGTAATTTTGTGGGATCGTCTATATGCAAAGCAGCCTTACCATATTCCCCTCGATCAGACTTTTTAACTTCTCCACCGAGTTGCTGCACCATTAGCTGCATTCCGTAGCATACGCCCAGGATAGGGATTCCCAAATGCCATATTTGAGGATCGCAATGGGGAGCTTTCGCATCATAAACCGAACTTGGTCCACCTGAAAGAATAATTCCCTTAGGGTTAAGTTGACGAAGCTGTTCGGCTGTGGTGCGATAGGGAAGAACTTCTGAATATACTTGAGTTTCGCGAATTCTACGAGCAATCAGTTCCGAATACTGAGAACCAAAGTCGAGAATCGCAATCATTTGACGATTAACTTGCTTTTTAACTTCTACATCAGTAGCTTGAGGAGCATCTTGAGTTAGTAGAGTCACCGCTGTTTTCATAGTAGAGGAAGTGTGAGAGTAAGGATTTGCGATAGCTACCGATGTAGGCTTAATACCACAACGGCTAACTGTATCCAGGCAAGATTCTTGAACGACTTTTACAACAGGCTGAACTTTAATAAATGTGCCTACAGGCTTCTTATACGTGCTAGTACTATTAAGATTAAAAAGTTACCTTAGAGTGGCTCTAAAAAAATATATTTATTTATTTGGATTTCTTATGTTTATTTTTATAAACCTACCACAAGTTGGTCATAATGAGTACAAAGTGACTTTGTTTTTTTTGCAAAGACCCTAGAAAGCAGAGACCAAATATGTTTGTTGCGATAGAATACAAACTGAGTTTTGCCCAAAATTAATGAAAAAAAGATAAATTTGGCAATGAGTGGTGATTTATTCCTTTAGACAGTTTCTTTAAGTCATCAATCTAAAGTTAAGATATTATATCTACTGTGAATATAAATATAATATATAACTGTAAATTTAATATTTACTTAGAGAATTTTAAATTTGTTACAGATATTGTTGCCCAAAGGTCACGAAATTCTCACTATAAGCAAGATTTATAGAGAACTCTGAGCTTGCAAGTCGAGGATTACCATTAAAATTTTTTCTTCTAAAAAAATTTAACCTCTAAATATGGGTTTAATTCCCCACCGCTCAAAGGTTAAAGAGACGCCCCACGCTCTGCGTGAATGAGCTGGGGTTTAAATTCTCATCTCAATTCCAGCCAACTTCGGCTCTTCCTTCGATTTAATGGGTGCCCGTCAGCTGATAGACAACTCTTAATACCCTTGAAGTGGTAGCAAAATGTCAAAGATTTACTTCTGCAAGTAAGCTTTGTATAGCTTCGAGGGAAATACCTTGCTGGATATATTGAGGTGATTCGGGATTGTAAGGACTTTTTAAACGATCGATACTAATAATTTTTGCTTCTTCAGATATAACAGGAACATCAGGATCGAAAGCAGTTGGGCGCATCAAAGAACTCGAAAATCCTTTAAAAATAGCAATTTCGTCTCGTTCACCATTTATTTCCAACGTCACAAGTAAGACTTCTTGAGGACGTTTGGCTGTATATTGTTCAAGTCGCTTGTCAATTGAGTTGGTCATAAAAATTGGGAATTGGAATACGATGCACCAAGGCGTGTTCGCGTCAGCGTCTCCGGAGGAGATATGGGCATGGGGCATGCAGGGATTAGGAGTTAAGAGTTTTTTATTCTCCCCCTTCGGATTGCCGCTTTTCTTGGCTTACCATCTCCCTATCTCCCCATATCCTTACTGCGATACGGCCGTACGTCCTTTCTTACCGAGTTTAAATATTAAAAAATAGCTTAGACAAAGAACGTAGATGATTAAGCCAACAATACCTAAAAAGCCTAAGTCTCCTGTATTATTGTTGGGATGGAAATATTCTTTAAATAATAATGGTGCTTCCAACCAAACTTTGCAATAGGAAGTACCAAGAGTCGTTTCAGAAAAAGCACAACCTAAGAAAGGAATGGTTGTGAGTGCGCCTAAAATACAATAAATGCTTGTAGCCCAACGCCAAGAGGTAAAAACAAACTTCAAGGCTCCATCAGAACCGTACTCAATTTCATCGTTTAAGTCTATCCAGAACCATAATGAAATTGGGATTAAGATACGCGCTATTAAAGATGAAATAAAACTTACCCCAAAACCGCCAATCAACAAGTAAACTGTAATTGCGAGTAAACTTGAGACTCGCCAGTAAATAGTCAATAGACGCTGGATCCCTTCAGCTTTTTGAACAAATGCCCAAATGAGTAAAACTAAGGGAATTAATACTGTAAATAAAATCGCCAAACGATAGTCCATCCAAACGAAGGGGCGAAACCAAACGTCATTGTTCATAGTTTTTCCGATATATAATTAAAGACTTTAACCAATAAAGCCAACATTGAAAAGTAAAATATCGAAATGAAATATATATATACGAACTTTCTTCTTCTAAATCAGGAATAATTGCAATTGCCTTTGATATAGACAGGAATGACCGCAATTGTCACAAAACCCTGGTTGGTGCCGTACACTGATTGCGTTATTCTTTCGTTAAAAACTAGTGAGTGTACGAGCACCCTACAATCAAAATACGCCAGTTGCGGCCATTCCTAATAGAATACTAAATTCCTCCCAGATTAGCGGGAGAGTTGAAGAACCCACCCCTAACAGCACAACATCGGTACATCCCAAGCTTCAATAGCTTAGTCCGGTTTGCTTTGGGTTTATCTGGGAGGAAATACTACGCCTCGCGCCTCCTAGGTGGATACTACAGGGTAAACCTGTAATAAGAATGAGATATGTAAACGTTTATGAATTTAAAAGACTAATTCTCGAACGTTTCTGTTAATTACCTGGAAAAAGAGGTCGTCTTAATGGCGAATTGATAACGAACTAGATTTCTAGTCGTCGTAAACTCTGCACTCATCAGCATCAGGGTTTTCATCACAGTACTTCTCTAAAGAGTTTTTGGGCTTAGATTGACGCTGGTGAGAAGCTTCAGCTTGTAATTCTTCTACTGCATCCCAAGCAGCAGCGCACTCGGCGGAGTTGTTACCTTCAGTATCGCAAACAGCGCGAGCTTCTTGAAGTTCTTCTTGGATTTTGTCTTTGATGTCGCTCATAGTTTTTGTTGTGTTAATTGTGCTTAATACAAGTATAGAAAAAATTCGGCTTTCGTCACTTTGATGCGCTCAACCACTCTAGCGACTGGGCAAGCGAGTAAACTTGATGTAGTAGAACGGCATTATTAAGGTACAGCAAATATTCCTGTGTGCAGAGTATTCAACCTAAACTTTTAAGATTTTTACCATGGTTTTCACCAGAATCTAGAGATGTAAGTACTACAGATTGATAATTTCTACTTTGCAAGAGTTAGCTTATGCTAAAACAATAAAACCACGCATCACACCGAGACGCATCACGCTCAACTACTGTAAGATGCAATTAATGCTTTCAGGAGTATAAAAGTAAAAAGTATTAGCCTCAAAACATCAAAATATAAAAAGTGTAGAATTCATGGCAGACCAAATGCAGTGGACAAACGCCTTGTCAACCCGTCCTTCTTTGGAGGCAGCGATTTCGGAAGTAGTTGAAGTTGCTGTGGGGAAGTTATCGGCTTCATCTGATTTAGGAATCGCATTCATCTCGTCTGCTTTTACAAGTGAGTACTCCCGATTTTTGCCTTTGCTTAGACAGCAATTAGATGTACCCGTGCTAATTGGCTGTAGTGGTGGCGGTGTCGTTGGTACAAATAATTGGGGAGAAACTCAAGAATTGGAAGCCCAAGCAGCTGTATCGCTGACTTTGGCCCATTTACCAGATGTCAATATTCATCCGTTTCATATTGTTGCCGATCGATTGCCCGATTTAGATAGTTCGCCCAATGCTTGGATGGATTTGATCGGTGTACCACCTTCCCCCACACCCCAATTTATTTTGCTTTCAAGCAATTTCTCGGGCGGTATCAATGACTTATTAAAAGGTTTAGACTTTGCTTATCCGGGTTCTGTAACCGTAGGAGGGCAAGCTAGCGGTGGTGGAATGGGAAATTCTATCGCTCTATTCTACAACGACAAGCTTTACACAGAGGGTACCGTAGGGGTAGCGTTAACCGGCAATATTTCTTTAGATACCATCGTTGCTCAAGGCTGTCGCCCAATTGGCACGCCCTATCAAATTAACAAGTGCGATCGCAATATAATCTTAGAGATTGAGGAGCAAGTTCCATTAATTCTATTGCGCGATTTGATTGCTAATTTAAGCGAAGAAGAAAAAATCCTTGCTCAACACTCATTGTCTATAGGTGTGGCAATGGATGAATTTAAACAAAATTTACAGCCGGGAGACTTCTTAATTCGTAATATATTAGGAGTGGATCCAACAGCTGGTGCAATCGCTGTTGGTGACTACCTACGCCCCGGACAGCGTATACAATTCCACCTCCGTGATGCTCAAACTTCCGCCCAAGATTTAGAATTCTTGCTCGAAAAATATCAACATGAATTTGTATCTGAATCCTCTCCTTGTTACGGTGCTTTAATGTTTTCCTGTTTGGGTAGAGGAAAAGGACTTTACCAACAACCAAACTTTGATTCCGCATTATTTCAGCGTTACATCAAAGATATACCATTAGGAGGATTCTTTTGCGGCGGTGAAATTGGTCCCGTTGGCGGTAATACTTTTCTCCACGGTTACACCTCCGTTTTTGCGATTTGTCGCCAAAATGGGAATGGGGCATAGGAATTATGAGGACAGAAGCTCAAATTTCTACCCTCTTTACTCCCTCTGCTTTTTTCTTCCCTAAAGCAACAATGTTGCGTGATTATCAATGAATGCGGGATTACCATCGGCATTAATTGCGCCATATTTCTCAAAGTGGTGACGTACTTTTTCGGGAAATTGGGGATATTCAAAGAATGCATCTCCAGCAGCAATATTTGCCCAGAAGTTTCGCAACCTAGGAGCTAATTCTTCAGCCTTTTCTTGGGTAAGGTTCAATGGAGGTAAAGTCAGCAGTTTAACTATAAAGGGAAAACTGCGATCGCCCATCCATTGCTGCGAACTTTGCTGTAAGTTCGGGAAGTTCGGTACTGATTTTATTTTGTAAGAGGATACTTGTAACTTACCTTGTCCGTATTTATCCTGATGATAATCTAATAACCTATAAGGATGGGGATAACTTACTAAAGAACCTGTAGTGATATCATATACATTATCTTGATAAGCTATATCTTGGATATGTAAGTGTCCGGTAAAAACTAATTGAACTTTGTAACGTCGGAGAATTTGCAACAGTTCCGGTGCATTATCTAGCATATAGCGGTTTGCCATTGGGTGACGGGCTTGATTGGGCAAATGCTCGACTACGTTATGATGAACCATCACCAGAATTAATTCATCGCTAGCTGCTGCTAAAACCTTTTCTAACCAATGCAACTGCTCGTCATCCAAACGCCCTATCTGCTTACCTTCCAAGTCAAAGTTATTAGAATTAAGAGCAATTAATCTAACTTTAGGCAATAATTCACAAGTATAGTAAAGCTGTTGCGTATCTTTGTAACCAAACTTACGGTAAAAATGCGGAAAATCCTTAAAAGCTATCGATTGTTCGTTGGCATTGAGAACGGGAACATCATGATTACCTGGTATAACATAAGTCGGAAAAGGTAATTTTGCCAAACGCTCTTGCAACCAAGTATGATTTTCTGATTCGCCGTGTTGAGTTAAATCTCCTGGCAACAATAGAAAATCTAAATCTAGTTGTGTCAAATGTTCTAATACACTTTCAAAAGCCGGGATACTAACTTCTACTAAGTGAAAGCGACTGGGATGATCCCAGATAGTATGGGGAAGTGCAACGTGTAAATCACTCGCGATCGCAAAACGGAAATTTAGACTCATTTACCTTATAAATTTTATATGAGGGTGTAAAATAACTCTTTTGAAATAGAGTATAACCCTTGCTTAGCCATGTGGCATAAGAATGTTATTATTTAATATTTGTAAATATTTAGCTAAAAAAATAAGTCTTGGTAGTAACGGAGGAAAAAGTTAGGAGTTATGAATATTAATAAGTGTTTACTGCTCGCTGCTCATTGTTCACTGCTCATTGTTCACTAATTATGAATCGCGTTAGAGTTCGTCAACACGTTAATCCATTTGCAATCAAATATCAAACACCATGTAATTCCATTGATTGGGAAAAAGTTTATGTAGATGCAAATCAACCTTTACTGTTAGATATTGGTTGTGCTAGAGGTAAATTTTTAATTGATATGGCACAGCTAAAACCCAATTGTAATTTTCTAGGTTTAGAAATTCGCAAACCTTTGGTAGAAGCAGCGAACAAAATGTGCTCTGAGTTGGGATTGACAAATTTACACTACATATTTTGCAATGCAAATAACTCGTTGAAGCCGCTGCTATCTTCTCTAGCAGAAGGAATTTTACAGCAAGTGACAATTCAGTTTCCCGATCCTTGGTTCAAAAATCGCCATGCTAAAAGGCGCGTTGCACAACCGGAATTAGTGGCAGATTTAGCTAATTATCTAGCACCAGGAGGCACAGTATTTTTACAATCCGATGTGAAATTTGTGGCGTTAGAGATGTGCGATCGCTTTAGCGAAAACTCTGCTTTTCAAAGACAAAATGAAGATTGGTTAGCAGAAAATCCCCTGCCAGTAGCAACGGAAAGAGAATTATTTACCTTAGAGAAAAACGAACCTGTTTATCGTGCGGTATTTGAAAGAGTAGTTTGTTAGTTGTTAGTTGTTAGTTGTTAGTTGTTGGGAGCTACGTGTTTAAAATCTAAATGACTGTCTTTATTCAAACAAAATTACAAACTAATAACTATTTTGTACCAAACATTCGATCGCCAGCATCACCTAAACCGGGGATTATATAGCCATTTTCATCTAATCTTTCGTCGATAGCGGCAGTGAAAATTGGTACGTCTGGATGGGCTTGACAAAAATGTTCGATACCTTCTGGTGCAGCTAATAAACAAACAAATTTGATGGATGGAGGTAAAGTTGATTTTAAACGTTCCACTGCTGCTACTGCTGTATTACCAGTTGCTAACATTGGATCGACTACTAATACATCTCGCTTTTCTATATCCCCCGGAACTTTAAAATAATATTCTATCGGAATTAGTGTTTTTGGATCGCGATAAAGTCCAATATGTCCGACTCTTGAAGTTGGCATTAATTCGAGCATTCCATCTAAGATACCTTGTCCCGCTCGTTGTATGGAAATAATTACCAACTTTTTTTCCGGAGCAAGTACTGGAGCGTTCATTTCGGCAATGGGTGTTTGAATTACTTCCGATTTCAACGGTAAATCTCGGGTTACTTCATAGGCTAGTAATAAACTAACTTCTTTGAGGAGGGTGCGAAATTTCGCCGTGCTGGTATCGGCTTTACGTATAAGTGTTAATTTGTGTTGAATTAAAGGATGTTTAATTAGGGTTACTTGTTGCATAAATTATCGCTGATAAAAGGGATGATACTGGTAATTAATAATTGATAACTTTCAGAATACTGTCCCATCGCTTTCTATTGGTATAGGGGGGACACCATCTTTTCTCAATTCGGCGGCGATTTTTCTTCCTGCCGTCCAAGTTCCCCCTTGTAAAATTTTTACTAAGGGTAATTCTGAATTATTCATATTCAGTTTTTCTCGTATTTTGGCGGCGATAATGTCTAATAAAATCACGGTTAAGGCACGCCATTCGACTATAATTTCTGATGCAACCTGATGAGAATGGGATAAGATATCTGGGTTTTTGATGTTAATAAGTCCTAAATCGAGGCATAATCCGCCGTTACGATATTCTGCTAAGCCGGTGAGATCATCTAAGTTAATAATTTCTAATCCAAGCTCCTCTAGCGGTTCTAAAAGCGAGTAAGTCAGCCATTGTGAAAGTTTGTGAAAGGGTATTAAACCATCATTGGCGAGGGCACTATGAAACCAAACATCCCCCAAGTTAACTCCATCTACTTCTATACGTCCAGCCCAAATATCGCTGAATCCTTGTAATACTGCATTAAATACTGTTGCTGCCGGTAGTTGATTATTCTTTTCTTCAACTAAAAGGTAATTGACTAAATTGCCAGGACGAGGATTTTTTTGACCAAATATATCTGGTAAACTAAGTAAAACTTGTCCTAATTTTTGCAATAATTTTAATCTACCATTTAGTCCAACTAAGGGATTATTTTGATTTATCTGAAATCCTATATTAAATTCTTCTTCTGTTAAATTTTGCAGTTTTTGAGCATCAACTTGTAAAGGATTGTTAGAATCACTGGAAAAGATTCCCTGACAAAACATCTGGTAACTAGCAATAGCTAATCCTTCAGAGCGTGCAAAAATTAATTGAGTTTCGGGTTCGGTATATTGCCAATTTTTACCAGCACCTGCATCCAATAAAACGCTAATAATTGCTAAATCATATTTTGCGATCGCTTTTTCTATAGGCGAAGAGCGAGCTAACTTTTCATTTAACCAAGTTAAACGCGGTATTTCTCCAGCTTCAAAATGTCGCCAGCGACTGTGAAACGGAATCTGTAAATCTGGGTATTCCCCACGTATTACCTCAATTACATAATCTGCTACCCTTTCCAACTGCGTTAAATCGCAAGCAAAATACTGAGATTTTCCAGCAATTACATAATCGTATAATTGTCTACAACGTTCGCGAATGCAAGAAGGCGATCGCAAATAAGCTATAGGATCGAGCGTTGATTTTTCCATTGATTAATTCCCTAAAAGACACACCCACAGAATAAGTATGAAGTATGAGTTAAAAAAATTTTTAATTACTTATAGGTTTTTATCTTTTATACTCGAAATTTTCACTTAAAAATATGAAGACAGGATAAGGTTTAGGTAATAACTATTAAAAGTATAGATTGCAGGTAGTTTTTATTCATCCAGACACAAAAAACCGGGTTTCTAAATCAATAATTATGCTTTTCCTTTTAGGATTATTCAAAAACCCGGTTTTTCATGCTTTATTGCGAATACTGTAATCTACAGTAAATTTTGTCTTAATGCTCTATACTAAGTAGCTGATTTAACCGAAAACAGCCCATCGATTGCTAACTGCTCACCCTTAATTCTTCACTGTTCACTGCTCCAAAGAACGCCCTTTCACCTCAGATAAATCCTCTGTATCAAGTACCTCTGTGTCGCTATAGTAACCAGCAGCTTTCTTCGCTTCAATTTCTACTCGCGCATCTTCGGGAACTAATTCTTCAGGTATGGGAATCCGTTCGACAATTTCAATCCCAGATTCGGTTATAGCATTGAATTTCATATTACTCATTGATACCATGCGATCGATGCGAGTAATACCCAACCAGTGCAACACATCTGGCATTAATTCCTGAAAACGCATATCTTGAACCCCTGCTACACATTCGGTACGGTTAAAATATGCATCGGCGGTATCTCCACCTTCTTGACGCTTGCGGGCATTGTAAACTAAAAATTTAGTTACTTCCCCCAAGGCACGCCCTTCTTTTCTATAGTAAACAATGACACCAACTCCTCCTTTTTGTGCGGTTTGTACGCAAACTTCAATACCGTGGACTAAATAAGGGCGGCAGGTGCAAATATCGGAACCGAAGACATCAGAGCCGTTACATTCATCATGTACGCGCACCGCTACCGGCTTTTGGGGATTAGTAATATCCGCAACATTACCAATAATATATACTGTTAAACCGCCAATCGGTGGTAAAAATACTTCTAAATCCGATCGCGTCACCAATTCCGGAAACATTCCTCCGGTTTGTTCAAATAAAGCGCGGCGTAATTCTGCCTCAGTAATATTAAAGCGTTTGGCAATTCCGGGTAAATACCAAACTGGTTCGATGGCGGCTTTCGTCACAACTAAATCGCCACCCGACTTCATAATCTTGCCATCAATTTGTAACCGCCCTTTACTTATAGCATCGTGTAACTCTGGCATATTAATATGTGCCTTAGTGATAGCTATGGTAGGACGGATATCGTATCCCTGTTCGTAATATGGTGTGAATACCTCACCTACAATTGCCCCAAATGGGTCCATAGAAACAATTTTATCGCCATCAAACCAGCTCGGATGAGGACCAATATGTTCCACAGGAGACGTGTTAGTTAAATCCGCTCGATGGTTTGCTTGCAGAGCACCGCTAGCAACAGCTAAAGCTCGATATACTGAGTAATTTCCCGAATGAGTACCAACTACATTACGATGCGAAGAATTGGTTAAAGTGGCGATCGCCGGGCCTCGTTCCATGGCATCCTTTGCCCCCCAGCGAATGGGAATGGGTTTGGGACCAAACTGGCTGGGATGGGAAGTAAGTACAATATGCTTTGAAATATTGTTTGAAGATGACATAGGGATTAATTTTTTGTTATGTTTTTATCAAGCATCAATAAACATCATTTTGTCAACTATAAATGGTTAATTTTTGTGATAATTTCTGTAATAAAAATATGAATTTTTAGCTTAAATATGGCTAAATTAAACTGGGAACAAAAAGCAGTATTAGAAGTTACAAAAAAACCATAAAGAATTTTATAGTAGTAATTTAAAGGCAAACATTAAAAGTAAGTAAAATCCTGTATTTTGAGTCAAATTTGTGCGAGATTAAATTTAAATAGATACTCTCAATACTCAACAATAAACTTCATGGATTCTTTATTTATCAACTCCTTACTTGAAGACTTGAAAAATCCGGATGAAGTCGTTCGTGAAGAAGCGACTCGGAAATTATGGCGTTTATGGTTTCAGCAAAAGGGAGTTTATGGGTTAGAACAAATAGAAACTAGCCAAAAACTGCTGGATGGAGGTAAAATTACCGAAGCCGAAGAAATACTGACGCAGTTAATTGAAAATCAACCCGATTTTGCAGAAGCTTGGAATCGCCGTGCTTTTCTTTACTACACTAATGCGGAGTACGAAAAGTCTTTAGCTGATACTCGAGTAGCAGTGGAACTTAATCCATTGCATTTCGGTGCACTTCACGGTATGGGCTTATGTTATGCAGCCCTTGGAGAGTACGCAAGAGCAATAAATGCTTTCAAACGAGCTTTAGAAATCCAGCCTTATTCTTTAGTCAATCAAAAATTGATTTTGGAATGTACTCTTAGACTTAGTTAAAACTGATTACATTCAGTTCTCGTCAATAGCAAGATTTTTCAGCAACGCTGGAATCTCAATGCCTGTAAGAGGCGCATTTGCAGGAAGATAGCGTTTAGGAGAGAATTGCGAAATTAAAATGACGTTCAATGAATGGTTGCCCATATCTAGGTAATGGACAGGTTTTACTAACTGCGTAATTTATTTTATTATTCAATCACTTTTAATATCGCAAGCCTGCCCATTACTTTGAGGGCAAATTCGCGATTAGGAATTAGTTCAAGAATGTTGAAGGCTACTCTTAGCCCTGGGTAATTCATACTTTTGGATTTGAAGAGTAAGGGATAAATTACCCCAAATCCCTTGACTCAATCAAAGTTATAGCTATTTTTGAGATTTTGTCTCCAGAGTGATAAAAGAGGTTAGAGTAATAGAATAGGTTGACTTATGCAAAAATAATCTCAATTTACATTCAAAATTAGCATAAACCTGCATATTTTTGATCTGCGAACCCTCATATAAATAATAGAACTGTTTAAAAACTTACTTTCGATGGATAGTGCAGCGAATATGAATCCTTCATCAAGATATTGGAAAATTTGGCGAATTAATCCTGCAGCGGAGAAGTTGGGGTATAAACAAGTTCAGGTGAACGTGGCTCAAGAATTTGCAAGTAGTCAAGCCCCCGAGATCGAAAATGGTGACACTCAGAATACTTTATTAACATATTTTAACGCAAAAAAAAATCCAGTGGATTTGATTCAGCGTGCCCAGGCAGGGCTTTGTCTCAGATGTTATGTTTCCGAACCGATATTAAAAGAATGTAAAAAAATAGCTTCTTTATTTAGTGGCGAAAAGCAATTTACTTATCGGGATTTATTACCGTTTGTTCTCAATGATGATGGACAAAAGTTAATTGTTTTAGACGAAGATGCTAAAACTCAACTAATGATAGATAAGGATCGTCAAATTAGGGCAACAAATTTTAAGTTATTTTCTGTCACCGTTTTGCAAACATTTAATGCCGATTTACAATCTCGGATGAGCTTAGATAATTGGGCGTATTTGCAAACAAAACAAAATCCCGAATTAAAGAAATTTTTATCAGAGTTTGGTTTTAAGCACATAAGTGATTGGGCGCTATTAAATAAAACTAGAAAGAAACAACTTGAACGCTTATCAACACAATGTCGGCACGTTGTTGAAGCTTTTCATGCTGTTTATCGTCGAGACAGGCAGCAAGCACAAACCAGGGGAATCAAAAAATGTCCCGATCCAACTAATGCCCAATTGCAAGAAATGTTAGCTTATTTGCACCAGCAGCAAGTTTGGATCGAAACCCCCGGGCAATTGATGAAAGAACTCAAACAAATTATTGTAGAGCTTAGAAGATACGATATTTGGAGTTCTAGAGAATCTTTAGATATATATGATGTTGAAAGTGGAACCTATGTACCGAGACGCGATTTACCTAGCTCATCTCTAAATGAAGTAGATGTAGAACAGCAAGAGTTTTTAAAGTTTTTACGCGAAGATCTTTATTCAACTTTAACTGAAACAATTAAACAACAAGTAGAAATTAATATTCAAAAATTACAAAAAAGTAAGAAATATGGGCCTTTTGCTCAAAAGTATATTCAGGGATTGCAATTATATTACTGTAAGGCAATGTCTTTAAAAAACATTGCTCCGGAATTGGGTATGACAGGTTGGGATCAAGCCAGAAGAGTTTTGAATCCTGGAGAACTTTTATCAAAAGTGCGTACTAAAACTGTAGAGCAGATGTTAGAACGTATTTTGAAGTTAGCCGCAGAAAAAGGTTTAACAGAAATCCCACCTAAAGCACATTATCTGAAAACTTTGAGCGAACAAATTGAATCCTATGTTGATGGAGAAATTTTTCAAGAAGCTGCCGAAGAAATTAGAGCGGGAAAAAATCGAACGATGAGTAGCGCTTATGCCGAGCAACTTCGTTGTTATATCGAAGAATGTCAGTAAACCACAAATATTTGTAAACGAACTTCAAAATAACGGTTTCAGACTTCGCTAACGAGGAGATAAATAGCATTGATTTAATAGCTCGCCAATTAACTTAACCAGTTACTATACCTGAAACGTTTGCCCTTCGGGTATCTTCCGGAGGGAGATGCTCTGCTAACAGCAACAGCGAGTGGGAAAACCCTCAAGCGCTCGCTGCTTCACTGCTTTTTGCCTCCGCTACAGGTCAAAGATCAAAAGTCTGGCATTCAAATTATTATAGGATAAGGGTTTCAACCTTTTAAAACCGGTACCTTATTTATGCCATGCTGTATTAGTTGCGTAAGTCATTTTTTTTATCAGGTAAGAGGCAAATAGTTTTGAATTAAGGTTAAATTCTAGCTGCAACCCCAGGTTTTAAGTTTAAGAGCCAAATTATCAGGGCTTACGAAATTGTCACAATAACTGGTTGGTGCCGTACCCTCATGCCTTATTATTACTAAGTGTCACACACCCCACAATAAAAATATGCCTCAATGCTCGCTTCCTAATTATTAATATCGGAGTTAAGTCTAGATAATAGTAGTTTTGGATCAGTTTAATGGAGCAGTATGGTTATATACAGAATTGGAAACATTTTTTGTCTATAAGCAAGCAACAAGTACTCCACGATTTTGCATGATAATCGCGATAAACTGCATAAGTTTTGCTTACTTACATCTATTTCTCTTTGTAAGCAAAGTAAAATTCACCCCCTACTAATTAAACCATGTCTAATTCAACTTATTCTCAAGATTTAAGACTTTTTTTACCAGAAACTGTTTGGTTAGAACCCGAACATTTTTTATTGGCAAAACAATTAAACTCTGTAAATACGACTAACACCAGTGATTCTTGGCAAGGCTATCTAAATACATTGGCACTACTTGCCTTTGAAACATGGTTAAGTGATGGAATTTCTCCAGCAGTCGGTGTAAGTAACCCGAGTAAAGTAATTTCTAGAGATATCAGCGCGATCGCAACTGCTGGGAATCTCAAAGTTGATGAGTTCAAGTTTTGTACTATCGCAACTGAACATTTGCTCGATGAGATTGTTAACATACCACAAGAGGTAATTGAAAATCCAAATTTAGCAGCCCATTTTTATGTACTATTAGAAGTTTTAGAAGAAGAGGAAGAGGTAATAATAAAGGGCTTTTTACCTCATAACCAATTATTGGAAATTAAAAGTAATCTAGAACAGCCCACAAGTGATGGTTGTTATCAAATACCACTATATTTATTCGATCTTGAACCAAACCACTTATTATCCTATCACCGTTACGTGCAAGCATCAGAATTTGCTTTACCCGTAGTTGAGAATACTTTACTCGTAGTTGAGAATAAAGTTGCTCAAGTCAGTGAAAAGTTATCGAAAGTTGTACGGGCAACTACCACTAAATTAAGTCAATGGTTGCAAGGAGTAATTGATGAAGGCTGGCAAACAATAGATTCTTTTTTCAACCCAGAATTAAATTTAGCTTTGAGCACCCGAAGTGTTGATGCAGGTGTCAAGAAAGCAAAAATTCTTGACTTAGGTATAGATGTAGATTCTAAAAAGGTTGCGCTGTTAGTCAATATATCACCTGACAAGCAAAATGATGACAGTCAAGATAAAATTAGTGTTTTAGCTCAGTTATATCCAATGCCTGAAGAAAGATTTTTACCACACAATACCAAATTAATTTTGCTGTCTAAAACTGGTAAATATCTCCAAGAAGTCACTTCCAGAATTCAAGATAATTACATTCAATTGAAACCTTTTAAAGGCGAACCAGGAAAAAGGTTTAGTATCCAAATCTGCTTAGGAGATATCAGTGTGGATGAATATTTTGAACTGTGAATAATCATGTCTGAGTATTTTATTGCAGCATTTCTTTGATTTTACCTGTATTCAATTGAAGAAATGCTAATTTTTAATATATAGTATCTTGTCCAATTAGTATTAATATGATGTCCACTTAAAGCCCTAGTACTCTAGCAAACCAACTAAGCCTTGGTGAGGGCAAGGAGGGGGAGCAAGGGGAGCAGGGGAGGCTGTTCGAGAAAATTACTTTTTTTTCTTACAATTAACCCCGCTTTCGTTGACGAAGGTGAAGCACTAGTTCAACTACATTAAACTGAACAAAATGAGACATCTTGCCATACTATATTTATGGATGAGAGTTTTCATTAACTTATACAATGCCTCGATATAGTGCTTTCTAGTTGTGTATATAGGACTTTTCGATTGAGTCAAATTCGCTCAAAAGCTCACCCTGAGAATAATCGCACATCCCTTTGCGACGCTTTAGAGAGCAACCAGGATGAGGTTAAACTTGTATTACATCCAAGTGAAAAACGCTACAATACAGGCGCTTAGCTTACCCCAAACTATTGTACCTCTCCTTGATACTTTGGAAAAGAGAGGGGGATGGGCTTTAATGTGTACTTAACTCAACTAAAATTCGCTATATAAACATTTAGTCCCAAAGTCGCATTATGGCAAGAAAATTCCCAGACTTCAGAAAAACTGACGATCGCGATCGCTTTGAATATTTTTTAGAGGATGGTAAAGTTCATAGCTCTTGTGCAAAACCTGCTATTCTTTTGATTGGTGGTGCAGAAGAGGGAACTGTAGGGGAAGATGCCGCCACTCTATGGTTTCTTAAACAAGCCAATCGGGGAGATTATTTAGTTCTACGTTGCGGTGGAATTGGCAGACAGGCTCAATGGGTTGTAGACAATTATAGAGATTTAATCAATTCCGCAGCGGAGCTTTCTATTGACAGTCGAGAAGCAGCCAATAACCCAGAGGTGGTGCAATATATTAGAGATGCAGATGCTTTGTATTTTGCTGGTGGCGATCAAAATAAATACGAAGATTTTTGGGAAGGTACAGCTACAGAAGATGCAATTAATTACTTAATTAATCATAAAAAAATTCCCGTAGCTGGAACTAGTGCTGGAATGGCAATTTTAGGAGATTATTATTATGCTCCTTCTAGGCGAGGATTGTTGAGTTCAGAAATTTTAAACGATCCTTTTCATCCCAATACTCAAGATATTTATCGCAGTAATTTTCTCCAAGTTCCTTATCTGAAAAATGTGATTACTGACACTCATTTAGATAGATGTAATGATAATCATCCCGAGACAAGATATGGGAGAATTTTAGGATTAATGGCCCGAATTATGGTGCTTGAAGATAATCCCGTTTACGGTATTGGTTTAGAAGAAGGTGCCTTTGCAGCCATTGATGAAAACGGAATTGCTCGAGTTTTTGGCAATGATTCAGATAGGGGACAAGATGCCTATTTTTTACAAACTAATGGCGCGTTACCAGAACAAATAAAACCAGATTTACCTTTAATTTGGGATAATCGTGGACGAGCTGTTAAAGTTTATAAAATTCAAGGTACCCCAGAAGGAAGTGGTTATTTTGACCTTAATAACTGGTTAGATGCTTCTGGAGGAACTTGGGAATATTGGTTTACCACTGGTGGTGTAGAAGGTTTTCGACAGGAGCGAATTCGGGATTAAAAATTACTCCCTTCTCGGCTTTATGATTACCTAATTCAATCAGGGGGAAGAGGGGGAGACATTTTATAGGTAATCGATAAGCAGAAGGGCAGTAAACTGAAAAATATCATCAAGACTGGCTATACATATAAACACATCTCAGCGAATGGGAAGAGGGGGTGTGTTGATAACGCGATCTTCCGAATCCACAGTCGGAGTCATTCTAGGTACTGACGGTGGTAAATGTCGCATTGGTGTATACTTTTTTGGAGTAGGTAATAATGGTGTATAACTTGGCGGCATTTTGTTCATCATACCTTCGGACACTGGAGGAATCCAAGGTGGTGGTGGCGGCATTGGTCTTACACCACCTTGTTCGGGATTTAACATTGCATCAATCGAATTATCAATTTTGACAGCTTGATATTCAATCCGATCAACTTTATGCAATACAACTTTCTTTACTCTATTAGTTAACACTGGGAAAGTACTTAATAAAACTGTGGTGACTGCAATTTTTACACTAAGAATTTGCCTTTTCATCTAAATGGCTCCCAATAACTTAGAAATTTGATATGGCTATGTACTCAGCTACTAACTGCAACCACAGCATTTCAGAAATAATACTTGACTTTTTACCCCTCCGGTGATGTGTAAATAGATTAAATTCATTATTACCTGGAAAATAGTTGTTTTATATTATACTTGATATTGAAGTAATGTATATTTGAAGGATAATTCAAATAAGGCTATTAAGACGTTTTTAATAAATTAAAAGCCGCCACAAATACAAACTGAATACATATTTTGTTTCAGCAATTATACTAATTATATTGTATTTAAATATTCTCTGTCACCATATCTTTATATCTTTACTTTAATAAAGATTTTTACCCAAAAGTTGAAATTTACACTCATGCTTATTGTGCTATCTCCGTTATCCCCTACTATCGCATTTCGCAACGTCCACAGATTCCGTTAAAATAACAAAGCAAACGTGAACCGTAACAGATTAGGGAAACTTCGGTGCAATTCCGGGGCTGTGCCGCAGCTGTAAAGAAGTTATGAGTTGATTTGAAAGTAGTTATGGTTAGTGGATAAGTTAATCTAATGTATACAATTATTAACTCCTCACTCCTAATTCCTCACTCCTCACTCTTAATCATCTAAGCCAGAACGCCTATTTGTTGCTCGCTCACTTTATTTCCTGCGTTGCACGGGAGAGGGGCCGACTTAAGACAATGCAAATTATCGTGAATTCAAATTTGGCTAACTTGAAATACGCAAATCTGCAAAATCTGCAATTACCTCCTTTACCAATGAAGCGTCCTTTGTTGATGATTGGACATGGTACAAGAGACGCACAAGGAAAGCAGGCTTTGTTAGATTTTGCTAGCGCTTACCAAGCCTTAGACAATTCTCGTCCAGTATTACCTTGTTTTCTGGAACTAACCGCTCCCACAATTCAAGAAGGTGTAGAAGAGTGTATTAAGAATGGCTACAGCGAACTTTCCGCCCTGCCAATTTTGCTTTTTGCCGCACGCCATAATAAATTTGACGTTACTAACGAATTAGACCGTGCTAGATTAAAATACCCACAGTTAAAATTTCACTACGGAAGACATTTCGGTATTACACCTGCACTTATAGAACTGTGGCGCGATCGCCTAGCCTCACTCGACAAACCAGAATATAATCCCCAACAAATTTCGCGTCAGGATACTGTACTTTTATTTGTTGGTAGGGGTTCGAGCGATCCCGATGCCAACGGCGATGTATTCAAACTAGCTCGGATAATCTGGGAAGGTAGCGGTTATTCTACCGTTGAAACTTGCTTTATCGGCATTACCCACCCGAGATTAGAAGAAGGTTTTCAACGCGCTCGTTTATATCAACCGAAACGTATCATTGTCTTACCATACTTCCTGTTCACAGGTGCATTAGTGAAAAAAATCTTTAACATTGCAGTCCAGCAACAAGAGCAATACCCAGATATATCGATCGCAACCTTACCGGAAATCGGTTTGCAGCCAGAATTATTAACTGTACTCCGAGAACGAGAAATCGAAACTCAACTCGGGGAAGTAAAGATGAATTGCGAGATATGTAAATTCCGCAGGGCTGCTGTATCTGATAATCACGAACACGGACATTCTCACGACCACCATCACCATCATCACGATAGTTCACACCCACCTGTAGATCCTTACGCAGATATCGATAATTATCATCAAAGGATTTGGCAAGTTCCCTAGCCAACCGAACAGCACCTCAAGCTCAACGACGCTTTCCTTCACTGCCTTGGAATAAATTCCCAGGCTAACAAACCTGCGTCGTCTAAAGCCGACTATAGATGGCTTTTAGTG
>JBCCSG010000031.1:0-35514 GCA_039200565.1 Cyanobacteria bacterium P01_D01_bin.50 | reverse complement strand
TTAAAATGTTAGTTATTTACATCTAAAAAACGTCAGCAGGATCTGCACTTTGTAGTTTTCGCATTGCAACTCCACCTGAAAAACTGCACATAATTATTGTCAATACTAGTACAAAAATTGCACGATCAATTTTCATTGCAATTGGTAATAAAGTTGCAGCAAAAGTAATTTGATATAATCCCATGGAAAGTAACATTCCTGGTAAAAATCCTAGTACTGACATGATCAAAGCTTCCTGCATCAGCATCACCATTAAATAGCCATCGCTGTATCCCATTGCTTTAAGTGTGGCGTATTCGGGTAAGTGCTCGGAAACGTCAGAATAAAGGATTTGATAAACAATTACAATCCCGACGATAAAGCCCACTACTACCCCAATACCGAAAATAAATCCAATTCCTTGATTTCCCCAATAATCTTTCTCTGTTTGAGCAAATTCCTGTGGTGTAAGCACTCTAACATCGTTAGGTAAATTAGCTTTTAGTTGCGATTGTAGTTTCTTTACATCTGCATCTGCATTCAGCTTTATTAAACCAACTTCAATTTGATTTGGTTGACGATTTGGAAATAATTTTAAAAATGTCGAATCACTGCTAATAATATTTCCATCTGCGGCAAAGGAAGCACCCATTTGAAATAAACCAATTGCTTGGATAGTTTGTTCGTTGACTAAGGTTTCTAAGCTTCCTTTTTGTTTAATTAAATCAGGGATTGGACCATATTCTGGTCTTGATGCACGATCGAATATTACTCGATCTAGTTGCTTCAATTTACCTAAGTGTTGGTTAACTTCTGGGAAATCAAAAGGAGGATTTATCGGATCGATTCCCCATACTAAAATTGCTCTATTAATACGAGTCTCTGGATTGCGCCATTGAGCGGTATTAATATATAAAGGACGTACGGTTTTTACACCTTCATATGCCAAAGTTTGCTGCAATCTTTCTCTAGAAAAGCTTTTTACTGAGAATAAAGTTTGGAATTGAGGATTAATTAAAACTAAATCGGCTTCCAATGTTTGATGAGGTTTAGTAGCACTATCAAAAAGTGCATCTAATAATCCTAATTGTACAAACATCAACATATCAGCAAAAGCAATTCCCGCTAAAGCAACTGCGAGACGCGTTTTCTCTTTTTTCAATTGCAGCCATGCTAAAGGCGTGCGGCGAAATAGTTTACGTAACATGGTTAAAAGTTAGAAGTGATGAGTTAGAAGTTTTATGATTTCAATTTTTTATTCACTGGTTCTCTTTTCATCGTCCATAATGAAATTGGTTTTTCTATTTTTCTCAGAATTTCAAAGCCATGTCTTTGATAAAAACGGACGGCTCTTTCTGTTGATGTTTCTAAATAACAAGGTAAGTTTTCTTTATCTGCTTGTTCAAGAATTGGTTGAATCAATAAGCTACCAATCCCTTGCCCCTGAGAAGCTTCGGATACTCCTAAGATTAATAAATACCAATGCGGTTGATGCATATCCTCTTTATGATATTTCTCAAATAATGAAAATAAGGTTATAAATTTTCTTAGTTTCTTAAATCCGAGGAGAAGTGGAATCCTGTAGAATCCTAGTCTTAATAATCTCCAGAAGTTTAAAGGATATTCTCCTGGCGGTATCCAAACTGCTATACCTTTAATTTCTGGATTCGTGTATACGTTCTTTAATGGTTGACAATAGCGTAAATTAACTTCTGAAAAAATGCGGGATATTTTATCTCTTTTACTAATTGTTTGGGGTAGAATGTACTGAAAAATTGGATCTTTACTGAATGCATCAATAAGAGTTTCACTTGCTCGATCAATTTGCGCTTCTTCTAAACGGATAATTTCTGTATTCATGATACTCTGTATTTTACATGTTGAATTTTGATTTTAAATTATGAAATTCGTCGATTAACAACTAACAACTAACTCATTTGAGTTTCATACATTTTGTGCCACATCACTATTGCTTTATCAGCATGAACAAAATTATTTGCTCTTAAACCACTTTCTTGCGGCTTACTTGAACTGAGAATTTTATAGTCATCTGGCTGCACAAAATTCAATTCAACCCAGACAAATAATCTCGAAACTAACCGACTTATCCAAGGATTACCAAATGGGGTATAGTAACGAAAATATGCCCGGGTATTATCTTTATCTATTGGTGTGGCAATTACAAACAGCTTTATTCCAGCAAAACCAAAATCAAATAATGCTAAATTCGGAAAGTTAAGCCAGTGTTCAAATTTGAAAATACTCTTTTTCTTATTACTTGGCTGTGATTTTAAGTCTCCCCAACTATGAATTATTTCGTCTTTAACTTCTACTGCAAAAGGTTTAAGTAATGTTGCAGAACTAAAACCGGATAACCAAGCAACTCTATGATGAGCAAAAGCTACATGATGTAAGTCGATGAGTAAGCCTTCTATTGCTCTACTAAAAGGAATATCCCAATTCATGGTACCCGAAGCCCAGCGTCGGGGATTATCCTCCAATTCTCCAAACCAAGGTATCTGTGGATAATTCGATTTCTCTTCTCCCCACCACAGCCATATTAAATCGTGAATCTCTCGCACTACATAATTCTTCACCCGCATTTTGTTGCTTATGCGAGTATCTTCTCCCTCACAAGGTATTAATGTACAGTTTCCTTCTGCTGCAAAACGAAAACCATGATATGGACATTCTATACAGCCTCCAACTACCTTACCTAATGCCAGACTTGCGCCGCGATGAGCACAATATTGGCTTTGACAAACTATTTTCCCGTTATTATCTCGCCATAAAACTAAGTCTTCACCCAGTCTTTTGAGTGCAACTGGTTGTTTACCGATTGCTTTTGATTCTGCTATTACCCACCATTTATTTTGCAAAAACATTTGCGCTCTACTCCATTTTCCTTATATCAGACATTCGTTATAAATAAATCAAAAGTTCAAAATATATATCAAACATTCGTTATAAATTGAATTATTCAAAATCATAATTCAATCTCCGTCTGAACTTGTAAATTAGTAAAACTTGCTACGCGTTTGCTTGCTTCTGGATTGAGACGAATTTTTACATCAACCACCCGACGATCTAAATTTTCTCCTGGTTGGTTGCTAAAGACGTTTTGTCTGTTAATTTGTAAACCAATATGAGAAACTTCTCCCTGTAATTTACCGGAGAAAGCTTGTGCGGTAATTAAAGCTTTTTGTCCCAATTTAACTTTCTCAATATCGCTTTGGTATACTTCTGCAACTACCATCATTTGTTGAGTTTCTCCCAATTCGGCGATACCTTCATTAGCCATTTTCTCTCCTTCTCGCGTATGAATTTTAAGAATTTGTCCAGCTATCGGTGCGCGAATGTAAGCTTCTTCTAAGTTAGTTTTTGCTAGTTTTAACGCAGTTTTAGCATTATCTACTTCAGTTTGCGCTACTTGAATATCCACCGGACGAATTTCGCTAATTTGATTTAAAGTAGCTTTAGCTTCTGTAATTTGTTCGTTTCCGGATGCTTGAATGCGGTTAAGATTTGCTCGTGCTTCCGAAAGTTGCTGCTCTCTTGATGCTTGAATGCGGTTGAGATTTGCTCGTGCTTCCGAAAGTTGCTGTTGTGCGGTTTGTAAATTTAAACGTTTGCTATCTCGCAACGATATAGAAATTGCACCTTCGGTAAAAAGTTTTTCATAACGTTTATATTCAGCGTTAGCATTATTAAGCTCTGCTTGCAAGCGCCCAATACTGGCTTTTTGTGCCGCGATTTCCGTGGTTTTTTCTGCTTGTAAACGTGCAATAGTGGCTTTTTGTGCTTTTATTTGAGTAGTTTTTTCTACTTGTAAACGTGCAATAGTTGCCTCTTGCGCCTGAATTTGTCCAGTTTTTGCACCTGCTTTTACCTGCGCTAACTTAGCTTGCGCCATCCTAATTTGTTCTTTTGCTTGCAATACCTCGTCTTGCAATCTTTTTTGGGAATCTAAAATTGCGATCGCATCTCCCGCTTTTACTTTGTCACCTTCAAATACCAATAGTTTTGCAACCCTATCACCATCGAGTGTCAAAGGTGCGGATAAGTTAATTACTTCTCCTTGTGGTTCCAATCTTCCAAGGGCAGTGACTTTTTTTACTACGGGCTGTGTTTCGATGACAGGTGTTTCTGGTGGACTCAAAAAGTTAATTTGGGAGATTCCATAAATGGCAATTGTACCTGTCATTACAGTAGCGGTTGCTACTATGCCAATTAATTGATTAGAAGGTTTTGAAAGTATTTGCATAGTCACATAATTTTGGATTTTTCAAACAACTATATTAAGGTGAGTAGTGAATAGTGAGTAGTGAGTAGGAATAAGAAGAAGGTACTTACACTCCTAAGTTAATTTACATTCTTGTATTTACCGATTTATTTATCCCTAACTTCTTACTTCTTACTTATTACCCCTTACTTCTTAATTACTACCTCTTACCTATTCCTTATTCCCTAAATAAGCATTTAACATTTTTGCTAATAATTCTCCTTGTTCTTCATAAGAAGCTATTTCTTCTCCACCTAACATTCTCGATGTAAACAAGCCTCCGATGAAATTTAAAACAAAGTCTATAACAGCTTTATCTTCAATTTTTAAATAGCCTGAAATCGCTTTTTCTGTATGCTTCCAAGCTTTTTTCAAGGTGTCGTTAGATAAAATATCACTGCGCTCTTGCTGTTGATAAAAATCAAAATTTAACAGAGTTTGCTTGATAAAATAATCCTCGTCTTTTTCAATAAAGTCGATCAAGACTTTTATTCTTTCTTGTAATGTTTCGGGGCTACCAGCTTCGGTGATAAAATTTGAAATGTCTTGTTCTGTTTGTTCTTCTACTAGTTGTAAGTACAGAGCTTCTTTGTTCGGAAAATAATGATACAGTGTCCCCGTCGATACATTTAGCTCTTTGGCAATTTCCCGCATGGTGACAGAACCATAACCTTTCTGAGCAAATAAATCAAAGCTTTTCCATAACAGTTCTTTTCTATACTTTTCACGATCTACAATTTTCGGCATTCAGTTATTCAACTATTTTATATCGAACGTTAGTTATATTTTAACCGAATCAACGGTTTCTTGCCAACAAAATTTTAATTGTTAGCTAAATTACGTTTCTTTATGCCATAACATACTCTAACCTCAACAGATTTAAAATCCCAAAGATAGAAAAATCCGCTTTTATCAAACTCCTGTAACAATAGTAATAAGACTGATAAATACAACCATTGCACCTCACACTCAAAAATAAACCATGCTTACTCAAGAAAAATCCCCAAAACGCGACTGGAAACCTATAATCAAGGAATTACATCGCATTTTAGGTAAAAAAGGCGTTATAGAGCGTCGTGAGGAACTGATTACTTATGAATGCGATGGTTTAGCAGCCTATCGTCAGCGCCCGGATGTGGCGGTTTTACCCAAAACGACGGAACAAGTTGCTGAAGTGGTGAAGATATGCAATAAATATTCAGTTCCTTTTATTGCCAGGGGTTCCGGTACTGGTTTATCTGGTGGTGCTTTGCCAATCACCGGATGCGTTTTAATAGTAACTTCTTTAATGCGGCAAATACTTAACGTTGATTTAGATAATCAGCGTGTAATAGTTCAACCTGGAGTGATAAATAATTGGGTCACTCAAACTGTTAGTGGTGCTGGTTTTTACTACGCTCCAGATCCTTCTAGTCAGATTATTTGTTCTATTGGCGGTAATGTGGCGGAAAACTCCGGTGGAGTGCATTGTTTAAAGTATGGTGTGACTACTAACCACGTTTTAGGATTAAAAGTTGTCACCGCTAATGGTGATATTGTAGAATTAGGCGGACAAATTGCGGAGATGCCGGGTTACGATTTGACGGGTATATTTGTTGGTTCCGAAGGTACTCTGGGAATTGCCACAGAGATCACTTTGCGAATTCTCAAAAGTGCGGAATCTATTTGCGTGTTGTTGGCAGATTTTACTAGTGTGGAAGCTGCAGGAGCTACCGTTTCCGATATCATCAGCGCCGGGATTATTCCTGGTGGTATGGAAATGATGGATAACATGAGTATCAATGCGGTGGAAGATGTAACTGCAATGAATTGTTATCCTCGCGATGCTGTCGCAATTTTGTTAGTTGAAATCGATGGTTTAGATGTAGAGGTGAATGCGAATAAACAGCGGGTTACTGATATTTGTAAAAAAAATGGTGCGCGTAATGTAACTTCTGCTAGCGATCCACAAACGCGTTTAAAATTGTGGAAAGGGAGAAAGGCTGCGTTTGCAGCTGCGGGACATTTAAGTCCAGATTATTATGTACAGGATGGTGTAATACCTCGGACGCAATTACCTTATATATTACAAGAAATTGAAGCTCTAAGCGATCGATTCGGTTATAAAATTGCTAATGTATTCCATGCTGGCGATGGTAATTTGCATCCATTGATTCTGTTCGATAATTCTATTCCCGGTGAATTAGAAAAGGTTGAAGAAGTAGGCGGAGAAATTCTGAAGCTGTGCGTGAAAGTTGGCGGTAGTATTTCCGGCGAACACGGTATTGGTGCTGATAAAAAATGTTACATGCCGGATATGTTTTCGCCTACCGATTTAGAAACTATGCAGTGGGTTAAGCAAGTTTTTAATAGTAAAGGTTTAGCGAATCCGGAAAAGATTTTTCCTACACCTCGTACCTGTGGTGAAGCTGCAAGAGCTATGAGTCAGAAGAGTAAGAAGTTTGAGAATGTTGAGAGATTTTAAAATAATTTGATATGGGAGCAAGGAGATAAGGTAAAGGGGGTAGATAATTCTGATTATTAATTCATGAATTTTACTTCTTGCCTCTTACCCCTTAGCTCCTAACTCTTAGGTTGTCCTATGCCTATTTATTAATTAAGTTCAACTAGCTGAATATCAAAAGTTAATTGTTCTCCTGCTAGGGGATGATTTGCATCAAGGGTAACTTTAGAATCCGAAACATCTGTAACGATTACCGGAATTACTTGGCCGTTATTTTGAGAAATTTGTAATTGTTGACCAACTTCAACTGATAAGTCTGAGGGTATTTGCTCTTTCTCAACTGTTATTACTAGTTCGTCGCGTTGAGGGCCATAAGCTTGTTCTGGAGGAATTATTGTAGTTTTTGACTCTCCTGGAGTCATGCCAACTATCGCTTCTTCAAAACCAGGAATTACATTTCCTGAACCAAGAGAGAACTGTAAAGGATCGCGATCGGCTGAGGAATCAAAAACGGTGCCGTCATCTAATTTACCCGTGTAGTGAACTTTTACGTTATCACCAGATTTTGCTTGTGCCATACTTTTGCTCCTCTAATACTTTACTTTGCCAACAGTCTGAATCGCCTTTATCCGTTAGTTTCTGCGTTCTCAGAGGATACAGATAATAACAGAGCCGCAGTAATCGCTCTTTAAAATAAACTAGATTCTTAATTTCACAGCTTTTAAATGCACTTTCACAACAGTAATACTTAATGGCTACGATTATGGAAATATTTTCTATTTTGTTAATATTTGTAGCAAAGTGATATGCCGCGGGCATTGAATAATGCAAAAATTTGAAAAATTTTTAGTGCGTTCGCAAAGCGTGCCCGAAGCGCATACATCTTGTTCGCTAGTATTATAAAAATTAAATTCGTAGCAGATGATCACACAACTATATATTTAACTTAAACTTAAAGGTTCCTCGGTAGCTTCTAGACATGGGAATACTATCGTAAACAAAAATTTGCCAATCCGCCTACCCGATTGGCACTCTTTACTTGTATTAAGAGTCTTTATATCAAATGACTCCGTTTAAATTGAGAAATATAAACTTATAAATATATTCGCTTCGTAAAAGAAACTTTCGCTACTTTTTTGTATTTTTCTAATATTTATCATTTAAGATTTATTTTGGGATTTTTCAAACAACTGACATTACCAACGAAGCCCCGTAAGACGACGGGGCTTTTGTTTGGTTTATTAAAAACAGGACTAAAGCTGTGTGTCACAAAACTATGATGCTGCGTGACATTACAACCCTTATTATTACCTTCAAAACTAGTGAGTGTACGAGCAACCTACAAGGAAAGTATGCCAGTTACGGTCATTCTTATAAAAATCAGATACCCAGGATTTCTCAGACTATCTATAAGTTTTAGGATTTTTCGATATCTTGTCGCGTAATTCCTAGATAAATACCATTATGTATATTGCTATAACTTATGCCTTATTAAAAAAGTCAACTATAATACATTTCGGGTTGAGGCTTTATCTCCTTTATGTTATTTTACTTCATCCAGTTCTACCTTTCTAAAAAATTTAAGGTTATTGAAGCAAACAATTTCATGAAGATTGATTTATATTAAAAAAATTATACTTATTCATCAAATCTGAAACATATTGTAATATTTAACATTTTCTTTAGATTTAAGAATTAATATTTTCTTTAGATTGTTCAACTAGCCTTCATGGTAAAAGCATTCAGGCATACAACTGAACTTTTAGAAGAATAAAGTGTGGGTTAGAGACAAGGATTTAGATTTAATTTAGATTTGGAATAATAAAGCCATGTTAGAACTCAAAGAGCGAGCAGTTTCCATGCGTCATGTATGGTCAGTGATTGAAGAAACCGAAACCGATACACTCTTAGATTTAAATGATGCAGACCTTCTACAGCAGTTACTAAAAAAATTAGAAACAAAAAAACTGCTTAGTAGCGAACAAATTAGCGCCATGAGTACGTATATTAGTTTGCGAGTACCATTGATTCGCGATTTAGCTCACTCGCGTTTGGTATGTAATTCGTAATTTAATCGAGAAAGCGGCGATCAACTTCTGGCTTAAGGAAGGTAAAAAATCGCGAATTACTAAGTAAATAATTTTAAAACAGGCGTTAAATATTGTGTCAAAGTGAAAGCATCTACTCCCAATTCAGTTTTTTCTTGAGTGGCTAAAATACCTGCTTGAGCGTGCCACCATGCAGCAGTTGCCACCATTTTTTCTATAGACAAATTACGTGTTTGAGCTTGCGCCATTAATCCACCGAGTAATCCAGTTAAAACATCACCACTACCTCCACGGGCTAAAGCTGGGGTACTTTGAGGATTAATCCAAACGCAACCTTGAGGATTTGCAATGGCAGTTCTTGAACCTTTTAATAATATAATTGCACCAGATTGTTTCGCAGCTTCAAGGACAGCCAAAACTCTATTTTGAATAGCATTTTTGATATTGGGGAATAAACGCTTAAATTCTCCTGAGTGGGGAGTAAGTATGGTTGATGCTTGCCGTTTTTGTAAGGTTTGCACAGTTCCCATACTCGCGAGAATATTTAAACCGTCGGCATCTAATAGTACATTTTTGGAACTATCTAATATTTCCTGTAAAATTACATTGGCTTCTACTGTTATACCAGGACCAACTGCGATCGCATCGAAGGAATTTAGATCGCGATTTTCTGGTAATTGTAATTTTGCGATTGCGCCGCTTTCAGTTTCTGGGCAGCAAATAATTACGGCTTCAGGTAAATGGGAAACTATGGTAGCTTTGAGAGATTCGGGTACGGCGATCGAAAGTAGTCCCACACCAGAAGCACGTGCCCCCAAGGCAGTTAAAATAGCGGCACCCGAATAGCGACGAGAACCACAAATGAGCAGTAAATGTCCTTCTTTGTATTTGTGAGTTACTAGAGGGCGGGGTAAAGGAAGAGCAGAAAGTGCAGTTGCTGTAGTGATGCGTTTGATTTTAGGAGATTCTCCCAATACAGCTTGCACATCTGTGTATTGAATATCAAAATCAATTAATTCAGCTTTACCGATATATTCTAAAGCTTCGTCTTCAAGTAAACCTAATTTCCACAAACCCAGACATAAAGTATAGGTAGCGCGTACTGCGATTCCCATAACTTTTCCTGTATCGGTATGTAAACCCGAAGGTACATCAATACTAAAAATTGGTTTATTCCATTGATTTAGCAGAGCGATCGCCCTTGCAATCGGCTCTGTAATATCCCTTTCTAAACCGAAACCAAACAAACCATCAATAAAACAATCACAATTTTGCAGCTTTTCAATGGATTCATCGCAAGGAATACCCAAACTGCGCACATATTGTAAATGCTGGGAAGTTAATTCCTTAACTTTGGAAAGAGGAGAATAAACCCTAACCTCATAACCATGAAAGAATAGCTCGCGAGCAACAACTAAAGCATCCCCACCATTATGACCTGGCCCTGCGAGTATTCCGATGCGAGGGGGAGAGGAGAGGGGGAGATGGGGGGAGGGGGGGATGGGGAGATGGGGGAAATAAGTAGACCTCAAATCTTCCCCTTCAAGCAAAATCTCTTCAATTCGACGGGTAATGAGTGCTGCTACTTTTTCCATCAAAGCGGCTACAGGCATTCCTGCTGCAAAGATACGCGCTTCTATGTCGCGCATTTGGGATGCAGTAACTGCGACTTGTGAAATTAATTCTTGGTTGTCGAACATCAGCGAACAGTTATCAGTTACCAGTGGTTGCTAATTAAGATTTTATCTCTCCCTTTGTCTGGCTCCCTCATTTGCCGTAATAAACTCTAGCATTTTTTAATCCCAAGGAGCGTAAATAATAATTCCATTGTTCTGCTTGGGAACGCCCTCCAAAAGGCCCAACTGCTACATGAGGCCCTCTTGGGGAGTTTTTCACGGTTATTCCGACGCTGCTTCCGACTGCGCTTTGCCTGATTTGGTTTTCGATTGCAAGTAGTTTGTCACGGTTTTCGGGGATGGCTACATAGTAATATTTAGTCCTCTGTCTTCTATTATTATTTCTGGCATTAGAATTTGACGAACTCCCAGAATTAAAATTATTACTACCGTAGGAATTAATTATTTCTCTTCCAGTATTCTGGCTGTAGACACGGGAACTGACACCGTAGGAAAGCAGCTGTCTAATTCTTTCCTCGGCGTTGTCTAAACCTCTGAAGACTCCTGCTTGAATGACAGAACGTCCTTTATAGTTACTTGAAAAAGCATCAGGTTCAACAAGGCGTACTTGTTGGAGTAATCTGGAGTCATTGTTATCTACAATCACTAAGTAGCTTTCGGAGTTCTGATTGTATGGGGAAATGAAATCTGGTTCAGAGTTTCTTGACGGATATGCCGGCCATAATTGTGCAACCGTTTGTGATATGTTCGGAGTTTTAGCTTGTATTGCTGTATTGGAGATAAGTGTTAAGCAGGTTCCGAGTAAAGAATAGGCAATTAGAGAAGGTCGAATCAAGTTGTAAATTGTATTAAGCATATAGGAATCCGGTTTGGTTAATGTTCGGCGAGAGCCATAATTGTTCGTTAAGGTAGAAAATAGGAAATATATCGCGCTTTTTGGTTGAGTCCAATATTAGGACATCTCACCCCGCCCTTAAGGGCAGCCGTCTCCAAGTTATCGGAGAAGGGAAGGGGAGTAGTTGCGTGTATTGTATCCAACTGAAATCTGCTATATGAAGTTTTGTAGATCGTTAAGAAAACAAATTCATTAAACTAAAAATTGTAGTAATTACATAGTGTTAACTTAGAATTAATAGCCTAGCAAGATATACGGATATGGAAAAAGTCGTAGTAGGTCTTTCCGGCGGTGTTGACAGTTCTACCGTTGCCGCCATTTTGCACCATCAGAGCTATGAAGTTATCGGTCTTACCCTTTGGTTGATGAAGGGTAAAGGTCAATGTTGCTCTGAGGGTATGGTTGATGCGGCTTATATCTGCGAACAGCTGGGCATTCCCCATCATATTGTTGATACCCGCGATGTCTTTCAAACTAATATTGTTGATTATTTAGTAAGTGGTTACAGTACTGGTGTTACGCCCTTACCTTGTTCGCAGTGCAATACAACTGTAAAGTTCGGTCCTATGCTCCAATATGCCCGGGAAAATTTGGACAGCGATAAAATAGCGACAGGACATTATGCCCGCATTAATTACAACCAAACAAGCGGACGTTACGAACTTCTGCGTGCATTTGACCGCAATAAAGACCAAAGCTATTTTTTGTACGATCTGTCGCAAGATTTACTTGCTGGGTCAATATTTCCACTGGGTGAATTAGAAAAATCAGAAACCCGTCGTATTGCCGCTGAATACAAGTTACAAACTGCCGATAAGCCAGAAAGTCAGGACTTATGTTTGGTCGAAAGTAACGGTTCGATGCGTGCTTTTTTAGATAAGTATTTAGCTCCAAAAAAAGGCGATATTGTAGATGCTGACGGAAAGGTATTGGGACAACACGATGGTGTGCATCATTATACCATCGGACAGCGTAAAGGATTGGGAATTGCTGCTCCACAACCTTTGTATGTAATTGGTTTAGATGCGGGAGCTAACCGGGTAATTGTGGGCGATCGCACCAAAGCGACTAACCCAGAATGTAATGTAGCGCGAGTAAATTGGGTATCGATTGTCGAACCTTCTAGTCCGATTCGTGCAGAAGTACAAATTCGCTATCGTTCAAAACCCGTACCCGTAACGGTAATTCCTTTGGATAACTCTCGCGCTAGAGTAGTTTTTGACGAACCCCAATTTAGCATCACTCCAGGGCAAGCAGCCGTATGGTACGACGGCGAAAAAGTCCTCGGTGGTGGAATCATTGAACGGTTTGATTGAAAAATTAGGTATGGAGTATGGGGTGCACTACGCCCCACGCTCCCCATGAATATCTGCTGCCATTTTTCCCATTTTCACCTCTTGGGTGCATAAGTCTCAAGAAGCTGAACCTATTAATACATAAGAGGAATTTTGGCTTTTCAAATAGTATTTCATGAATGAGATTTCTGAGAATAATAACCGAGCAGCATCTATATTCGACTCAATTGACCAACAATTTGACCAACTTGACCAACAATTTGTCCAACTTGACCAACAATTTGACCAACAATCTGAACAACTTGACCAACAATTTGAGCAACTTGACCAACAATTTGACCAACAATCTGAGCAACTTGACCAACAATTTGAACAACTTGACCAACAATTTGAGCAACTTGACCAACAATTTGACCAACTTGATTTTCAAGCTCTAGGGTTTAAACCCCTTGAGGAGCCAGAAACAGTCGATGAAGGTGTTAGATTAATTGCTACTAGGCCAATAACAAGCCCCGAAGAATTCCAAATTACAGTCCCCTTCGATCAAAATGCTGCGGAAACAACTAACACCGATTTACTGCTCCCAGATAATCAACTAAATCAAAATTTTGATGGTTTGGGTATAACAGTAGGAGTTTGGGATAGTGGAAGGGTTCTCAATACTCATCAAGAGTTTGACGATCGCGGAAGTAGAGATCGCGTTACCTTTGGTGACTCAGCTACTAATTTTAGGAATCACGCTACCCGCGTTGCCGGAATTATTGGTGGGAATCCTACTGGCATAGCTAATCAAGTTCAAATTGTTAGCTATGACTTTAATGATGATATTGCTGAAATAAATGAATCGATCTCCTTACTTAACCTTTCCAATCATTCTTACAGATTCGGAACTGGTTGGGCTACTGACGAGGATGAAGTTGACTTGTGGTATGGAGGTTTTGACTCATTCAAAGAAGAAGATAAAGATTTTGGCAAATATAGCTTGGAAGCTAGTGCTCTAGACGAAGCACTTTTCAATAATCCCAACCTTTTAAGTGTCTGGGCTGCTGGAAACGATCGCAACGGTAAATTTCGCGACTTACGTGACAATGGAGAATATGTAGTTATTCAGGATAATAATGATCGTAATATACAAGAATTTTATCTTGTTGATAATGAAAATAGACCTGCTCCGCAAGCAAATGGTAATCAAGGTGAAGGGTACGATTCCCTTCCTCAGCTTCAAGTAGCAAAAAACACTCTCGTTGTCGGAGCCATCAATGATATCACGGTCAACCCTAACAATGATAAAAATGAGTTAATGACCGATTTCTCAAACTGGGGACCAACGGATGATGGACGTATCAAGCCTGATGTGGTAGCAAATGGTATTGATGTTTACTCGTCTATTGCTGAGTCAAACAATGCCTATGACATTAGATCCGGTACTTCATTTGCTGCACCCAAAGTAACGGGAACAGCAGCACTGTTATACGAGCATTATGATGATTTATTCGATGCTACCCCACGCAGTGCCACAATGAAGGGCTTGTTAATTCACACGGCTACTGACGCGGGTAATTTTGGTCCAGATTATAGCTATGGTTGGGGTGTTGTAGATGGTGATGCTGCTGCTGATTTCTTAAATGAAGCTATCTTAAATCCAACTGACTTAGCTATATCAACAGATGACAGTGTAATCATAGAAGACACCTACACTGGCTCGCCTATAAGCTTTAATATAGATTCGGAGTTAATAGATTCGGAGTTAGCACTAAAAGCATCCTTGGTATGGACAGATCCTGCTGGGAAACCCCACGATCCTGAATCATTGGATGAAAATACACCAGTACTAGTTAACGATCTTGATTTGTCGATTACTGCACCGAATGGCGAAACTTATTATCCTTGGACTTTAGATTTTAGCAACCCGGCAGATCCTGCTGTACGAAATAAAGCTAATAATATTGATAATGTGGAGCAAGTGTTTATCGATGCTGATGACGTTGAATTGGGACAATACACTATAAACCTGAGTCATACTGGTAGCCTTACCAATGGCAGTCAAGATTATTCACTTTTAATTAGCCTTTGGGATATATCTTTAGATAATATTACTGAATCTAGTGGAAACGATCAATTTTTTGATTCCGATATAAACTTTCCTTTCGGCACATTCATTTAATTAAAAAAAACTCGGTTTATAAAAAAAACCGAGTACATTTGAGAGTATTTTCTAGGGAGATTGATAAACGTTGTAAAAAAGTTAATTTGGGTTAATTTGAACTATAAATTGCTTTTTTTTGCTCTTTAGCTTCTTCCATTACTTCATTTACTTGAGTTTGCTGTTCCTGAGAAAGATTTAGGTTAGCAACAGCAGAACGCATTTTTGTGCCATCTTCTAAAGCGCTTTGAAACTGTCCTTGTTGTTGTGGTGTTAAGATGGCTTCAACTTGAGAGCGAGCATTGTTTTTAACCTGTTCCATTTGATTGCGTTGTGCTTGAGTTAAGTTTTCTTTGTTTCCACAAGCATGTGCAGTTAAGGGAAGTGCAAGGGTAAATACAGCAGATGCAGCCAGTATTGGCATTAATTTAGATTTCATTTTGAATGCGTCAAATCTGATTGAAAGTTCGATTATCTTTAGTATGAATTATGAATATGACATCAATATGACAATAAAATTATAAATTGATAATCAGGCATTTATTACTAATAACTAAAAACCAAAAAATATTAACTAATAAATAAAAAACCTCTGCTAAGTAACGATTAGCAAAGGTTGATTCTGCAAGGAAACTTTTGATATTGTTAGAGAGTAGTGAATAGTGAGTAGTGAATAGTAAAAATTAACCCGGGCTTTCGTTGACTTGCTGGACTACTAGCCATTATTTCTACATTCACTGTTAACTGTTTTTATTACTATCTGTCACGCTCTAAGTCATAAATTACTTTTTCTAATGCCCAATTGATTGATTTTTCGGGATGGCTTTGTTTTATTCCAGCTACTAATCGGTTTGCTGTTTGGTGATCGCCACCTACAAGTCTCAGCAATTCCTGTCTCAATCGCGGATTCGCTTGTTCTATTGAGATATTGCCTTGCCGATTAGCCGATTGAGTCGAAAAAGGTTTATTTTGCCGATTTAAACTCCAGATTATGCCAGCAGTTCCAACACCCACTGCTGCAAAGGCTAGTATCTTACCATTTTCATTGATTCTATTACCAAGGTTTTCGGAAGAAACATCAGCAGTAAATACAACAGGTTGAAATTTACTATTGTTTTCTACGGCTAGTGTTCTCTGGTGAGTAACATTTGAGATTAAGTTTTCTGTTTTTCCTAATGCGGGCGCTGCCCCTAATGATAAAAGCAAACTGCTAACGATGCCGGTACTAACGAGAGCGATAGCATCTAAGCGTGACATAATTAATTAATGCTCCTTGGATATTTTGTTTGAAATTTGACTCGCGAATATGAATAGTTATTAGCTATGATTTTGACTAGTTACTAACAACTAATAACTAATTTTGAGAAACGGGAAATTGTCCTGGTTGAACGCGGATATTTACATTTCTACCACCGCGATTTACTGCTACTTGAACATTACCACCAACTGTTGTTTTTTCTACTGCTAGTTGAACATCATCTGCGGTTTTTACTGATTGACCGTCGATTTGTTGAATGACATCTCCTGGCCGTAAACCTGCTCTAGCTGCGGGAGAATTGCGAGCAACGTTTACAATTACAACGCCTCTGTTGGCAACTAACCTTGAACCAAGTTCGCGGCTCAATTCTTGTTTTAAATCTGACGTTAGTGTCGTCATGCGAATTCCTAAATAAGGATGCGCGACTTTTTCACCAGCAATCAACTGACTGGCAATCTCCTCGGCTTTATTAATGGGAATTGCAAATCCTAACCCTTGAGCACGTCCGATGATCGCAGTATTTATACCGATAACTTCACCGCGTTGGTTCAATAAAGGACCACCAGAATTACCGGGGTTAATAGCTGCATCAGTTTGAATAAAACGAACTCGCTTATCAGCAGCACCAATTACTCCGCTAGAGCGCCCTGTACCGCTGATGATACCAGCAGTTACGGTATTATCCAATCCCAAAGGATTACCAATTGCGATCGCCCATTCACCAGGTTTGAGATTTTGTGAATTGCCCATCTCAACCGTGGGTAAATTATTGGCAGAAACTTTGACTACAGCAACATCGGTTAAGTCGTCTAAACCTACAACTTCACCCATCAAATTGCGTCCATCACCTAAGGTAACTCGAACTCTAGAAGCACCCTTGACTACATGAGCGTTGGTAAGAATAGTACCGTTGGAATCAATGATAAATCCAGAACCTATACCACTGGCTTGACGACTGGAAAAACGTCCTCTTCTACTCCTACGGGTAGCATCAATTCTTACAACCGCAGGACCAGTTTTTTCTACTGCTGCTGCGATAAAATTATTGGGAACAGATCCCGTTCCCGGTATCTGAGCAATTCTTTGCTCTTGTTGTAGGGCTTCAGTTGGTAATAATTGGGTTACTGGTAAGGTAAAGGCAGCCCCAGCAAAGAATACGGATAAGTAAGCTAATGATTTTGGTACCGAGAATTTTTTCATAGTTTTGATTGTTAGTAGTTAGTAGATATTAATTAGTTGTTTTAGGAGTAATTAAGAGTATTTCTGATTAATCTTAGTTTTACAGCCAAATATGACATGAAAGTGTCAAATGATTTTTTTAAATTGGATTGAAGCAGGGTTTAGGTAGTCTAGTTACTAGGAAGGAATATATTCCTAGTAACTAGAATCAGTGTGTGTAGTTTAGGGAGAAAAAGTTAGATATGCTTTCTCAAGGGTTCCCATAAGATTCTTATGGCTGCCTGTCAGCGGTTGTTATTGGCTGCTAACTTGTTCTGTTATCTGTTAGCTTTAGTGTGACAGCTAAATATGACAGGAATATGTCAGCTTCAAGATTAAATCCCTACTCAGTCTACAACCTGTATTTTTTATCACACTTGCCATTGATATAATATCGATTTTTTCTCTATAAAAATACTTAATTACTCTTTTCTCAGTAATTTTAAATACTTTTATTTTTTAACCTCACAATGTACCCCCAAAATCAAATCACTGGTACTACAAATTTGATCTCCCAGGGAATCAAAATTTACATGATATCGAAAAAAAAATTTTTTTCTGGCAACCTTTTTTTGATATGATTATTTCTATAAAGTCTAATTCTTATAATCGGAGTGTTTGCTGACTCAAAAATTTCGCACAGATTCCCATTATAAGAAAATATCTATCGCTATATTTGATTATCTCACACCGCAGGCATTTTTTTCTTTTTTGCAGGGAAATTTCTAAATTTTTTTTAAGCCTTTTTCAAGGGTAAACAAACTTGAAAAGTAGTGCCTTCGCCAACGACACTATCCACAGAAATTTTACCGCCATGAGCTTGGATAATTTGTTGTGCGATCGCCAATCCCAAACCGAAGCCACCAGAAGAGCGAGTTCGTGCGCTATCTACACGATAAAACCGCTCGAAAATATGAGGTAAATCTTCAGCGGGAATACCAATACCACTATCAATGATTTGAATAGATATTCGTCGCAGTTGAGTAATTAGTTTTAGTGTTACAGTTCCGCCTTCAGGAGTATATTTACAAGCATTATCTAATAGGTTTTTTAGTGCTTGCTGTAATAAATCTGAATCTGCTAATAATATTATTGATTGAGATGGTAATTCAGCGATAATACTTAATTGTTTTTCTCTGGCATTTCTTTGATATTCCAAAGCGAGCCGGTTGAGTAAACCGACAATTTCAATGTTTTGCAAATCCTTTGGATTTAAGCGTCCCTCATGTCGTGCTAAGAACAAAAGATTACCAATAAGGGCGCTCATTGATTTAGAAATATCGACAATATTTTCCAAACGTTGACGAGGTAATTGGCTATTGTCTTCTGGTGATAGTAAACCAACTTGAGCATTACTTAAAATTGCCGCTACCGGCGCACGTAATTCGTGAGAAGCATCTGCTGTAAACCTTTGTAATTGTTCGTAGGAAAGTTTTGTTGGCTGCATAGCGACTCCACCTAAAAACCAGCCAACGATACCAACTAAACCCAGTGTAATTGGAACTCCTAGGGATAAATAAAATCGCGCTCTTTTTAAAGTTTTTTGAGTTGGTTCTAAGGATTTAGTAACAATAATATAACCAATTTTCTTATTTGTATTTTGAATTGGCGAAGTTAGTTGACGCAGCCAGAGTTGTTGAGAATTGGATAAATACCCATCCAATTTTAAAGTTTGAAATCCTAGTTTAACTATATCTTGTGGAGGACAAATATTATCGTTAATTTTTAAAGGTCTTTTTTTGCGATCGTACCAACAAACATATTCAAATTTATTCCGAATAGCCAAAGAAGACGCAAGGGGCATACCTTGAAATTCTACTCGGTATTGTCCTGCTTCATCACGATACTTAAACTCAAAAACATAACTTTGAGTTTCTTCTTTGAACTCTTGATCGAAAACGCGCAACCGCTCTCTAACCAATAAGTAATAAATTACAAAAGCAAAAGTAACCAAAATTCCACCCATTGCCAGGGTGAATAAATAAGCTAAACGGCGACGACTACGGGTTAGCATCAGTTATCAGTTATCAGTTATCAGTGAACAGCGTAGTGCAGCGTGGCACGTAGTGACATACAGTTAACAGTAACTAGTAAGCAGCCAATTGTCGCTCGAGCTAAGGCGTGGATGTATACCAATTAACAACTATTTACCCGCTTCAACTACCATTATTAACTAGAAATCCTGAATTTATAACCCCTAACCCCTAACTCCTAACTCCTAACTCCTAACTCCTAACTCCTGACTTACTTTCATTTCGGTGGATTCAGTCGATAACCCATACCATAGATTGTTTCCAAACAATCCTTCGCACCTACTGATTCTAAACGCTGTCGCAACCTTCGTACTAAACTTGTGACAGCATTGCTTTCTGGTTGGGTTCCCCATTCCCAAAGGGTATCTTCAATTTGTTCGCGAGATAAAACTTGATTGGGATGGCGCATTAAATATTCCATCAACTGAAATTCGCGGGTTGATAGCTTCGCTTCTGCTTCACCTCGCATCAGATTCAAAGTATTTAGATGCAATTGTAAATCTTCCAACTTGATAATATCACCTTGCCAAAGTGGCGATCGCCTTCCTAAAGCTCTTACTCTTGCTAATAGTTCGATTACGTCAACTGGTTTTACTAAGTAGTCATCGGCACCAGCATCTAAGCCGGTGACTTTATCGTTAGTGGTGTCTTTTGCGGTTAGCATCAAAACGGGAGCGGTTTTACCTGCTTGTCTATACTGATGACATAATTGAATGCCACTTATTTTAGGTAACATCCAGTCTAAAATCAACAAGTCATATTCTTTTTGAGCTAGAAGCCACTGTGCTGTATCTCCATCTTCAACAGCATCAACAATATGCCCTGCTGCTGATAATGCCGCGTGCAATGGCTCCAACTGTCTCCCGTCGTCTTCTACAAGTAGAATCACCATAAGCTGTACTTTTTATTACAGTAAACAGTTTAATAGATGCAAGTATTGCATTGAATTCTCCTATTCAAAAGGTGGAAGGTGTTAACCTTCAATAACAGTACATAAGCTCTAAAAACTTTTCTCTACTCACCGTTTGCTGTTCATTGTTCATTGTTAATTGTTCACTGTTACTATGAATTCAAGAAACCTTTCTCCTCAATGGCTCCAATTTCTTAAATCTTTAGGAATAGAATTCTGGCTGCCGTTACCACTCTTAGGGCTTAGTTTTTGGTTTATCGGTGGATGGTTAACCGAGCACACATTGATACGTTCATCTGGGAGTGAAATTGAGTTACAAGCTATTCAACCAAAGACATCTCCTGCTTATAACTATGGAATAGCATCAATCAAAGTTAACATTTATCCCCAAAAAGGCATTTCTGTAGTCAAAATCAAGAAACTAAGTAGAACATATACACAATCTGAAATTAGATTAACAACTACACATATTCCCCACTTAGAAGCTGCCATTGCCAGGGAACTAGGTTTATCGCGCTCTCAAGTCAAAAAAATGATGCGCCTTATGCCCTATACACAAAAAAAATAGATGATGCACTCCCAACCTCCTCATCTCCCCCTTCGGGTTGCGCCACTTGCTACAAGTCGGGGAACCCGCCCAACGCAGTGGCTTACCATCTCCCCATCTCCCCATCTCCCCATCTCACAATCTCCTCCTATTTACCCAAAAACGCTTAGATATACCCGTTTACTGGTAAGTTATACATAGCAAAAAAAAAGTTGCAGTTAAGGTAAAGAAGGAGATACGTTGAGTAATTATCTCGATGCCATTGCCGCACACGGCGGCAATTTGGTAAATCGCATCGCTTCACCCGAACAAAAGCAAGAATTTATCTCAAAAGCTGACACATTACCGCGAGTCGAACTTGACAAACGGGCTGTTTCCGATTTAGAGATGATCGCTATCGGAGGTTTTAGCCCCCTTACTGGTTTTATGAATCAGTCCGACTATAACCGCGTAGTGTCGGAAATGCGGTTGGCGAATGGAGTTGCTTGGTCGATCCCCATTACACTTTCAGTTACTTCCGAAGTTGCTAGTTCCTTTAAGCAAGGGGATTTAATCCGCTTAGACGATCCCAATGGTGAATTTATTGGGGTACTAGAATTTACAGAAAAATATCATTACGATAAGAAACAAGAAGCAATTAATGTTTATCGCACTTCGGAAGATAAACATCCCGGTGTTAAAGTAGTTTACAATCAAGGCTCAGTAAATATAGCCGGTGATGTGTGGTTATTAGAACGCAAGTCTCATGCGCAATTTCCAAAGTATCAAATTGACCCATCTGCATCCCGACAAATGTTTAGGGACAAAGGTTGGAAAACAATTGTTGGGTTTCAAACTCGCAATCCCATCCACCGCGCCCATGAATATATCCAGAAATGCGCTTTAGAAACCGTTGATGGTTTATTTTTACATCCCTTAGTGGGGGCTACAAAGTCCGATGACATTCCCGCCGACGTGCGGATGCATTGTTACGAAATTTTACTCGAAAATTATTATCCGGATGATAGGGTAATTTTAGCAATAAATCCGGCCGCAATGCGTTATGCTGGTCCTCGTGAAGCAATATTCCACGCTTTAGTTCGCAAGAATTACGGCTGTACTCATTTTATTGTCGGACGAGATCATGCTGGAGTAGGTGACTACTATGGTACTTATGACGCACAGCATATCTTTGATGAATTTGATCCTTCTGAACTGGGCATTATGCCGATGAAGTTTGAACATGCTTTCTACTGTACTCGTACTAAGCAAATGGCGACTTCAAAAACTAGTCCGAGCAAACCAGAGGAACGCATTCATCTTTCCGGAACCAAGGTACGGGAAATGTTACGTCGGGGAGAATCACCCCCACCAGAATTTTCTCGTCCGGAAGTCGCAGCGGAATTAGTACGTGCAATGCGAGTCTTAACTGAGGCTTAGTAGAAGCCTTGATGGATATTTGCTTAAAAAACCGTATAAGCTATAGCTTTACATAATCGATTTCAGCCCTTTAATCTGATAGCTAATGAGTTGAGGGTTGAGGGGTGAACTTATGAAGCGGCGAATTTTTTTACAACGAATCGGCTCTATTTTAGCGGTATTGGGAGTTACCGAGTCACTATGGTGGACTAAGGGTAGCCGCCTCCAACAGGCAATGGCCTCGCCGACTCCGCGCAAGCTGGCGTTATTGGTGGGCATCAATCAATATCCGCAAATGACGGCGCTTAAGGGTTGTCTGACGGATGTGGAATTGCAAAAGGAACTTTTAATTAATCGTTTCGGCTTCCAACCGTCAGATATTCTGTCTTTGACAAACAAACAAGCCACTAGGGAAGGTATTGAGAATGCATTCGGGGAGCATCTTGTCAAGCAGGCAAAACCTGGCGATGTGGTAGTTTTTCACTTTAGCGGTTACGGTAGTCGGATTAAAACCAAAAATTTACTCGGTGGGATGAAAAATACTTTGATTCCCGTCGATGGTAAACAAGTACTGGTAGAATCGGAAGAAAAAATTGTCAATTATTTACTAGAAGACACCTTATTGCTGATGATGCAGTCATTAGCAACTGAGCGTGCTACAGCAATACTAGATACAAGTTATTACAAGCCGAGCATATCCCAGCCCATGGGATTGGCAATTCGTTCTTGGAAAGCGCCCCTACAAGGACAGTTTTTAGCCGAAGAAATCGAGTTTCAAAAGCAACTTACGAAGAACATTGCTCCCGATAAGTTGAGCGTGCTGCTTGCATCTAGCTCCAATCCAAAAGATTTGGCGAAAGAAATTATATTTTCTGACTTTAGTGCCGGGTTGTTTACCTATGCTTTGACACAATATCTTTGGGAAACTACCGAAGCAAGAACGATTCAAACAAGTTTATCTAGTGTCGAAAGTTCTATGCTGTCTTTGGGTAGCAGCCAAAAACCAGTATTACTTGAAAAGAAAAATCTTTCCCTAGCTTTAGCTAGTTATAATTTTCTTTCTAAGGGTATTGTGGGAGCACAAGGTGCCGTAACGGATGTAGAAGATGACGGTAAAACCTTTCATTTGTGGTTGGGAGGAATGCCGCCGCAAGTGCTTGAATATTATCAAGAAAATTCCCAATTTAGCTTTGAAGAATCGACTTCAAATGCTCCCTTAGTGTTGCGTAGTTGTAATGGTTTGAAAGCAAAAGCCACATTCAAGCAAGTAAATGGTAAAAATACTCCCAAAGTCGGAGAGCTTGTCAGGGAAACAGTGCGAGTTTTACCCAAGAGTATTAATTTAAGAATTGCCCTTGATGATGTATCTTTAGAAAGAATCGAGCGAGTTGACGCTACAAGTGCTTTCTCTTCCATTGAAAGAGTTTGGAGTGTAATGGCAGGGGAACAAGCTGCCGATTATTTATTTGGTAAACTACCAGAAACAGAAGTTCCCGACACCGAAGTAAATAATTCAATGGCGATGTCTTCAAGTCGCTATGGTTTATTTACTTTGGGAGGTGAATTAATTCCCGATACTCTTGGAGAAGAAGGAGAAGCTTTAAAAGTCGCAGTATATCGGTTAGCGCCCAAAATCAAAACCCTTTTAGCTGCCAAATTATGGAAGCTGACTCAAAACGAATATTCTTCGGGTTTGAGCGTCAAAGCCACTTTAGAAATAGTCAACAACAAAACAACGCCACGTACTTTGATACAGAGCCAAACAAGGCGAGCATTAGGTATGAAAGTATCCAGCAAGAAGACAAATAGTGTCTTTTATGACGATATACCTACGGTATCAACTGGCACTAAATTACGCTATCGAGTAGAAAATAGCGGAGATAGACCGTTGTATATAATGTTGCTGGGATTGAATAGCAGTCAAAATCCAATTGCTCTTTACTCGTGGCAAAAAGATGACGACTCCGAAGATAATCCCAGCAAACCCGAACTTCAACAAGCAATTGTTTCGCCAGGAGAATCGGTAGTAATACCAAGCACTACTAGTGGTTTTGAATGGGTGATTTCAGGACCTGATTTTTGGTGCGAAACTCAAATGATAATTAGTACTGCACCCTTCACTCAAACATTAAAAGCCCTGCAAGAAGGTAAACACTCTACAGGAGACACGCCACGTATTTCACCGTTGTTAAATCCTTTGGCAGTAGCAGAAGCGCTTTTACAAGATTTGAAGGGAGCCACCATTAAACAAGATCAAACACAAAATTTACCTGCTGATTCTTGGGTGTGGAATGTTAATCATTGGGCAAGCTTTAACTTTGTGTTTCAGGTCGTTTGATTGCGTGATATTTCGGAATAAATGTATTAAAGGAAACTCAAAAACCACATAAATATAGATATACTACAACTTTAGTGACTGTTTAAACGGTCACTATTATTGTGTTTAAATTTACCTGATTCTGAAAATGCCATGAAAATAAAAAATCAGGTTACGCTTGCTTTTTCAATTATTCTCATATTTGCTGGGGCTGTAACTGCTCAAACTCAACCTACACCGTCGTCAAATATAGTAAGACAAGCAGAAGAATTAAAAAGACTTCGGCGAGAGAAGGAGATAGAGGATATTGTTCAATATGAAGTCGATCGCAGTGTTGGCGAAAGATTTGAACGTACCACAAGTTTATTAGATGCCAATATGAATATAATAAACTTTTGGCTAATAGTATTACCGCTAATAATAACAATAACTTTTTGGGCTTTACGTATAAGTATAATCAAAGGTTTAGAGTCTGAAATTAGAGATAAGCTCAAAGATATTGACGATAAATATAAAGAAATAGAAAATAAAATATTGGAGACAAGTAAAATGTTTGAAGATTTAGAGAAAGATATTGATCAATTAAAAGAAGACGTAACTCACAATTTTGAAAGCACGCTCAAAGATGTAACGCAAAAATTTGAAACAACTGCAAATAAGCTTAAAGAAAAGATTAAATCACAGACTGAAAATTTAGAAGAAAAAATATTAGAAGAAGTTTTATCCGAGGCTCAGATTAGAAAAGCCAGAATATTTCAAAGGTTATCAAAGCTAATTCTTACTTTAGAAAAAATTTCTGATACGGAAAACAGCAAGAGTACGAATCAAGTAGATATTCAAAAGCAAATTACCGAACAAACAAACAAGCTTAATGCTTTACTTGCTGAAGATCCAAATTTGTTTTTTAGTACAGATGACTATATCAATTTAGGTAATGCTCTATTTCATGAAAATCGTTATAAAGATGCAATTGTCTGTTATGATAAAGTCTTAGAAAGAGAAGAATCCTCTTATTTGGCTTTGACTAATCGCGGTCGTTGTTTAAAGAAATTAAAACAATATAAAGAAGCACTTTTATCTTATGAAAAAGCAATCGAAATTAAGCCAGACAATCATATAGCTTGGTATGGTAAAGCTAATACATTAAGAGACTTACAACGATATGATGAAGCAATTGCTGCTTATAATAAGTCTTTAGAACTTAATTCAGATTTTCATTGGGCTTGGTATAACAAAGCTAGCTCTCATGCATTAAAGGGCGAAACTGAGTTAGCTCTTAAAAGCTTAGATAGAGCAATTGAATTGAATCCTGATAAATATCGGGAAGTCGTGAAAGATAATCCGGATTTTGAATCTATGAAAGATTTAGAAAGGTTTAAAAAATTGATTGAGCAATAGTTTTTTGTCGCTATGAAAATTTCAGTATACATAGTGTAGAGACGTAGCAGTGCTACGTCTCCATATATTGTGATTTGTAGAAAAGCAGCATATTGCCTGAGATATCGCAGCAAATTGCATGAGACGTAGCAGTGCTAGTAGAAAAGCAGCATATTACCTGAGATATCGCAGCAAATTGCATGAGACGTAGCACTGCTACGTCTCTACATTTTTTGTTTTATAAATACTTTTGCAACAACGCCGCCAATTTTTCTTTCGTCTTTGCTGGTGCTTTATCTAAAGGTGTCAATATTGCATACTTTAAAGCGGAATGTGCATCGCTTTGCGGTGGATTTTTACTTAAACGACTCACAGTTTCTTGAATTACCTTTTGTGCGTTGACGGCATTCTTTTGTAAATTAGCAACGATCATTTCTACTGTTACACTATCATGGTCGGGATGCCAGCAATCGTAATCCGTCGCTAGAGCTAAAGTTGTATAAGCTATTTCAGCTTCTCGTGCTAACTTCGCTTCCGTTAAATTTGTCATGCCAATAATCGTTGCATCCCAACTGCGGTAAAGATGCGACTCCGCTTTCGTAGAAAAAGCTGGTCCTTCCATACAAACATATGTACCGCCACGATGTAAAGTGACATCAGGAAGATTGAGAGAATCAACCGCATCCGCTAAAATGGCAGCTAAATTATTGCAAATTGGATCCCCGAAAGCGATGTGAGCAATAATTCCTTCACCGAAAAAGGTGGAAACTCTATTTTTTGTGCGATCGATAAATTGATTTGGTACTACCATATCCAGCGGTTTAACTTCTTCTTTTAACGAACCCACCGCTGAAGCTGAGATAATGTATTCTACACCCAATTGCTTCATGGCGTAGATATTAGCGCGAAAGGGTAACTCGGAAGGTAGCAGCGTATGATTGCGGTTGTGTCGCGGTAAAAAAGCAACCTGCGTTCCTTCTAATTTCCCTAGAATCAAAGCATCGGAAGGTTTACCAAAAGGAGTATCGACTTCAATTTCTTCTATATCCTTGAGTGCATCCATCTTGTATAAACCGCTGCCACCAATAACCCCAATTTGAGCCTGTGTCATTATGTTTTCCTGTAACTTTAATTCATATCGTGGTTATTGTACTTGGAAATGGGGATTTAAGAGTTAGGAGTTATCAGTTGTAGAGACGTAGCAGTGCTACGTCTGTTATTGAGTTGGGAGTTAGGAGTTGGGAGTTGAGCTTTATTTTTCTAAATTTTCTAATATTACATCTTCGTAAAGTAATTTAATGGGGAATTTAAAATCAACACTCATTAAATCAATTTCATCGCCTTGATTATAAGTTTGAAGTTCCCACAAACTTTTTTCATTGAGTCGGAAACATTCCACTATCATTTGTTCGGCGCTGATTAAAATATATTCTTTCAAAGTTGATATTTGTCGATAGTTTTGAAATTTTTTACCTCTATCTATTGCTTCGGTACTAGGAGATAGAACTTCTACAATTAAACAAGGATGATAAATCACTTTTGTGGCGCGTTTATCCCTTTCGTCACAATTTACCATGACATCGGGATAATGAAAACCATTTTCTGATACTCCTAATTTTACGTCGAAAATAAAAGGACGACAGCAACCTCCACGAAGATGTGTTTTTAATTGATAGAAACAATTAGCTGCAACAGTTCCGTGATTAACGGTTCCCCCTGTCATAGCGACGACTTCACCATTAATATATTCGTATTTAAGTGGTTGTTGTTCTTCCCAGTCTAGATATTCCTGGGGTGTCATGTATTGATAATTAGGAATTGCGACCATGATTTATGATTTTTTTGATTATATTTTGATGTTAACAGATGAAGGTTTTTTTATATACTTTGAATCAATCTCATAAAATAAATGATTATTAAGAATAATTCTAAATATAGGATTTACGATATTGTCACAATACTTGGATGGTGCCGTACACTGATTGCCTTATTATTACGTTCAATATTAGTGAGTGTACGAGCAACGGCACGGCAATAAAGGGGGAAGAAAATCTACACCCCTTTTTGCCTCCCCTACAAGGAAAATGTGCCAGTTGCGTAAGTCCTAAAATAATTTTACCCGATTATCACCTAACATAAATTGCAAACCTTTGGTATTAATTTATCAGTGATGAGATAAATATTTTTAATCCTAAATCTATAGATAAAATTAAATTAGGCTTTGCTATTTGATCGTCTTTTTCTAATTTTTGGCGATACGAAATAATTGATTTAAAACAGAATAAATACTCACCTCTCATCATTGGTAAATTCTATGAGTAAAAATAATTATAATTCCCAACCTAATCCCATATTTGATAATAAAAACCAGGAAACGCCAGAAATGGGTGGAGGTTTACCCGTTATCGGATATTGGGCTGAACATACCCTCTCACCAGAAGGAGCTAAACTTTGGAAAACTTTATTTCATAAAAGTGCTTGTATATCTTGTGCTTGGGGTACTGGTGGACAAAAAGGGGGTTTTAGCAATGAGTCAGGGGAGAATTTACAGCGTTGTATGAAGAGTGTTGAGTCAATTTCAGCAGAAATTCAACCGGCTATTCCTAAACAATTTTTTGAGAAACACTGTATTAATCAGCTTCAAAAACTCACTTCATTAGAAGCTGATAGACTCGGCAGATGGAGTTTATCTGTAATTTTACGCTCGGGAAAGTCGCATTACGAACGAATTAGTTGGAATGAAATTTATCAAATTACTGAGAAAGCTTTTGCTAAAATACCAGAAAGAGTAGCTTCATATAGTTCCGGACGTTCTTCTAATGAAGCGGCATTTTTATTACAATTAATGATGAGAACTCTCGGTTCTAATAATTTAGCTGATTGTTCGGATTTATGCCATGCTCCTTCGAGTTTTGGGTTGAAGCAAAGCCTTGGTACTGGCACTTCTGTCGTTAGTTTATCAAGTTTAAAACAATCTGATTGCATCGTTTTAGCAGGTTCTAATGCTGCTTATAATCATCCCCGGTTGATGAATGAATTAATTAAATTACGGGAGCGTGGTGGTAAAGTAATTGTAATTAATCCGATGAAAGAAATCGGTTTAGTAAAGTTTGCTTCTCCTGCTTTTCCTGTTAAGTCGCTGTTTACAGGCTCCGATATTGCTTCAATTTATTTACAGCCAATTCCCGGTAGCGATGTAGCTTTATTTATGGGAATTCAAAAATCTTTATTGGAAAAAGGTAAAATTACAAACGAGTTTTTAGAAGCTTATACTGAAAATTGGCAAGCTGTAATTAGTCACGTTGAAAACACATCTTGGGAAATAATTACTAAAACTTGTGATGTTTCTCAAACCGAAATTGAAACTGCTGCAAATATAATTACTAATTCTCAGAAAGTAGTATTTGCTTGGGCTATGGGAATCACTCAACAAAAAAACGGTGTTGATAACATTTATAGTATTGTCAATACGGCCTTAATGACTGGGAATATCGCAAAAGTTGGAACCGGAGTCATGCCAATACGGGGACATTCCAACGTTCAAGGTTTTGGTTCAATGGGTGTTACAGTAAGATTGAAAAAAGAAATTCAACAAGCATTAGAAAAATTATTAGGTCGTTCTTTAAGTAAAGTCAAAGGATACGATACTCACGCTTTAATTGAAGCTGCTGATACTGGGAAAATTGATACTTTAATTTGTGTTGGTGGTAATTTATATGGTGCTAATCCCAATTCTGGGAAGGTAAGACGAGCTTTAAATAAAATTGAAACTATTATTTATTTAGCAACAAAACCTAATCTGGGTCATTTCCACGGATTAGCTAATAAAAATACAATTATTATTCCCGTATTTAATCGCTTTGAAAATCCCCATAAAACTACTGTGGAGTCTGGTAATAATTTCGTACGACTAAACGACGAAGGAGAAACCCATCTCAAAAAATCTGACTTAATTGCAGAAGTAGATTTTTTAACCGAATTAGCTCATCGTATACATGGTGAATATCCGGTAAATTGGCGTAAATTACAAGATACAAAATACATCAGACAATTAATAGCTCAAACAATTCCCGGATATCAGAAAATCGCGAAAATTGATGAAACCAAAGAAGAATTTACCATTGGCGATCGCATCTTAAAAAGTCCTCAATTTCCTACAGCTTCTGGTAAAGCCAAAATGTTTGTTACACCATTACCTGAATTAATGCTTCCGGAAATAAAAGACTTCGACGTTATTGATGGTACGCAAGGTTTAGTAGTAGCATTAATGACCGGACGTAGTTATGCTCAACATAATACAGTAGTTTATCAAACTGAAGATAAATATCGGGGAATACCTCATCGTAACTGCATTTTAATGAATAAAAATGATGTTGAAAAAGCAGGTTTTAAACAACATCAACGGGTTACGGTAAGGGGGAATGTAGGGGAATTAGAGAATGTAGAAATTATATATGGAGAGGTACGTGAAGGTGCCGGAGTCATGTTTTATCCGGAAGTAAATGCGATATTTAAAGCCGAAGTTGAAGAGCGTTGTGGTACTCCGGGTTTTAAGAGAGTTCCCGTGTTGGTTTATAAATAACCTCACCCTATGCACCCTCTCCTTATCAAGGAGAGGGATATCCCTATTTTCATGTAGGGGATGCAAAAAGTGGTGTAGATTAACTGAGGGCTTTATTGTCGTTGCTGTACTCTCCCATAAATTCTCCTTTTGAATAGGTATATTAATCATGTAGTCACGCACCAATACTGGCAAATTGGATGTGAAATTTTAACGCGATCGCTCTTCGGCAATCGTTAGAGTAAAGTCCACACAATCCAATATTAATTCCCAGTCTAAACTGATTCCGATAAAAACATATTATTTGTATTCCCACGTCATGAGAGTAAACATAAATATTTATCTACGTATAAACACGAGTATTTTTTCGCGTAAAAAATATTTTTTATTAATATCTTTATTTTCAACTAAGTGATAACCGAGTTTAACGACATTAGGTGCGTTATGCAATTCATACAGGTGATTACATTGTTTTTTTAAATTAGTTAGTCTTACAACAACTGGTCTATTTCTAAATTAAAACCAGTATATGTTTGATATAATTTGTTACCTATCTTCTACTTGGGAAAAAATTATGCATAGCAATATATCAAAATCTTCCTGTGATATTGCGATTTTTCTACGTTATCTCAGCGGTGGTGGAGCTGAACGAGCATTTGTGAATTTAGCTCAGGGCTTTTTAGAACAAGGACTAAAAGTTGATATGGTACTTACAAAATCAGGGGGTCCTTTCTTAAAGCAATTGCCATCAAATGTTCGACTTATAGATTTAAAAGCGAAATCAAAGCTTAGTATTATGCCAAAATTAGTTCAATACTTGCGCCTTGAGAAACCTACAAGTATGGTAGCGACTCTACACTATCCTTGTGAAATGGCCATTGTAGCAAAGCGTATTGCTAGGGTATCAACGCGAGTCGTAGTCTCAGAACAGAATCATCTTTCTACGGAAGCAAAACGCATTCCACAACTATCAGTACGTTTAACACCCCTAGCAGCAAAACTTTTTTACCCTTTTGCAGATGGTATTGTGGGTATTTCTCAAGGAGTAGCTGAAGATTTAGCGAATATAACTCACTTATCAAGAGAACGCATTAATGTAATTTACAATCCGATTTTAACTCCTGATACTTTTGCGAAAGCAAAAGAGCCTATCAACCATCCATGGTTTGAATCCGGAGAACCACCAGTCATCCTAGCTGTCGGAAGGTTAAAACCCCAGAAAGACTATCCGACTTTGTTGCGTGCATTTGCTCAAGTGCGACAAGTACGTCGTTGTCGGTTGGTAATTTTAGGAAGTGGTTCGGAAAAACATAATATAAAAAATTTAATTAGCGAATTAGGCTTAGAAGAAGATGTTACAATGCTGGGTTTTGTGGATAATCCTTATGCTTACATGTCAAAAGCCAGTGTTTTCGCCTTATCTTCTGCTTGGGAAGGTTTAGGCAATGTGGTTGTAGAAGCCTTAGCTTTAGGTACTCCAGTTGTATCCACAAATTGTAAAAGCGGTCCTGCGGATATCTTAGCAAATGGTAAATATGGGGACTTAACGCCAGTTGGTGAACCCAAGGCTATGGCTGAAGCTATTTTAAAAGTTCTTTCGGGGAATACTAAGCAAGTAGATTCTGAGTGGCTCAATAAATTCACTTTAGAATATAGTACCGAAGAGTATCTCAAGGTATTGGGTATAGATCAATACTGTTCGATTAAGGAAAATAGAGTCTAAGAAAAGAGGAATCGTTTTTACGTTGGGGTTTAAAAGAGGTCGCTGAACCACATTCATCACAGGGACAAAATCTGCCTCAATAATCGAAAGAAGGCTACAATAAATTATTTTAGAAAGATTATAGCCTTTTTACTTGTATTGAATTGAATATGAAATAGCCTCAAAATACTGCGTTAGTGGAGCGTTTCCACTAGGAGATTGAACGTTCCACTCGCAACGGACATAACTTGAATTTTTTACACCGACTGACTCTGTCATAATTGATGAAAGTATAGTAATCATCATTCTATTTAAAATAGAGTAACTTCTTGAATAAAGTATGATTTCAGTATTTCTGCCGGTGACAATTATTTTTTGTTAACAATAGCATAAGAAGTAATTTCAAAATTAAATATAGCAGCTCTCAATTTTACGTAAAATACACCTATATTTATTCAAGAGAGGCTACTCAATAGGATAGTTATAATTTTTCTAGTTCTAAGAACTGAGAACAGCTAAATTTCATATTTTGATTATTTTATTTTGAAACAAATATTTGAAAATAAAAAATATTAATTACCAATGAAAATATTAATTCAACACCGTCATTACGATCGTGAAATCAGTGGTGTTTTAACTTATATAAACTGTGTAATTCCGGAGCTTGAAGCCACAGGCACAGAAATTAAAACAATTTCTACCAGACAGGATAATCTACAAAAATGGTTCAGTCTAATTGCTTGGGCAGATATAGTTCATATGAACTCAAATGATTTATTATTTGCAACGCTTTGTAAGGCATTGGGTAAAAAAATCATTATTAAATATCATTATCTTTTTTATCAATCTACTCATAATTATTATGAGCAGATGAAATTTTTCCAAAGAATAAAAACAGAATTAAAAAAGACCTGGCCCAAGCCTAATTATCCCTTGAAATGGAAGTTATACACTATTGTTAAATGGGCAAAATTAACAGCCCGCCTTTCTACCGCCGCCTTAGCTGATTATCATACTGCGTGCAGTAATTTTTTAGGTCATTCCTTCGCTTTTCCTTGGCAAATACATACTTTGTATAATCCGATTCAAGTTAATCACAGTAATAAATTTAAGAATATCGACGAATTATCCAAGCCATATAAATTTGTTTTTGTTGGTAGATTAGATACCGATAAAGGAGTTGATATTTTATTAAGAGCAATCAAGATTCTCCAAACTGAAAATCATAAATTCCAAGTCATGATAATTGGAGATGGAGGACAAGCTAATCAATTAAAAACATTAGCATCTGAATTAGATATTCTCAACAGCGTTCAGTTTTTAGGTAAAATTCCAAATGCAGAAGTTCTCCACAAAATCAAAGATGCTTTAGCTTTAGTCGTTCCTTCTCGTTGGCAAGATCCAGCACCCTATGTTGTTTTAGAAGCATCTAGCGTCCAAACTTGCTCAATTGTTTCTAAAATGGGAGGATTACCAGAAGTAGCAGGACCTCATAATTGGTTTTTCGAGAATGAAGATGTGGAAGGATTAGCCAGTTGTATGAGAGAATGCCTAAATAGCCCAGCAGATACAATAGAACGTGGCTTTTTATCTAGCAAATATGTGAGCGAACATTTTTCCTCTCAAGGTGCTGCACGAGAGTTAATGGATGCTTGTTTGAAGCTAAATCCCCAAGCTACTTAGTCCAGTCTATTTTTGGGTTTTTAATACTTTTGAATGCGAGATTTTGAACTTTCGGGTGAGGGTAAGGAGGGGGGAGGAGGAGAGTAGGGGAAGATTCAGGACTTTTTTTCTTTCCACGGATCAATCCGAAGGTTTGTATTCATTACTATTGTTTGGTCATTTTTAGGCAAGAATTGTTTGTAAATCTAAAATAAAATCTGGAAGAACATCTTCCCCAGATAATTTAGCAGGATATTCTAAAATTTCGACTTCTTTATGAGGACGATAAATTTCCACCTGCTTATCTTTGGGATTAATCAACCACCCCAATTGTAAACCGTTTGCAATATATTCTCGCATCTTTTTTCTAGTTTCTTCTACATCATCACTTTCAGATACTAATTCCACCGCAAAATCGGGACATAAAGGTAAATACTTCTTTCTTTGCTGTGGTGTTAGAGCATCCCATCTTTCCATTTTTATCCAAGAAGCATCAGGGGAACGAGTAGCACCATTAGGAAGTTTAAAACCAGTAGAAGAATCAAAAGCTTTTCCTAATTTATATTTACGGTTCCAAATACCTAAATCAATATAAATTTCAAAATTACGGTTTCCCGTTTCTCCTCCCGTTGGTGACATGATAATTAATTCTCCAGACTCGGTTAATTCTAAACGTAATTCCTTATTAAATTCGACAATTTGCTCAAATTCCTCATCTGTAAATTTAAGTGAGGGAGGCATTTGTAAAGTTAAAGCAGTCATTTTATTTTAGATTTTAGATTTTAGATTTTGGACTTACCCAACTGGTATATTTTTCTTGTAGGGGAGGCAAAAAGCGGTGTAAATTTTCTTCCCGCTTTATTGAGGCAAAAAGGGGTGTAGATTTTCTTCCCCCTTTATTGCCGTGCCGTTGCTGTGATGACTACGAAAAATTATCCTTTTAAAGAATTATATTAATCATGTCGTCACGCACCAACTATGAATTGTGAAAATTGCATAAGTACTACCTATATTATTTTAATTACATCTTCGTAAATTTCAGCCATCGTTAGAGTTAAATCTATCGAATTTAAATGTAATTCATCATCTTTCCCCAAGGTTAGCATCGACCAATTATCTCGATTATCTTTACAATAAACTTCTACTTTGACTTCATCTTGAGATACTAAAACATATTCTTGTAAACTTTCTAAATCGCGATAATTAATCAGTTTTTCTCGTCTGTCTGTTATTTCCGTACTTGGTGAAAGTACTTCTATAATTAAACAAGGGTAATTTAAAGAATAACGGTCTTTATCATCCGAATCACAAGTTACAACAACATCGGGATAATAAAATATATTTTTATTTTGGCTGATTGGTTTTATATTCACTTTCATATCAGCCATAAACACGCTACAGGAACCACCCCGTAAATGAGAGCGAAAACGTGAGTAAATATTTCCACCGATTAAATTATGTTCCTTACTACCTCCAGACATTGCGAAAACTTGTCTACCAAGGTATTCGTGACGAATTTCGCTGGTTTTTTCTAATTCTAGGTATTCTTCAACAGTGAAAATATTGATTGCTGATTGCATGATTTTTCTCCTATCAGTTCTCAATCAAATGTAAATTTATCTTATATTCTAATTAAATCTTAGTAGTTTTCTATCCCATTAAATATAATAGGTTTTCTGCCACACCCGCCTAGGGTTGAAAACCCCCGCTCTTTTAGCAAAAGTCCTATAAATTTCACATCTTGAACCATTCTCAACAACCGCTTAGATCCCATCGAACAAATAGTAGAATCAAATGCCCGCGCTATAG
>JBCCSG010000030.1:0-35817 GCA_039200565.1 Cyanobacteria bacterium P01_D01_bin.50 | reverse complement strand
TTACATAATCCTCACTCTTTCTCCGCTATTCCTAACTCACTAAAATTACTGACCAAAGATAAAATATTCACAAAATAATCCTACTTTTTCATCAAATTTAAATGTGTAAATCAGTATATTTCATGACTTTTAAATAATTAAAAAAATATTATAAGTCACTGATGTCATATTAAAAAAAATAGATTAAACTATCAAAAATAACCGCAATAATCAAAGTTAAAATACTGATTTTTGTACTGATGTGGCAATTTTTTTAAACTGTACCAAGGATTGACAAATCAGCGCTAATTAACAGTAAGTTACTCGTATATACCCCCCCAATAACGACCTATAAAAAGTCAAGCTTAGGGAGCCAGTTATCCAGAGTTATCTACCGATGGAAGTTCATTAAAAATGAGTGATAAATGGCTACTGAAATCAATAAATTCGATGATAGTAATCTTCAAAGCCAGAATTCCTTCTCGTCGGTACTAAATAATGCTCTACCTCAGTCTCCTACAAATAATTTAGACGTTTCTGCTGCTACCTATTTGGGTGGTGCGGAAGATGATTTGGCTAATGCTGTAGATATTTCTGCCGATGGTAATTTTGTTATTTTAGGAGGTTCTGTAAGAAACACCAACCTGGAAGTGGAAGAGACTGAACTTCTTGATGGTGGAGACGGAAGCATTGTTGTTTATGACTCTCAAACCAATCAAGCTGTTACTATAACTCGTCTACCCGGAATAGTATGGGATTTGGAAGTCTCGAAGAATGGTGATATTGCTGTTGCTTACGAAGGTGGAATCGCTGTATTAAATGCTGATGCCACAGAAGTTAAATGGAGTCAATCTCTAAGCAACGTTTCGCGTATCGCTATCTCTGATAGTGGTAAAGTCGGTGTTGTAGAGGACATCGAAAGTGGAGATAAGGCAAAACTATTCGACAGTACCGGAGAAGAATTGCAACAGTGGAACACAAATAGTAGCGATCGCCACTTTTATGATATAGCAGTAACCGACCAAAATCGAGGTATGGTTATTACTACAGGGTACGATCAAAAAGCCCCGAAATTGCAAGTTGCCTTTACTCAAGCATGGTCAAATCAAGGAGAAAATCTCTGGAATAACTATGACTTTGGTGCCCCAGACATCTCCCAAGAAAACTTGATGGCTGATACGCGAGGAACCCGAGTTGCGATCGGAGGTGATGGAAAGCTATATTCTTCATACTACGTCAATGGTGGTACTGGCTCTTCTATTTTCTATCGCGATCCCCACGATTTATCAGAGAAGCTTACCGACGATAGAAAAATCGAAAATGACAACTATAACACCCCTACTAATGTTAGTTCAATTCAGATGGTGTGGTATGGTCGTTATGACCTCAATAATGGTGATTTAATTAAAGGTCAATCTTTATTAGGTCGTAATAACGGTAAAGGTAGCTCCGTCAACGTCAATTCGATCGGAGCCACAGAAGACGGTACGGTAATTCTGTCTGGAGGTGCTGCAGCTAGGATTGCAAATCGGGATCAACAGACTATTGAAGGGCAAAGCGTAAGTGAGTATGTTTCTTACGACGGATACATTGCAACTATCAGTCCAGACTTGAAGCAAAGACTTTCATGGACTCCGATTTCACGTAGTAATGGTGGAGTTGCAGCCGCGACTCGCGGTGGTACGACAGCTGCTGTTTCAACCACTAATTTTACAGGAAATCAAATTACTCACAACGCTATACAAGATAGTACTGGCGGTCAAAAAGATGGCTATCTATTGGTAATTGGTGGAAATGATGCACCTCCGGGAACAGCACCCACTATTTCACAAGAGAATCCTCTACCTATAGATGGAAGCGAAAATCCTCCACCTGTGGACGAAGTTGGAGATGATAATCCCATACAACAAGAGGTTATTCCTGTAATTGAAGCTGGAGATGACAATCCCATACAACAAGAGGTTATTCCTGTAATTGAAGCTGGAGATGACAATCCGATAGAAGAAGAGGTTATTCCTGTAATTGAAGCTGGAGATGAGAATCCGATAGAAGAAGAGGTTATTCCTGTAATTGAAGTTGGAGATGACAATCCGATAGAAGAAGAGGTTATTCCTGTAATTGAAGCTGGAGATGACAATCCCATACAACAAGAGGTTATTCCTGTAATTGAAGCTGGAGATGACAATCCCATACAACAAGAGGTTATTCCTGTAATTGAAGCTGGAGATGACAATCCCATACAACAAGAGGTTATTCCTGTAATTGAAGCTGGAGATGATAATCCCATACAACAAGAGATTATTCCTGTAATTCAACTTGGAGATGATAATCCCATACAAGAGAATCTCCAACCCATAATCGAAGGTGGAAGCGATAATCCCGATTCAGTATTTCCAGCAGGATTGCTAGACTTAACTGAAATCGACTTAAACGGAGACAATCAAATAGATGAAACAGTCGCTGTAAACTTCTCCGACATAACATCAGAAGCTGGTTATAACAACTCCATCGGATATTATGCGATCGCCAATATCAATGGTGCAGTAAAAGATAGTCTCACGGGTGAATTAATCAACCCAGAAGATGAAGGTTATGCAAAAGCAGCTTTAAACCAACGGGTAGAAGATTTAGAATTGAGACGCGATACAGGAAACCTTACAGATGAATTAAGCACGGGAGTACTTCTAGTACCATTTTTAATCGCCAACGGTACCGTAGAAGAATGGATCGAAACAAACAGTAATAACGAAAATGGGAACGATCCAATTGCTTACTTCAGCTTCCTTGGTGCAAACCCAGATAACCAAACACATATCCGCCAGGTAGGAAACGAACTTCAATTTGAAGACTTATTCGGCGGTGGCGACAACGATTTTAACGATTTTGTGACTGAATTTAATATCCAATCCGTGTTGTAAAAATTTTGATTGCGAATGATAAATTAATACATAATGATTCAAGGGTGCCTGATTTGCTTGAGAGAATTTCTGAGATTTAAGTATTCGTAAACTTTAGTTTTTTAATATCTCTGTATTAAAATTATGAGCAACCTTGGACCGTGGGCTTTCATTATCACAAATTCTGTAAATAAGAGATGGGGAGGAAATTAAAACTCCTAACCTATAAGATTTCAGATTTTGGAATAGATTCTAAAATCTAAAATCCAAAATCCAAAACCCAAAATAGTTAAGCTTTCCGTGAGTAGTATTCCACCACTAACAGTTCATTAACACTTAAAGCAACCCATTCGCGCTCGCAAACCCCATTGATTTTACCCACCATTGTGTTTTTATCAAACTCCAAATGACTGGGGAGGTTTGCCAAACCGGGATATTGTAAATTAGTTTCTACCAACTTGCGAGAATTATCTTTGTTTCTAACGCCAATAACTTCTCCAGGACGACACTGGTAGCTAGCAATGTTAACTTCGCGACCATTGACAGTAACGTGTCCGTGATTCACCAATTGACGTGCTGCGGGGATAGTAGGAGCCATTCCCAACCGAAAAACGGTGTTATCCAAGCGCATTTCGAGGATTTGTAGCAATACCTGCCCGGTAGAACCAGTTACTCGTCTTGCTTTGCGGATATAACGCACCAATTGCTTTTCAGTTAAACCGTAATTGAATTTGAGCTTTTGCTTTTCCTCTAAGCGGATAGCATACTCAGAGCGCTTCTTACGGTTTTGACCGTGCTGTCCTGGGGGATAAGCACGTCTAGCACTCTTACGACTTAAACCCGGTAATTCACCTAGGCGGCGTGTAATTCTTAGTCTAGGTCCTCTATATCGGGACATTATGTTTCCTTAATCTAGTCCTTTTTAATTTTGCTCAGACATTACATTATATACGAGGAATAGGGAAATGGGGATGGGGAGAGGGGGGAAGAATTTAAGAGTTACCAATGCCTCATGCTTTATGCCCTATACCCAGAAAAATGAGATAGCATAACCGAGAGGTGTTTGGAGATTTTTCATGCTCGAATTTCGTAGGTTCAGCAAAGTTCACAATTTTCATTCAGTAAATTGTGATACAAAAATGCTTTCTCGGCTGCGCTTCGATTTGAAATTATTTAAATTAACAACGAAACTAACAGCACCAGTTCTTGCTATAGCTGGTAGTTTAGTCATGACTTTACCTAGTAATGCACTAAGCACAACTTTAAGACGAAATGATTATCGTGTATGTGCGGCGCGTCTTTTGAGTGTAGGTATCCCAGCGGAAGCTGCTAGTAGTTCCTGTGCTGCAGCCCTTAGACCTAGAGAAGTCTCTTCATGTGTAGGTAAAATTCAGCGGAAAACCCAAATTCCCGCTACAGATTCCCTTTCTTTTTGCCAACAAGCACGTCGTCCCAATGATTTGGCCACTTGTGTTGTTGGTATCGGTACCAGAAGTCAGGAAACAGCTAATCAACCTATTTTAAGTTACTGTAGTCGCAGTTTGCTACCCGTTGAGTTTGGTAAATGCGTAGTAGGTTTACGTTCTGAAATCGACTTTTCATCCACACAAGCTATGGAAAGTTGTATCGATGCTAGCGACCAAATTAGCAATATTGTACCTTCATCAGTACCCAGAGTTACTCCATCTACTACGGAATTCAGCCCCACTTTTGAAACAACTCCGATTCCTTAGGGGGGAGATGGGGAGAGGGGGAGATGGGGAGAAATCAATTCTTAACTCTTTAGGATGCCCCATGCCCCATGCCCTATTAACAACAAAAAACAGGTCGGGCTTGCACTGTGAGTAAACCCAACCTACATTTTTTATTCAATTGTATTTTTGAACATATTTTTGCTAGGATTGAGAGATTGCGATAATTGGCAGTCATTATTATGACTGCTTATTTACTATTCTTCTTTTTTACCGAATACCATCTGTAGAGCCATTGCCTTTCCACCTACTTGATGATATTTATCTGCCCAAGCACGGATAATTTGATCCAATTCTTCTAGGGCTTCATCTATCCGTTCGGGTGGAATATCCATTTCTTCCAAAACTCGCATTGTATTTGGCTGTCTTTCTGACCATTCTCTCATCATGCGGAAAAATCGGGCAGTATCTTCCACCATGATGTAGGTGCGCTCTTCGTCCGAAGCTGTCGCGTAATAGGGACGAGTAAGAGCATAGAAAGGCATTCCCCAAGGTGAATCAACTCGCGTCACCGTACTCGAATAAAGTAGACGGCGCTTGATATGCTCTGCCAAAGCCTCACTTAAAGGCATTTGATTTCTCGCTGGCATATCTTCTTGGGAACGTTTATGAAGAAATTCAATTAACTCCAAAAATTCAAAGGAGGTAATCAACTGGGCATCAGGCAGATTGGGCGGTAATTTTTGTTCAATCTGTCTTTTTTCCTCAGATGTCAGACTGGTGCCGGGAATACGCGATCGCCCGGGCTGCCAAGGAAATTTTTCCATCCATACGTAAGGAAACTGAATCAAATAGCGCGGTTCCTGAGAACCTAACATCTTCAGCAGTCTTCCTTCAGTCAGCGCTTGTCTGACTTCTTCTACAATGGCTTTCACTCGCTTCGGCTCTAAGTGATGCAAATGACCAGTCATTCGCAGGTTTTGACCCTGCTCTAAATAAGTCATATAAATTGCACATTTAGCCGCCGTTGCTGCTGCATCTAAAAAAGCCCCGTGTCTGTGCCCGCTAGTTCGCATGGCACTGAAAGCCAAATAGAGCATGATCTGATCCATCGCGCTGGGGCCAAGACGTTTGATCAGATCGGTATCGTTACGCATATTACAAACTGTTGAATAGCAGGTTTACAAAATCATGAATTACAGGAAAGTAAGTAGTATACACCCGAGCGCAGGCTATGTGTTCACTTTAGTTTATCTATTATGCGACAACTAAGGGTATTAGTGGTAGTTATAAACAACATTTTACCCGTATTTTTACAGTAAGTAGTTAAAACCTACTTGGTTCGTAAGATTGCCACCACCTTTTTTGTTAGTATCCCTACTAACCAATGTAAGTAAGTAATCTAAGGTCTCCACACCTAAAACTGCTTAATTACAAAGGTTTCGATTGACACGGCGTTTTTAACTACCTAAGCCAACAAGCAAGCGTGTCCTTTTTACTTTCATTAAAAGATTTATGTTAACAGTTCTTAACTGCTACTATGACTTTACTGTATACCAGTGAATTGGAAATTGGGCATTGGCAATTTTGAGGAATAGTCTTAAATTTCCTACTCCGCGAGTTTCCATCTCTACCTATTACTAACTTTTCCTTATCCTTTTAACTGGATGAACGAGGTGCTTTCACCCGCTGTTGCTGCAATTTCTCGATGCTAAAGGCGGCGGCTCCGAAAGTAACTAATAGAACTCCGATAACTTGAATTAATGGTAAAGTTTCTTGAATTATTATCCCGGCGAAAATTACGGTTAAAGTTGGAACCAATGCTCCGATTAGCCCTGCTCGTGTAGCCCCAAGTTTACGAATACCGAAATTATTTAGCAGGTAACCGCAAAGGGTTAATACCCCCAAAATGAAAGCGCTTAAAACTAATTCTAAAAACTTTGCTGGATTTATATCTAAGCTCCAATTTGAAGGTAAAGGCAGCATTAAGCCGATAAAACATAAAAATAGCATTGTCGCGAAGTTAATTAGTGTAAAAGAAACTGGATGTAAGCGAGCCGCGCAGATGCGGGTCAATATCACATAAAATGCAAAGCTTATCCCAGCTAAAATTCCTGTTATGCTTCCTAAGGAGACGTTACCAGTAACCCCTGAGCTACCCCCTAATACTAAAATTATTCCCAAAACGATCGTAGAGTAAGCAAATACACGGAATTTACTGGGACTGTCGCGGAATAAAAGCCACGATAATACTCCGCTGATAATTGGATACACAAACAAAAGCGCGATCGCCATTCCCGTCTCAATTTGTCCAATGGCAATGTAAAGCATTACCTGGGATAAAAATAAGAAGCATCCACTTGTAAGTGATAGCATCAGCACTCTTCTAGCCGTAATATTTGTAGGAGTGCGATTTCCTTTAACTGAGTCTATTAAATTTTGTAAATCTTCCCATACTCTTGGATGCAAGATGGGTGCTAAAACTGACATTAGCGGCACAACTACCAACATTCTCAGCATTAAAACTAATAGGCAATTTCCTAAAGTTGGCGATATTAACTGTTCTAAATCAAATATGCCGAAGATTTGAGAGTTTTGCTGAAATATTACTTTAATTGCGACGTTATATATAGATGTAGCTACTATGGAAACCACAATCAGTAATAATCCCTTGGGACGTTGCCTAAATGTCTCGGATTGCCTTGAGAGCGGTTGTTGTGGTATTGGCAGATGTCTCGGAGCTTCTGATGCAGTTTGAGGGTGTGTTTCTGGTAAGGAAACATTAGCTCCTCGAACGGTGGAATTTGCCGTGGTAATATCTGTTGGTTGGGGTACTATTTCGTTGAGTTCTTCTAATAAATTTGATGAAATACTCTCCTGCTCTGGGGTAACTTCAGGTGAATTGGGAAAATTTTCTACGCGCGCGACTTCTTGATGGTAATCAACTTCTTCTAATTCCCTTTGAGGAGTTTCTCTAGTACGTTCCAATTCTTGTCGGAGACGATTTACCAGTTCGACTAAAATCGCTTCCCCTTGTTCCTGTTGCAATGACATTCGAGACAATTGCTGGGAAATACTACTTTGATAGTCTTCTAAATCTTGTTGCAGGGTATTAAAAGCATTATTAAAAGCATTGCTGATAGATTCTTGATTAGCGGTTTCGGTGAATGTTCCAGATTGAAGAATTGTATCATTCGTTGGTTGACGAACCAATTTTTCCAGTGAAGCTTGCAACTGCACGGAAATGTGATTTCCTAAAACTTGTGCCAACTGACGCATTAACACCTGCAATTCATCAATTTGTCTTCCTCCTTGCAACTGCTCTCTTTCTTCTTGCAGACGTTTGATATCGTCAGCTAAGCGGATTTTTTCACTAGTCAGGCGTTTGATATCATCCTGCAATGATTTGAGCAAATTCCGCTGGATAATTTGTAATTCTTCAGTGACAGCCCTTAAGGCAGATTCTGCATCGCCGTATGGCTCGCCTGCTCTACCCGGCTTTTCTGCTCCGTTATCAAATCGTCCCATTAGTCTTTATCCTCTGCCCCTTGTTTGAGCACCTTTGTGGCTTGCTATTGATTTACTCGGCGCTAAGATTGTTATTAGTTTTCTACTAGTTCAGTAATTGCAATATTTGTTTAAATCAACTCGCAGCAAGTAGCATAAGAGCTTCTAAAAAAAATCTCATTTCTAAATGAATTTACGAAATAGATTTTAACGGATAAACGTATGATTTTTATCATCTTAAATCAAAAAGCGGTTGCGAATAAATTCTAAATTAATTGGGGATTAGCGATTTAAAAGGTTACAAATACTAATACAAGTATTGTATTTTTTGTATCACTATTCAATTGACATTACTGTCAGATTATGCAGAAAGATGACTTGACAAAATAGAAAAATAAATTTTAGATGCAAATATCTCTTGTCTCCTAAAGTGTTTGTTAACAATAACTTTACAGTTTTACCCAAGGCTTAGGTGGATTTTATTTCATACTTCAAACATGACCTTCACACTTAATTAAACGCACTGAAATTCATGATATATCTTACACTCAGAATCTCAAAAATCCGCATTAAAGCATTAAATTTATATATTCCTAACAACACCAATGCTGCAATACTTAGCTACTGACTGCGTTGTAATTATATAAATATTTAGGCAAAGACTAACAAATAAAGTACATTTTTGTTTGTCATCCTACAATAGGAATAGATTATTTAAGGTGAAGAATAAGTTTTGCAACCACCGTCAGAATATTTCAGCAAATTATCACCTATCTGGCAAAAACATGCTGAAGCCTGATTAAGCTGAAATTCGCGCTCTACTCCTCCGGTAGAAATATTAAGTTAAATTTGATAAAATATGAGGCCGTTCCAAAATTATAGTTTTTATAAACAACTAAAATATCAACTTTTTTTTGATGCGATCGTGCTTCTACATCTATAGGTTGAGTTTTGATATATCATTGTTCAAAGGTTTTGCAGAGTACTTGATTTCATTGTATCTTTACGTAATTATTCGTAGATATAGGACTGCATCTACTATTTAGATTTTCTAGTCCGAGTGTCTGAAGTTGAAAGTTTATCAGGCAGTATTCTGGAGTTCTCACCACGCCTAATTTCACAGTTTTATTTACTGAGTCGAGAAAGTTAAAAGTATTGTGCCCTCGAAGAGATAGTTAATATCTAATAGCTTGATTTTGCTTAAATTTTTGATTAGAAGTTTTGCCAAGACGCTTGATGTATTCGCTTATGGCTTGGCAAATATTGTGCAGGTATATTGAATAATCTTTGCTTCTTTTTGTACGAAAAGTTGTTTGATTTTCGGTACTGTTTCTTGGTGGAAGTTTTGTTAACCAAGAAAAATACATCATTTTTTGTAGGGTGTGTGACGGTTACGATAATTTACCACTCATAACAAAATTATTTGAAATTACCGTCACGCACCATAAACTACTCTCAATATACAAGGGTGCTTGTACACTGACTAATTGTTAACGTAATAATAAGACTTCTTTGGTGTCACCCACCACCAAAGTCTTGTGAAACTTACATAAGTCCGCTAGGAATTCAGCAATCAACTAGCTTCGATTCGTTTCAGTTTCAATCAAATCTAGTTTTTCTAAGAGGTATTCAATGGCTATTCTTTACGTAAATCAAAACGCTGCTGGAAGTAATAATGGTAGTTCTTGGGGTAATGCTTATACTGATTTACAGACTGCGATCGCAGATGCTTCTTCTGGGGATGAAATTTGGGTTGCTAAAGGTACTTATAAACCCGGTATAAGTCGTGAAGACAGTTTTACTCTAAAAAATCGCGTTGAGATTTACGGTGGTTTTGCTGGGATTGAAACTAGTCGGGAGCAACGAGACTTTGAGAATAATGAGACTATTCTGAGTGGAGAAATTGGTGATACTAGCGATAACAGTGACAACAGTTACCATGTAGTTCTTTCAAGCAACACTACTCCTAATACTGTTTTGGATGGCTTTACTATTACTGGAGGAAACGCTAATAATCGCAGTCCAAATAATAATGGTGGTGGTATCCACAATAGCAATGGTAATCCTACTTTTACAAACTTGCTTATTAAGGATAACAGTGCTACTTCCAGAGGTGGTGGAATATATAACGTTAATAGTAATTCCAGCTTCACCAATATTACCTTCAGTAAAAATTCTGCCAGCAGTAGCAGCAGTAGAGGTGGTGGAATATACAACTTATCCAGTAGCTCCATTTTTACCGATGTGAACTTCAGCGAAAACTCTGCTTTTAATGGTGCTGGAATATACAATGAAAATAGCGATACCAATTTGACTAATGTTGATTTGAAAAATAATTCTGCCAGCAGTAGAGGTGGTGGGATATACAATTACGATAGTAGTCCCAGTTTGACTAATGTCAATTTTGAAGACAATATATCTGATAATGGCGGTGGAATTTTCAATTATAGGGATAGCGACCCTAGAATAACTAATACTACCTTTAGGTATAACTTAGCAGGTGGTAGTAGCGGTGGTGGTGGTGCAATTTACAATGATGGTGTTAATAGCAGTAGTAATAGTAGCAATCCAGTAATTACTAATACTCTATTTCAAGGCAATTCTAGTAGCTCTGATGGTGGTGCAATTTATAACGACACCTACAGTCACACAACAATTAACAATAGTACTTTCACTGAGAACCAGAGCGCTAATGGTGGTGCAATATTCAGTGTAGAAACTACTTCCGATTCTGCTAGACCTTCTATTACTATTAACAACAGCATTTTATGGAAAAATGAAGCGACAATCTCCGAAGACGAAATTGGTGGAACAACTGCAACAGTAAGCTATAGCATTGTCCGTGGGGGTTATCCCGGTACTGGAAATAAACAAGATGATCCCTTATTTGTTGATCCTGATAACGATAATTTCCGATTACAACCAAATTCTCCTGCGATTGACATGGGTAATAATGATTCCCTTCCTGCGGATGTTGACGACTTAGACGATGATGCTGACACAAGCGAGAAAATTCCTTTTGACTTAGATGGAAATATCCGCATCGTCAACGCAACAGTTGATATGGGAGCTTATGAAGGAGGAGGAAGTGGTAATACAATTTCTATCAGCGATGTTTCATTACTCGAAGGTGATAGCGGTTCCCAAAACTTTGGTTTTACTGTCAATTTATCTAGAAGCAGTTCTGAAACTGTAACCGTAGACTATTCCACTGCGGATGGTACAGCAATTGCTGGAATTGACTATACAGCAACTTCTCGAACTCTGACTTTTAATCCTGGTGAGACAAGCAAAACTATTAATGTCCCTGTTATTGGAGACACCGTAGATGAAAGCAATGAAACCTTTTTCGTCAATTTGAGTAACCCTATCAACGCTAGTATTAGCGATTCTCAAGGAACAGGAACAATTATCGACGACGATGGTACCCCACCAATTCAACCAATAGTTACTATCAGTGATGTTTCAGCGCTAGAAGGTGATAGCGGTACTAAAAGCTTTACTTTTACTGTCAACTTATCAACAAGTAGTACTGAAACTATAGCGCTAGATTTTTTGACTGCGGATGGTTCAGCAACTGATGGGATTGACTATATAGGAACTTCTGGAACTCTGACTTTTAATCCTGGTGAGACAAGCAAAACTATTGATGTTTCAGTGATTGGGGACACTACAGTTGAAAGCGATGAAACCTTCTTGGTTAATTTGAGTAACGCTACCAACGCTATTATTAGCGATGCTCAAGGTATTGGCAGAATTCTCAACGACGACAGCGGAACAAGAGTCGATGTTGACAATGAATTATCGCTTCTGGTTGATATTTCAGAAAGTATTGACAATCAAGAGTACAAAACACAAATAGAAGGTTATATCGCAGCTTTCAACAATGAAAACCTTTTCAATAATTTTATTGATCAAGGAATTGAAGGTCAGGTTGCGGTAAACTTAGTTGTTTGGGCTGGTGAAGACCAAATTCAAGAAGTTGTTGGTTGGACGTTAATTGATAGCGTCGAGACTTCAAAAGATTTTGCGATCGCAATTGGTGATGCTTTGTTACCAGAAAATGGTGGAAGTCGTCCTTTTGATGGTGCTACTGCTCCTGGTGATGCAATTGATTTTGCTGTTCCTCTGTTTTCTTCTAACGTTTACGATGGAAGACGCTGGAAAATTGACTTATCCGCTGACGGTAAACAGAATGATGGAATAAATTCTGCAACAGCTAGAGATGAAGCTTTAGCAGAAGGGGTTCATTCTATCAACGCTATTGTTGTCAGTGATGATGAGAGCGTTGTGGATTTCTACAGAGACAATGTGATTGGGGGAAGTGGTGCGTTTGTTTCCCAAATAAATGACTTTACCGAATTTGAAGAAGGTATTTATGAAAAGCTGACAACAGAATTAACACCTTTACCGCGTCTTTTTATCAGTGATGTTTCATTACAAGAAGGGGATAACGGTACTACGGATTTTGTCTTTGATGTCACTCTATCCGAAACCAGCACCGAAGCGATAAGCCCTTCGGGCATGCGCGAAGCGATCGCAGTAGACTTTACCACGGGAGATGGTACAGCAGTAGCAGGAAAGGACTATACAGCAACAAATGGTACTCTAAATTTTGCAGCAGGTGAAACCAGTAAACAAGTCACAGTTTCCGTCACTGGTGAAAACCGACTTGAAATTGACGAGAATTTCTTTGTTAACTTGAGTAACGCGACTAATGCAGAAATTTCCGATAATCAAGGTGAAGGAACAATTCTCAATGATGATGAAATTCAACTCGACGATAATTGTGTTGATGAGAATAGCCCTGAAGGTACAGTAGTTGGTTTATTAAGTGCTACCGATCCAGGAGATACAGATCCATTCACCTTTAGCTTATTAAATGACGCTGGAGGACGTTTTCAAATCGTTGGCAAGGAATTACAAGTAGCTAACGGCGATCTCTTAGATTTTGAAACCAACAATAGCCACACCGTCACAATTCGAGCTACCGATAGTAATGGTAACAACTTCGATCAAACTTTTATCATTGAAATCAAAGATGTAAATGAAGGACCTAGTTTTGGTGCTGTTTTTACAATAGAAGAAAACAGTCCTGAAGGTACATTTGTCACACAACTTAGCGCAACCGATCCAGAAGGTGATACCCTCGAATATGCTATTACTTCTGGAAATATCGACCCCGATGGAGATGGTACGGCTGCTTTCGCAATTGATAGCGCTACTGGTAGAATTACAGTCGCCGATAGTGGTGATTTAGACTTTGAAACCACACCGACTTTCAATTTAAATCTAAATGTAACCGATGAAGATGACTTATCGGATAATGCAAGAATTACCATTAACCTTGCTGATGTAGATGAAAGCGTACCAGTAGATATTCAAAACGCCATCTTCTCCCTACCGGAAAACAGCGAAGAAGAAACCGTGGTTGGTATTGTTCCAGCAGAAACGAATAGTAATGAAGCAGTCTTACCAATCATTGAAAATGAACCTCCCATTGCTGATGATGCGATTTTCGATCTACAAGAAAACAGCAATGATGAAACAGTGATTGGTATCGTTACAGCCACTGACTCCGAAACAGAAATTTTAAACTTTGGAATTACTTCTGGTAATCTCTCGCCAGACAAAGACAACAAACAAGCTTTTGCAATTGACTCCTTAACTGGTGCAATTATTGTTAACGATAGTGATGATATCGATTTTGAAACCACTCCGAATTTCAATTTGGAGGTACTAGCAACAGATGCAGGTGGTTTAAGCGATACTGCTGATATTACAATCAACTTGATTGACGTACCGAGCGTGGAGTTTGCTCAAGATAGTAATCAAAACGGTTTCTTTGCTTTAAAGGTCGGAGAGAGTAAAAACCTTAAATTTACCGTTGATAACGTAGGAACCGACAATATTAACGAAGTTGGATTATTCATTGTCGATGATCAAAACGGTAATATTAACGGAATTGCTCCCGATTTCCCAGATTATCTCCAAGCAGCATTAGAGCGATCGCAAGTAATTGTCTCAGCAATTTCTGATATTCCTAGCGGATTTAACCTGGGAGATATTAAGCGCATACTGGAAGTTGACTCAAATACGCGCTTCGGATTCTACATGATATCCAACGCTTCAACTGATGAAGTACTTAGTGAATTACAATCAACAGGAACTACCAACTCACCAGTATTCTTCTCCAATTCCTCTAACATGCGAGTAGCTGACTTAGATGCATACAGCTTTACCTTAGAATGGTCGGAACAAGAATTCAGCAACAATTTAACTGATATAGCTTTGAATGTAGAGCTTTCTTCACAACCACCTGCTCTGGGTACTAAATTACAAAGAGAAACTCAACAAGAACTTATCGATTTAAGTGACGTAACAGATCCAGTATCTGTGGAAGTTCAAGTATATCGGGAAGCTGCTCAAGATAACGTCATCGGTTTTTACCAAATTACTGATATTAACGGTGGGATTGATATTGATGGTGATGGAGTAGCGGATATTAATCCTGGTGATGCTGGATATAAACAAGCAGCTTTGACAAATCGCATCACAGGCTTAGATTTACTACAAACCGAAAATGAGCAAACTACTACCTTTAATGGAACCTTTGATGGTGATAGTATTTTAGCTCCCTTCATGATTGTGGATGGTACTTTAGACGAAGCAATCAACGACAATGCAGAAGTTTACTTCTCATTCTTGGGAGCAAATAGTGATGGAGTAGATCACATCCGCTTGCTTGGCGACAATATCTTTGGGTTTGAGGATTTAGTAAGTGGTGGTGATTTTGACTTTAATGATGTGATTGTAGAGATTGATATTCTCGCTGGTTAACCTCAGCCCTAACCCCTCCCCTTAACAAGGGGAGGGGGGAGCAGCTTTCAAAGCCTTGTTCCTACTCACTATTCACTATTCACTACTTTTAATTACTATTTTCAACGCCGACCTACTTATGGTTTAAATTTCCTTCTCGAACTGTTCCCAAGCATCCACCTGGTTTGGAATAGTTACACATTTGCTTAAAAATTCAATATTCAACTCTGGTACAAGCTCGGAATATTGAATTTCCTCATAACCAAAGTTGTTTTTTAATTCTTCTAAATCGTGCAGGTAATAAAGGCTAAATTTATTTTTCTTCCAAAACCAAACTTCTTTTACTCCTAACCTGCTATAAGTTTCTAATTTTTTGATACTACCGCTGGTAATAGTTACCTCTATAGCTAAATCCGGGATTTCTTTTTCTTCACCAATACAGTAACATTCATCCGGTTCTACCCCAGCTTGCTTCAATCGATTTCTAACAGTCGTGCTACCCATTGAAAAATGGTTTATTTTCTTTTTACAAAAATAGAACTCTAAAAGAAATCCGATTCGTGATTTAACGTTTTCATGCTTTTTGGAAGGCGACACAATTTCTAATATTTCATCTAAATAAGTAACTCGGTAATGGGAATTTTCTTTTAGTTTGGCGAGTATCAACTCGTAAGTTTCCCAAGAAACATCACTGATAGTCAAACGTCTTTCTGAGCTATCACCGAAAGTTTCCTTGCTGTCTTCTATTAACTCTTTGAAACTAACCATTGTTTCTTTTATTAATTTTTTCAACTTTCTGTAATTCTGCTTTTGAAACTCCCATAAACCCCTATCATAATTCCTTTCTGGACAAGTTTTCTGCCACGCTTACCATCGAAGTCACGTTCATTAGCATCAGAAGCTCCTTCTGCTCACCTTCATCGCCTTGCTCCCAGTTGAGAGAGAATAATATGTCTTTTAACGCAAAGGAACGCAAAGGAAAGCGCGGAGGAGCGCAAAGTTTTTGGATTTATTTATCGCAATACAAAACGAACTAAACTAAAAATCACCGCACTCAAAACAGCACTCACTGGAAGCGTAATTATCCAAGCAGCAGCAATTCCCTGTAAGGTTTTGAATTGTAATGATTTAATATCTTTAATTATTCCAATACCAACTACACCACCTACAAGTGCGTGAGAAGTCGAAACGGGTAAACCCAAACGAGACGCGAGAATCACCGTGGTAGCAGTTGCGATTTCTGCACAAAACCCACTACTTGGTTGCAAAGTTATAATGCTTTCGCCGATAGTCTTTAGAACTTTTTTACCCCAAACCGCCAAACCAAAAACAATACCAGCACCACCAACAACAAGAATCCATAGGGGGATATCTAAATCATAAACGGGGACTTTGCCAGTGCGATTTATATAAGTTATAGCAGCCAAAGGAGCGATCGCATTTCCCACATCATTTGAACCGTGAGCAAACGCCACAAAACAAGCACTCAACAATTGGAATCTACCAAATATACGCTCAACAGAATTTGGGAATTGGGCATTGTTTTCAACTCTAGGTCCGCTTATCTCCCAATCTCTCCTTATTTCTCCCCAACTATAAACTGTAAGTCCCACTGCTGCGACCATACCAACAAAAAGTGGAACATCATGGTTCGGTATTTTCAAACCAACTTGCTCGATTAAAAAATTTGCTAGGGGTTGAGTTGCTTTTGGTAAAACGATGATTCCAAATACTCCCAACAATAAAGCACTCAACCAGGGAATCCACTCATTTAACTGTCGTAATTGCTGCGGTTGATCTAAAATCCAACGCTTTATTTGACTGTAAAACAAAGCGGCGATCGCAGCGCTGATAACTGGTGTAATAATCCATCCCAAAGTTATCATTCCAATAGATGACCATTTTATTGCGCCAAATCCAGCCGCTGTGACACAAAAACCGGCGATCGCACCAACAACTGCATGAGAAGATGAAACAGGTTTTCCCTGCGATGTGGCAATTTGCAACCACAAAGCACTTGCTAACAATACCGAAAACATCCCCGTTGCAAAAACCTGGGGTAGGTCAGCGAATAATACCGGATTGCTAAGGTTAGTCGCCAAAGTTTGGGATACCTCATTGCCGAATAAAACAGCGCCAGAAAATTCCAATATTCCAGCAATTATCAAAGCCCCCTTTAAAGTAATAGCCCCCGAACCTACCGAAGTACCCATTGCATTTGCAACGTCGTTTGCTCCCAGGTTCCAAGCGAGATAAAAAGCTAATAAAATAACTATAAAAATTGCGATCGTCATTTAATTATTTATGAATAGGGTTGGGGGGAACAGAGAATACATTAAAAGTCATAATTTTTAACTTATAACTCCTAACTTTCCCCATCCCCCAAGCCTTGGGTTAAGGATAAATAAGAATCTTATAAGTATCCTCTGAGGGAGTTACAGCTTGTTCAACTGCTGCGGATAAATTTTCTAAAGAATAGCTGTTGCTAATCAAAGCTTTTACGTCAATACGACGATTAAAAACGATATCAGCCGCTAGACTTTGCAATCTATAAGATGAACTGTAACTGCCCATTAAGTCAATTTCGCGACGATACAAAATATTCGGATTGATGGGAATTTCTAATTCGTCGGGAAATTCGGCGAAAAACAAGATTTTACCGCCTTTGCGAGTGCAATCAAGGGCTTGAAAAAATGCTTTGTCGCTGGGTACGGCTAATAAGGTGACATCAACTCCCAAACCATCGGTTATTTCTTGAATTTTATTTGCTAAATCGGCATCGCGAGCATCAAAAGCAGCTTCTGCTCCCACATCTAAGGCTTTTTGAATCCTTGATGGTAGTAAATCGGTAGATATAGCTTTGCCACCAAAGTACTTCACCAACATGATAAACATTAACCCAATTGGCCCGGCACCGGTAATTAAGACTGTTTTCCCAGGAGCAATTTCGGCTTTTTTCACTGCTTTTAAACAGCAGTTTGTGGGTTCGACAAAACTTGCTTCTTCAAAAGTTATATCGTCGGGGATGGGAATTAAGCCACCATTTTTAACAATATGTCCTGGAACTTTCACGTATTCCGCAAAACCCCCACCGCTGGGTGCAAAACCTGCCGTGGTGACAATATTTTTATAGGTATCGCACATCGAGAAATTATCGTTCATGCAGTAAGCGCAACGCATACATGGTATATGATGCATTACTGCAACTCTTTGTCCTACCTGCCATTTTTTCACTTCATCCCCTACCGCTGTAATAATTCCCGCAGTTTCATGTCCGAAAATGCGCGGTGGTGCATAAAGGGGATAACGAATCTTTTTAATATCGGATTGACACAACCCTACTACTTGCACCTGTACCAGCACTTCATCGGATTCTAATCTAGGTACGGGGATTTCTTCGTAGGATAAATTATTAACGCCTCTAAATACCTGTGCTTTCACCTTGTTTTTTCACCGCTCATCGATATTAGATGTAACATTGTTTGAGCGTTGGATGTTTAGCGAAGAAGTAAATTTGTGCTTAAATGCAATTTTATCAGGACTTACGCAATTGTCACAAGCAGAAGGTGGTGCGTGACACCACAAGCCTTATTATTGCGTTATAAATCAAGCAAAGTGTCACAGCACCCTACAAGTAAAATATGCCACTTGCGTAAGTCCTATTTATATTTTTACCTCTGACAACGATGATCTAAAAAGAACGAGCAAAAAACGAACTACAAAAAGTGCTTATTGTCAATATCAATATATACGTAGGCTATTATTAGTATTTTGAATCACAATAAAATTTACATTGCTTAATTGTCATTTGATTTTTACTTAATTGCCATTTGATTTTGTAATATGCCAAGTAGTATGAAATAAACGTCAATTATCAAGCTAATTGCTATTTGATAGAGGGTTTATAATTCTTTTGACTAAAAATTAAACAAACTGCTTCCCTAAGAATACAATAATAGCATTTTTATCGAATAGCTTGTAATCTCGTTGCTTAATTGAGAATCTTGTCAATAAAATTTTTTATGTAAAGTTCGGTAACGGGTTTGTAAAGGAATATGAATATAGAAGTTTTATTAGTTTTGGTTTTTAGAAAAGTTTTGATTATGTAAGGGTGTTTTTGTCTTTCAAGGATGAGTCGCACAAAAATAGCAGAGAGGGGGAAATTTTGAATGACTTTAAGTATCATGCTATTGATTAAATAAATAATTTGAATTCTTCAGAAGTAAAGAGATAATTAGTTTTTCATCTTTTTCTTATTGTGAAAAGTGTCTGGAATTAAAGTTATTTTGATTCATTTTATATTTATTCTGGTAATAGCTTAGGTAGAACGCGCAAATTTTGACATCCTCGGAGGGTGCAACTAGATTCACAAAGCTCACCTTAATGGTGAATTTTGTTTATATTAATAATTTTGAGAATAGTTTTTTATGGTACAAAATTTGAATTATTCCAAGCTATATAATTTATGAAGTGATTAAAATTTATTTAATTTCCTAAAAAGACAAGATTAATGTTTTAACTCATACTTTTAATATCAAGCTAATCTCTGTATATTTATTAGTTAAAGCACTAGTTAAATTTACTGAGGCTAGAAAATTGAATATCAGAAAAAAATCAAAACAGTTATTTAATAGAAACATATTTTATCTTACACTTCGCTGTATCTTATTAGAACTTCCTAAACTCATTCGTAAAACTCGTCTTGAATTTCGCAGAGTTTGGTTTCGATTGGATATAAAGTTTAGATATTTATTAGTTTCTATAGTTTGGTTTATCCTAATTTTTGGATTAGTATGTGGAGTAGCTTTGATTATACATGGAATCTATAACTTAAAGATCTTTCAAATTCCACCGGAAAAAGTTATTCCACCGAAAATAGATCTTCCACCGGAAAAAGTTCTTCCAGTGAAAATAGTTCTTCCACCGGAAACAAATAAGATTGACCGCTTTATAAAAAATCCATTGTTTAGGAGTTTAGAATCTTTAAGTATTCTTGTGGGTTTGATTATTTTTTTTCTAACTGGTCCCCAACGACAAAAGCGCTCTCATTATGAAGCTTGGCAGGTGATTAATTCCGCAGCAGGTCAAGGGGGAAGTGGTGGACGTATTCAAGCACTAGAAGATTTAAATGGAGATGGTGTTAGTTTAGCAGGTTTAACAGTAAAACATGCAGACCTGACAAATATAAATCTTGAAGGAGCAGACTTAGCTAGGGCTGATTTTGAAGGTACTAAGCTTAATAAGTCTAATCTGTGTTATGCATTTCTATACAATGCAGTCCTTAATAAGGCTGACTTAAGTGATGCGAACCTCAGTCACGTAAGGCTAAATAGTGCACACCTTAACAATGCCACTCTTATTGGTGTTCAACTGGTAAAAGCTCAATTAATAAATGCCGAATTAGTAGATACAGACCTTAGAAAAGCTAACCTCAGCGGCGCGAATTTTAGTGATGCAGACCTCAGCGGTGCCAATCTTAGAGGAACCAATCTTAGTAATGCAGAACTCAGCGGTGCCAATCTGCACAAAACATTCACTTCTAATACAAACTTCAGTAGTGCAAATCTAAGTGGAATCGATCTGAGTGATTTTATTCTCAATGGTATTAACCTCCGTGGTGCTAAGTTAATCGGTACAAACCTTAGTGGTACTAGTTTTATAAATGCAGACCTGCGCTCCGTTAATTTTGCTGGTGCAATTCTAACTAATGTCGATTTATCCGGTGCGGATTTGAGCGGTGCGGATTTAAGTGATGCGGAACTGAATAATTTTAACTTCAATGCCATTAACTTAAGTCGTGCTAACCTTCGTGATGCTAACCTTCGTGGTGCGGATTTGAGCGGTACAGATTTGAGTGGTGCGGATTTAACTGGTGCGGATTTAACTGATGCCAACCTTCGTGATGCTAACCTCAATCAAACCAAATTAATCGGAGTCGATCAATTAACTCCTCAACAAGTCAAGAATGCTCTTAATTATGAATCTGCAGAATACGATGAATCTTTCATTAAGTTGCTTAATATAGCATCTAATAATCAAGATACTCAATAAGTTCTAAAAAGTAAAAAACACAGAATATTTAGCTATGACTAACACAAATAATGCTTCAAGTCAAAAACCTCAAGCTTTAGTTATTGGAATTAATAAATATGAATACAGGGGTTTAACCAATCTTCAAGTACCTGTTGTCAATGCCAGATATATGGCAAATAGATTAGAAAAGCAAGGAAAATTCGACGTAGAGATACATGAAGAAATAACGAGAAAATATCTTAAAAAATATCTAACCCAGCTTTTCAAGCCAAAGGGAAATAGTCCCAAAATGGCTTTATTTTATTTTTCAGGATACGTGGTAGTTAAAGATGAAGGAATTAAAGAAGTTTTTCTGACAACTAGCGATTCTAATTCTTCAGAAGATTATGAATTAGGAGTATCTTTACGGTGGTTAAAACAATTATTACAAGAAAGTTCGGTTGAACAGCAAATTATTATTTTAGATTGCTGCTATAACGAAGAACAAAAATTAGAGATTGATAAATTAATACCGAGTTATCAAAATGGTATAGACAGATTTTTTCTTGTTTCTTTTCAGAAACAAAACAATATTTTTTTACATAAAATTAATGGTTGTAGCTATTTAACTAATGCAATACTCAATGAACTCAAATTAGATCAAGAAAATAAATGCATTGATAACAAAACATTGATAAAAGTATTGAAGAAAAAATATGAAAAAAAATTGAAAGAATATGGAGACTTTAAACGTATTTCTTTTGGTAAAAAAATTCAGATTTTAGGAACAAAAGAAGATAACAAAAATAATAAGAGTAAACCACAGCTAGATAAAAATCCCTACAAAGGTTTAGCTTACTTTGACCAGGAAGAAGATCCTGAATATTTTTATGGACGGCAGAAGCTGACTGACGAACTACTTGAAAAAGTACGTAAAAATAATTTTCTGGCGCTTATGGGAGCATCAGCAAGTGGTAAGTCTAGTGTTATCAGAGCAGGTTTAGTTTACCAACTCAAACTAGGTGAGCAGATATCGGGTAGTGACAGTTGGAAAATTGCTATTTTTGAACCAGGTATATGTCCTCTCCAAAGTTTAGCAGAAGCATTCGCAAAAGATATATTAGTAGATAAAAACTCGTCAAATACTGAGGAGGAGATTCAATCAAAAATAGCTGAAGCTAAAGAATATCTCGATCGAGGCTCAGAAGGTTTGAAAGATTTGATTCGTAAAGCTGATACAGAGAAAGTAGTATTAGTGATAGACCAGTTTGAAGAGGTATTTACTCTAAGGGAGGATAAAGACGAGGATAATGAAAAAATAGAGAAGTTTTTTGAATGTCTACTAGGTGCTTTAAAAGATAAAGATAAATATAAAGATAAATATCAAGATAAATATAAATATAAAGATAATACTAAAATTTGTTTGGTTTTAGCACTACGAATCGATTTTTTTGGCAAATGCGCTGAACGCGATTATGGAGGACTTGCAAGAAAGATTCAACAGCATCTTGTCGCTGTAAGACCTATGGATGAATCGGAGTTAGAAGAAGCTATTGAAGGGCCTGCAAGCGAATTAGGTGTGAGTGTAAAGGATAAACTTACAGAACAGTTAATTAAAGATGTACAAAATGAGCCTGCTAGCTTGCCTTTATTACAATACACCTTAAAAAAACTTTGGCAAAAACTACAAGCAGAATATAGTGGAAAAGATACTGATAATGTAATCTTAACGGCAAAAGCATACAGGGATTTAGATTTAAAAAGAATTCTCGAAAAACATGCTAATAGGGTTTATAAAAGCTTACAAAAAAATGAACAAGCAGTAGCAAGGTATATTTTTCTTAAATTAACTTATTTAGGAGATGGAACAGGGAATACTCGCAAAAATATTTTAGAACATAAGTTATTTGAAACACAGCGTTACTCAGAGGAATTGATTACTAGAGTCAAGAAAAAGTTAATAGACGAAAATTTAATTATTACTAATCAAAAAAAAGTCTACCACGATCAAAAAGTTGAAGAAGTAGAAGAACTTAATTTAGTGCATGACGCATTAATCCGCCACTGGCCAAAATTACGTCAGTGGTTGGATGAATACCGTCTCTATAGGCAAACAAAGGAAGATATTGAAAACAGAGCTAAGAGTTGGAATTACTCAAGGGCTACAGCTTTTCTGTATACTGGAGAATTATTAACAGAAGCAGAAAAGTTTATCAAGGATTATGGAGACATTTTAACTTTAACTAGCTTGGCGAAGGACTTTATTGAAGCTAGTAAGAATTATCGCGAACAGAAAAAAATAAAAGTCCGTATAAAAGAGCAAAGAAAAGCCCGTAATATATTTATAGGGCTATTATTAGCGTTTTTAATTCTCATTTCTTTTACAATTGGTATCTGGCGATTGCAAAGAGCTAACATTAACCAAAACAAACGATTTCTGTTAAATCAGAGTGTTGCTTTGATTAGCTATTCCAAAACGCTTTTCAATGAAAAACAACAATTTGATGGATTAATAGAAGCATTACGAGCAGCAATACCCCTGAAAAAGCAAAAAATTCCTCTTCCTGAAAATATAAAACCTGTATTAAGACAAGCTATAGACGGAGTTAAAGAACGCAATCGCTTGGAAGGACATAAAGGTTCTATTTATAATGTAAGTTTCAGCCCTGATGGCAAAATTTTAGCGACCGGTAGTCTCGATAAGACGATTAAACTTTGGAATGCTGAAACCGGCAAAGAAATTCTTCAGCTAACTGGACATAAAGGCAAGGTTTACAGCGTTATTTTCAATCCTAAAGATAAAACACAATTAGCTTCTAGTAGCGCTGATGGAACCATAAGACTATGGAATCTGAAAACGAATGAATACAAAGAGTTACTTGGACATAAAGGTAAAGTTTATAATTTGAACTTTACTGATGATGGTAAAATTTTAGCGACCGGTAGTCTCGATAAAACTATTAAACTTTGGAATGTTGAAACAGGTAAAGAAATTCTTCAGCTAACTGGACATAAAGGTAAAGTTTACAGCGTCAGTTTTAATCCCAAAGATAGTACGCAATTAGCTTCTGGTAGCGCTGATGGCACAGTTCAACTCTGGAATACTAAAACAGGTGAAAGTAAAATACTCAGTAAACGCGATTATAATGTCCTTGATGTGAATTTTAGTGCCGATGGTAAGAAATTAGCTTCTGGTAGTACCGATGGTACAGTTCACATCTGGAATTTTGAAACTGGTGAAGACTTCACTACCCTTAACAAACATAAATTTAGTGTTAATAGCGTCAGCTTTAGCCCGGATTCTACAACTTTAGCTTCTGGTAGTTTTGATAACACCATCAAGTTATGGGATGTTGCTACTGGTAAAGAAATTACTGCGATCGCCGGACATAAAGATTGGGTTAATAACGTTAGTTTTAACCCCAAAGATGATAAAAAACTATTAGCTTCTGGTAGTGCTGATGGAACAATCAAACTTTGGGAACTTGACAAAGTTCAAAGTATTACTACTCTTACCGGACATGATAACTGGGTTAACAGCATTATTTTCAATCCTCAAGATAAAACACAATTAGCTTCGGCGAGTGTAGACGGAACTATAAAACTTTGGAATATTAATACTGGTAAAAAACAGAATATTCAAACCCTACATAAAAGAATTAATAGTGTTAGTTTCAGCCCTGATGGAAAAATTTTAGCTTCTAGTAGCGCCTCGGGAAGCATTCAATTATGGAACACTCAAACCCTTGAAGAAATTAAACCTCCCCTTGCAGGGCATAATGATTGGGTTAATGGCGTTAGTTTTAATCCCAAAGATGGTACAAAGTTAGCCTCTGCTGGAAATGATGAAACTATCAAAGTTTGGGATATCAAAACGGGTGAAACGATTTTTGAGCGATTTGGGCGTAGTGAATTTAATGCTGTAAGTTTTAGTTTTGATGGTAGTATCTTAGCTGCTGCTAGTTTCGACAATACCATTAAGCTATGGGATGCTAAAACAGGTAAAGAAAAATCTACCTTAAAAGGGCATAAAAATAAAGTTAGTAGTATTAGTTTCAGCCATGATTGTAACTTGTTGGCTTCTGGTAGTTTTGACAATACAATCAAAGTATGGAATCCTGAAACTGGTGAAATTAAATATACCCTCGAAGGACATACTGGAAAAGTCGAAAGCGTAAGTTTTAGCCCTGATTGCAAAATTTTAGCTTCCGGTAGCGCCGACAAAACTATCAAACTTTGGGATGTGCAAACAGGTAAGGAAATTACAACATTCGCCGAACATAAAAGTGATGTTATAACTGTTAGTTTCAGCCCCGATGGAAAAATCTTAGCTTCTGGTAGTGCTGATGAAAGAATCATTTTATGGAGAATTCCCAATGATGATGAAATAGCCGACTCAGAAAATGAAAATTTAGCGAGGCTAATTAGTGAAGGTTGTGAGTGGGCACGTGGCTATTTGCAGAACAATATTAATGTCCCCGAAAATGACAAGCATCTGTGTGACAATATCAAGACACAATCGAGACTTGATGCTGCTGCTGCTGCAAAATAACTAATGTGTACGCCCTCTACTTGTTTATTTGGTAACTATTTGTGTCAGATTTTAACCTTCAACCGCAAGGTTTAGATAACTATTGGGCAAGTTTTTTCATCTATCACCCTCTCAGTAGATCAATTAACAAATCTGCAAAGGTGTTATGTCAAGATAATTGCATTATCGGAGTTAGACTTTGCAGATTTCACCGTCAAGGGTTCCCATGACTGTGCCGAATTAGGAGATTTTCTTGCTCTAAGTAATATACCTTTTCGCTGGGGTTGGGAATTGCAATCTGAATTACAGATGGCAAAATATCCCGTACAAGCTCCAACTTGACTGGTAATCATGCAAGATTATGGCGAAACTCTAGCGCTAGAGATCCCACCAGCGTCAAGTTATGATTCATCGTTAGAAGGCAGGTGCTTGGGATAATTACGGCGCAGAAAAATTCTTGAATATGGAAGCTTGGAAAATGGTCTTTTGATGATAAATTGACCTAACTGTGGCGATTTAAATTTATCCGTGAATATCGTAATTATAGCCAAAATTTGGCTCATTTTATGCAATCGTGTCTTGTTCGTCGCTGCGCTTTGGCAGAAAATGTTTTTCCTCCAATCCAAAATTTACGTGGTGCAATTGCCCTTCATCCTTAATATCCGGAAAGTCGCTGCTTGAAACGTATTAACCAAAAAATGCGAAGACGTTGCAAATGGTGCCACCTGCAACTCGTGGTAATGAATATCGCTCAAGAGAAATTTACTCGTAAGAGCAGGGAATCGCGGCCTTAAATGATTTACAAGCACCAGCAGCAATCTTTTTTGTTGTTCAATTTACTACCAAATCATCCAGATTGGTTAATCAGGCAATTGTATTATTTAGACAATTTGGATTATTATCCTGCTAATGCTAACTGTCACAACACATCTTTAATTCAGTACTCACACGGTGCTATGACTATAGTACAGCTACGGAATAATCACTTGTTTAAAGGCTATTTTCGGCGTATACATCAGCAATATTACATATTTTAAATTACCTATTAAATTGTAACTTAAAGATACAGTTCCCAGGTTGTCACTTTAAAAATAAATATATTATTTCTCTATAATCACTATATTACAAGGAATAAGTGCTTATTTTAGTTCCGAACAATCATGCTGGTAACTGGTTATTACTATAACATATAACTTCTCAACAACTCATTTTTTTGCAAGAGTAAAAAAAAACACTATTATAGAAATTTTCCGGATGCACTAATTAAAACTAAGTATCAGTGAAGTGGATAGTTCAAAATAGACATCTACTATGCGTACAGCCATTTCACTTTTAGTTACAAGTTTCGTATTCGGCTCCTTAGCTGTTAACTTCGCAGGAATTGCAAACTCTTTAGTAAATGAAATGTTTTCTGACTCTGGAGAGCAACAATTACTATTGAGTAGATCCAATCCAAACAAGCCTAAAACCCCTCATCGGGGTAGTGGACGTAGAGAGTTTGTGGAATATCTCAACCACGGCTAATTCTGCTTCATTGCAACGCGAAGTGTAACATAATGAATATTTAGTCGTGTTCTTTCAACCATATCTCCCTTATGGCTTTTAAGGTGTTAAATATATCATTGTTTTCCTTATTTGCCAGCCGCGCAGATAAAACATTTACAACACGACATTGTTAGAATATTGCTCGTTATCCATTCAAATGGATCTGTATACATAGTCAGTCAAATATTAAGTATCAAAAATTTACTGTATCGACTGTCTATATCAATGGCATCGTAATCGCTCCTCAAAGAAAAATTTTCCTCCCGTACATCTGCCACTAGAAAGTTTTATCCATTTCTCAAAGTTTTTATATTTAAAATATGATTCCTGCAACGGTCAATTGCTGGACATTTAATTTAAATATGCTTACTTTTAGAAAGTTGTAACAAACGATTATGTCCGTTTTCGTTCTTGATTGCAGTAACTGCTTTCTCATTTATTGAGCAGATAATATCTGGTGTCGGGAGGTTGGAATTTTTTTGAGATGATGTATCTGATAAATAATGAACCACAACTTCAGGACGAATGTACCATAAATTCATAGGTACAAATAGCAAGTCAATTTATTTGCACTCTGGAACAAATACCGCCATATTCCTATACTATTTGTCCTAATGCTGCAAGGCAGGATTATTACAAAAAGGTGATTAATTCACCTAAATTTACTATGCATCGTATTCTTCCATTTAAAACTAGAGGCGAGTTTTCGCCTCTAGTTTTTGTTTAATTTTTATTGCCTATTACTTGTTACTCCTTACCCAAGTGTGCCACGGATGCGCCATTCACCCGAATTATTTTAATTTTTACGATTTTCTTTCTTTGTAATACCGTTGATAAACATTGGCACAAATTTCTCCATGAATGCCTGTGGATCGCGCTGCCATGCTTTTTGTGCAGCTGAAATTCGAGATAATTGTAATTCAGGTGCTAAAAGTGTCTGAGGTAAGCGTTCCATCAGATACTGAGGACGTTCCCACAGAGGCATTGTATTTGACACTTCTACTAAATTAGTAACACGTCGCAACTCTGCACCTAGAGTTATATCCATTCCCGATTCAAAAGCTGCTTGTTCCACAGCTGCATATTTCCGCTTGGCTGTTTCTACTTTTTGCCGATTTTCTGGACTTTTAGCAGCTAATTTTGCTAGCCAACGATTACCCCAACGAACGTGCCCTGCTTCTTCTGGCAGAATTTTCTCGATTGTTTCGCGGATTTTAATGTTCTCTTCTGTTTGCTCTGCTTGCTTAAGAGCATAAATATGGGCAGAGAAATATTCACAACCCCGTTTTTCGGTGACGTTAATCGCAGCTAAAGCAGCAATCATATAATCTTCCAGATTTTTGTTTGGATTGTAGGATTCTGCATCTAAAAGACGATTGAATTCATCAATATAAGAGACTCCCGGTGGTTTTCCCACCTTAAAACCTGAATCTATTAATAAATCCGTTAGCCACATCGCATGACGTGCTTCATCCGATATATGGCGCGATAAATCCTGCACTAGTTCAGGTGAGTTTCCATCCAATTCTTCAATTAAATCGGTTAAGTCTTTGCAACTGCGTTGTTCGCTGTAGCGATAGCGGTTGAGTGTTATCAGATGTATTTCGCGATCACGTACAATCTGTTTCATTACATCCCTAGCGCTCAAAGAATTCTGAAATTTTCGGGGGTAAGCAACGGTCATAGTAATAAATTTTTGTATCTATATTTTCATATATTTTAAACAAATTTACTGACTTTCTTTATGAAATTTTCATTATAAGTTAAGTAAATAAACTCCTTCCCGCCCATTTTTGATTACCTGTATTAGCTTTAATAAAAATGAGAGCGATCGCGCTAAAATATTTCAGTTTTACTCATAATAATTAAGAATTATTAAAAATAAAGATTTTTGTAGCGTATATTACAGAATAAAAATAAAATATAAAAAAGAAAAATATAAGGAGTAGAAGAATTATGACTACCCAAGAAAAGGCGCGGGCTTTAATGCAAGATCGTTATCAAGTAATTAAAAATCGTCAGCAGTCAATGCTTGGACGTACGGGTTCAGAACTTGGCTTGTCTGGAGAAACTTCTCGTTATTGGAATCCGATTCAAGGAAAGATAAATCCCAGCGCTTGGAAGAGTTACGATCGCAGTAATGCGACGATGAGCTAATTAGATTTTGGATTTTGGAATTTGGATAAAAAAGAGTTGTTCGCCGAAATTATCCGCGAACAACTTTTATAATGTAATTTTTCTTTTAGCGAAAGCGTGGGGCTTCTGCTACACAAGAGGCAAGGGGAATAGTCTAATTACTTAAGGTACAAAAAACCTTTTTTAATACAATGACCCTATCATGTAATTAAAGTGACTTGTAAACTTGATATTTGCTATGTTATATCCGTATAGAATAGCCAATTTTAGTTTGAGAAGATTGATAATTCACTTTAAGATTTAACTCCCCATCCATGAACCTTGAGGAAGCCTTAAAATTTGTCGATGCAATTGTTTTTACCAAAACTAAAAGACACTTGAAAGATATTGAGGTGGCTATTCTGCGAGGAGCATGGCAAGGTCACAGCTATGATTATATTGCTGATGCTAATAGTTACACACCGAATTATCTCAAGCAAGATATTGGTCCTAAGTTATGGAAATTACTTTCTCAAGTGCTAGGGGAAGGAGAAAAATTAAGTAAAAAAAACTTCAAAATGGCTCTAGAGCGACTGTGGAGAGCGCAGCCAAAAACAAGAGAAAAATTAAATACATCAACTTATCAAGTAGTTGATGAAGATTCAATTTCCACTACCGTAGAGAAAAAAATAGTACATATAGACCAATATTGTGACTGGGGAGAAGCACCAGACGTATCCGTTTTTTACGGAAGAGAAGGATTTTTAGACATTTTAGAGCAATGGTGCATTAATGATAACTGCCGTTTGATAACATTGTTAGGGATGGGAGGAATTGGTAAAACTAGTTTATCTATCAAGCTGGCACAAAAAATACAAGGTAATTTTCAGTATGTAATTTGGCGATCGCTCCAAAATGCTCCCCCAGTTGAAGAGGTTTTGACGGAATTAATTCAATTTTTCGACCATCTTGAAGTTATTAATCTTCCCAATACAACAAAAGGGAAAATCTCTCGCTTGCTACATTACTTACGCGATAAACGTTGTTTGGTAGTGCTCGACAATTTAGAATCTGTACTCCAAGGTGCCACTAATAACGGAAAATACATTCAAGGATACGAAGATTACGGTTATTTACTCCAGCAAGTTGGACAAGTTAACCATCAAAGTTGTTTAATTATTACAAGTCGGGAAAAACCTAAAGAAGTAGGATTACTAGAAGGGCCAAACCTTGCAGTGCGATCGCTACAACTGTCAGGGTTAACATCAGTTGAAGGACGAGAAATTTTCAATGCAAAGGGCACTCTCGTAGCCAGCGACGATATCTTTAAAGAAGTATGTACCCATTATGCAGGTAATCCACTAGCATTAAAAATCGCAGCAGCAGCAGTACAAGAAGTCTGTGGAGGTGACTTAGAGCAGCTAATTCCCTTCTTACGACAAGGAAAAATACAATTTGACGATATTAACGATTTGCTGGAGGAACAATTTAATCGCTTGTCGTTAATAGAACAACAAGTAATGTATTGGATGGCAGTAAACCGGGAACCTGTTTCCGTGCAAGAATTAGAAGCAGATATGAAAGGGGAAACAGTTACCTTAAAGTTGTTTAATGCATTACAATCACTTGTCCGTCGAGCATTTATAGAACAAAACGATAAACAATTTTCATTACAACCCGTAGTGCTCGAATATGTCACCATCGGGTTAATTCACGAAGTATGTGAGGAGATTGCAAATTGTCGGCATCAATTTCTCAACAATTATGCCTTGATTAAAGCCAAAACTAAAGACTATGTTAGAGAATCACAGATTCGTTTGATACTTCAACCAATAATTGATAAATTAATATCAGATTTGGGAAGTTATCCTAATATTCAAAATCAATTAATATCTATTATTAGCAAAATCAAAGAAAAAATATCGTTTCAAAATGGTTATGTTGCCGGGAATATTCTTAACTTATTAATTCATTTAAAAATAAATCTAACAGGTTATGACTTTTCGGATTTAACAATTCGGCAGGCTTATCTTCAAGGAATAGATTTACACGATGTCAATTTTTCATCCTGCGATTTTATTGATACAGTATTTACTAAAGTATTTGGTGCCGTTACATGTGTAAAATTTAGTCCTGATGGTCAAATATTAGCGACTGCTAATACTAACTATTCAATAAAATTGTGGCAAGTTGATAGCGGTCAACATATTAGGACTTTTAAGGGTCATAATAATCGGATATCCAATGTAGATTTTAGTCCGGATAATCAAATTGTTTTAAGTTCCAGCGCAGATAGGAAAATAAAAATTTGGGATTTAAGAAATGGCAATTGCACTGATACGATTGATGTTGATACAAATACCTTACGTACAGCGATTTTACATCCTAGTGGTAAATTAATCGCAAGTTGCGGAGATGACCAACTAATAAAATTTTGGGACGTGAGGAGTGGCAAATGCTTGAAAGTTCTAGAAGGACATAATGGTTGGGTTCTTAGTATTAGTTTCAGTCCAGATGGTAAACTAATAGCCAGTGGTAGCAATGACAAAACTGTCAGAATTTGGGAAGTAGAAACTGGTAAATGTATTCGAGTTCTTCAAGGTCATCAAGACTGGATTGTCAGGGTAAATTTTAGTCCTGATGGTCAAATGATTGCTAGTAGTAGTTTCGATCGTGACGTAAGAATTTGGCAAGTTAGTAATGGCGATCGCATACAAATTTTACAAGGTCATACATTTTGGGTTTGGACAGCAGTTTTTAGTCCTGTTAGCAATCAAATTGCTAGTGCTGGTTCCGATAAAACAATCAAAATTTGGGACATTAGCGATGGTAAATGTTTAAAAACAATTACCGGACATACTAATCAAATTTGGTCCCTTTCTTACCATCCTGATGGCCAAAGAATAGCAAGTGGCAGTGATGACCAAACAGTGAGAATATGGGACATAACTGATGGTAAATGTCTTCAAACTATTCAAGGATATACTAACTCAGTTAAGTCAGTAAAATTTACACCCAACGGCAAACAATTAGTCAGCGCTCATCAAGATCGTACCGTAAAAATTTGGGATGTTTTTAGCCACCAACATCTTTTTACATTAAAAGGACATGACAGTCCAGTGTTATCGGTAGCTTTACATCCCAATGGTGAATTGATTGCTAGCGGTAGCGAAGACGGAACAATCAAAATATGGGATATCGATCAAAATAAGTGCTTGTACAGTCTTAGCGAACACGCTAGTAATGTATGGGGGATTAGTTTTAGTCCAGATGGTCAATTGTTCGCCAGTGGAAGTTATGATAAAACTATTAAAATTTGGCGATTAGACCAAAAGATATGTATTCATACTTTAAAAGGATATGATGACCAAATAGGAGCAGTAACCTTTAATCCTGGAGGTTCCCTGCTTGCAACTGCTGGAGAAAGTGCTGTAGAAATTTGGGATGTAGCTTCTGGGAACCGTCTTTACATTTTGGAAGAGGAAGAACACAAAGGTCGAGTAAAATCAGTAGCTTTTAGTCCAGATGGAAAATTATTAGTAAGTGGAAGTACCGATCAAACTATTAAAATCTGGGATTTACATCAGCGTCAGTTGATTCGTAATTTAACAGGACATGATGCTAGTGTGGTATCTGTAGCTTTAAGTCCAGATGGAAAAAAAATAGTTAGTAGTGCTTGTGAAGGAACCATCCGAATTTGGAATATTGATGATGGTAAATGCATTCAAGAATTGGCTGGACATCAAAATTGGGTTTGGGCGGTAACATTTAGCCCAGATGGTCAATTTATCGCAAGTGCTAGTCAAGATGAAAGTATTATTCTTTGGGATAAGGCGGGTAATAATTTAGCTAGAATGTTAGCCAAAAGACCATTAGAAGGAATGCAAATTTCAGGAGCAACCGGTTTAACTGTAGCAGAAAAATCTGATTTGATTGCTTTGGGAGCGATATAACCCCAGACGCGATATATAGCGTTTCTAATTTTTGCTTCTGGGATTTCTGGGATAAGAACTTCGTTTCCTTCAATTATTTTCAAGTGATCCATGAGTAGATATTTCTAATTAATTTGTGTGAATCTGAGATATTTCTTAGAGGTAAAAATAAAATAAATAATGAAATATAATTAAATACTCAAACATGTTTACATTAATCAATAATTTTCATACATAAATTTATCAGAAAATAATTATTATGTGTCACAAAAATGAAAAAATGGGCAAAGTCACAACCACTATTAAAGTTACGAATCAAATCGACCAAACTTTAGCCGAAAGAGGATTTATCCCAGAAGAACAAATTCGCTCAATAACATTAGATAATGTTTTAGTTGACACCGGAGCAACGAGACTTTGTTTACCTAAAAATATTATTCTCGATCTGGGATTACCTCTACAAGGAGAAGTAGATGTAAAAATCGCCACAGGAGTTCATAAAGCTCGTATTTTCAAAATGTTAAACCTTTCTGTTGAAGGAAGAGAAGGGGTATTTAATTGTATTGAATTACCAGAAGATTCTGACCCATTGTTAGGTTTAATTCCTTTAGAAGATTTAGGATTAGAACCGGATTTAAATAATCAAAAATTGCGTGTTTTACCAGTAGAAGGAAAAGATACTTATTTAACGGTTTTGTAACAATTGCGTAATACTATGATAGTAGGTTTACTTACAAAAATAAACCTACTATCGTGCAATTCAACCTTTAATTCCGATCGGAAAATTAAGCAATACTGTTAATGGTGATTTCAATATCGTTGAAATCGCGATCGCCACCGTTGGGTAAAATCAGTTTCAGACATTAAATCACAAATGCTTCAAGAATACCACTACCTTCAATTGCCAAGAAGCTAACATTTTCAGTGGTATGAAGCATTTCAGAATCAAAACTTGTATCTTCTTCAACCTTAAATTGTACTGAACTGCTACCTAAGCTGTCATAACGGATACCTGCAGCATCGGCACCATCGTAAGAAGCTAATGATGCTAATAATTGTGGTGCTTGAGTGAAACCTGCACCGAAGTTAACAGTTTCCCAAGCATGAGTAACGATATCGCCAGTATAATCAGCAATATAATTTAAACCGCTCCAATTACCACTACCACCAGACATTGCCATATAACCAATAGTTTCATTGGCGTGTCCGCTAGTAGCATTGGCTTCTTCTTCTTCCATACCCACAAGGAAACCACTCTGGGTTATATCATCCTGGCGAGTACGAACAAAGTCAGTACCATTTAAAGTTTGGACTTGACTCATTACTACTGGAGTGCTATCAAAATCAGCATCGAAGTTAACAGTTTCAAAACCATTAGCAACTAATTGACTACTTTGGGTAGTACCAACTTCTAAGACAGTACCGTCAGCTAATTCCCAATTTCCAGCTTCCAACACCATGAAGCTGAGGTTTTCTGCACCATGAATACCATTTTCATTGCTGGGTTCTTGTACTGAGACAGTGAAACTGTTACTGGTAATATTATCCAAGCGGACTGTTGCCGGAGCGGTACCGTTGTAGGATAAAGGTTGAGCGAAGACTACGGGGTTTAAGTAGTTACGAGAAAGGTTGATGGTTTGAGCGGTATGGGTAAGATTACTGATGCTTCCAGTTTCACCCATTGCAGTTGGATTTTCTATCGAAATAGAAATATCGTATTCCCCAGTAGTGTAACCCTTACCGCTGCCTTCAGTGAAGGGGTTGTATTCAAAGTTATGGTAACTGCTAACACCGACATAGTAAGTGTCAGATACGGGAGCCGTAAAATCAATAAAGGAGTCTCGATAGGAGTCTGGAGTAACAAAGCTATCATCGTTAAAAGCTACTTCATTTCCAGTAGAGTCAAACACCCGCAATACAGAGTCGAGAGCGGAACCGTACTCTCTGGCATTGATATCAATAACGGCTCTTCCACCTTGATTGAGTTCTAGCTTAATTAAATCCACATCATCTGATGGAGCTACATTGGGGTTGTCACCAATAAAACCTTTATACGAGTAACTACCCGAATCATTAGGTAAGGAAATAGCTTCCTCAATAGTGTCGTTGGATTCATCGGTTAGTTGGGCGGGGCTTAGATCGTCTGAATCATCAAAAAATCCTTCTAAGTTGGTGACAATCTCTCCTGCAATTTCCTCTAACTCTGGGTCATTATTCCCTGGCTCAAAGCCTAACCCTTCAAGAGTCAAGGCAACATCAAAAGCGACTTCATCAACAAATTCCTCGGGAATTTCAACATCGGACTCTTCAACAATCGCGAATGCAGTTTCAGTCAGTTGCGGATCTAAAGTCTCAATTGTGACTTCTTGTTCTGGAGCAGCTAACTCAATCGGATTTTCAAACAGAGATTCCTCCTCAGGAACTTGCCAACTTTCAGCAAAGGTTGTAGTTAGGAAATTAAAAGTCTGCTTGTTTGGAGGAATAACCGTGCCATCCCGCAGAGCAATATCGTCATTTGGATTGCCGTTGCTATTACCTAGTAAACCAGTTACTGGCTGATTCATAAATCTATCTAGCTTAATGTTGAAAAGGCCATTACCCCCGAAACCAAGGTAATTAACAGAAACATTTTCCCAGGTAGAGCTAATTTCAAAATTGTTACCGGTTCGGGTAACCGCAGCATCATCTCCTAACTGAAAAGATTCTCCAGGTTGTAAAGTAATTGGGGCTGCTGATGGATCGTTAAGGTCAAAAATCGAGTTTTGTAGTTGTGGCTCAGCGTAAAGAAC
>JBCCSG010000029.1:0-36562 GCA_039200565.1 Cyanobacteria bacterium P01_D01_bin.50 | reverse complement strand
CAGTCTCCTAAAGGGTTATATTCTTTGTGCGGCAATACAGTTTTTCATGTTTCTTGTAAATGTTCCATCAAGATTAAATCAATTCTCAGGAAATTTTAAGTATTTTCTTTTACATTAATCTTCATATGACAACAATGAATTAATTTATTTACTTCATTAGTTGTCTTTTAATTTCAGTAATTCTGCCACCATTATTTTCATGAATCAAAAATTTTTACCTATACTTTTTGCATTCAGTTTGTTCGGTTTGTCTGCACACAGAGCTAATGCAGCATCTTTAATACCGACAAACTTTGACGATTTAAATTTAGGTGCTACTATAGTTGGACCAGTAGGACCAGAAGTCGAAACATCCTTAGTTAATTCGAGTAGTGAAGGGCTGGGAGATTTAAAAAGCAGCGTATCTTGTCCCCCTGGTTTTACAAGCTGCGTACCGCCAGAGAATCCACAAGGGACAATCTATACTTACGTACACCAAGTCACACCCGGCGTTGATTTGCCTAACGATCCTCCATTTCCTGCACCAGAAAATGCGATCGCGTTTAATAATGTCCAAGAGTTCAGTTTGGGCTTTAATGCTTCAGGATTTAATGGTGTAGCAGGTTATAGCTTTTCCCAAGCAGAGGATGCTCTAGGCTCTGATGCTAACTTCGATATCCAACAACTTGACGATGGCAGTTTAGCATGGACTGTATCGGGTGGAGAAGATTGGGATACGAATAGCTCCAACCCAGAAACAATAACTTTCTTTTGGCAAACGACTCAGGCACCAAGTGGCCCTGGTGGTATTTACACTGCTAGTAATAATACCACGAACGGTAGCGGCAACGGACCTCTCCCCGTTCCCGTGCAGACAGTACCAGAAAATAATGGTGGATTATTCGGTTTGCTAGCTCCTATGGCATTGGGTACTGTTTTTACTCTCAAACGTAAGCAAAAACAACGCCCATAGCTGAGCAAATCACCTCACAGTATTTTAAGAATAATACAGGACTAAGGCTGCGCTTCACAAGATCCTGGTTGGTGCCGTACACTGATTGCCGTATTATTACGTTTAATATTAGTGAGTGTACGAGCAACGGCAATAGGGGGGGAAGAAAATCTACACCCCTTTTTGCCTCCCCTACGAGAAAAATGTGCCAGTTGCGGCCATTCCTATAATATTTTTAGTCCATTTTAGTGGACTTATGCTATTAGCCTGGGGTTTTCAACCCCAGGTGGATAAGAAAACATCAAAAAATCCTTCTAGATGCAGAGGAAAGAAATACAGAAAGATAAGGATTGAGAGCGGGATCGAAGCAATTATGTTTACCCGTAATTGTGCGGTTAATTACAAAGTATTACAACTACTTTATTCAGCCCTAAAAGTGTCATAAACAACTCACACCAATATATCCATCTAAGGAATGATGTAATTATTGTCTTATTAGGGTGAGTTGAATTATGTCATCCCAAAACCGCCCGCTTAAATTGGAAATTAGGCTTCCTTCAGAACATCCGCATTTATTGGAGGGGCTTGATGAATGGTTGCGCTTGAATTTAATATCCGATGCTCAAGTTAGGCAGATATGCTGGGAATATCTAACTTGTAGGGTAATTTTACAGCCTCAAACTGTACCTCAAAAGCAAACCGAGAAAGTAGTTTCCCCACCGAAGTTACCTACTCGTGAACCTAAAGTACCGGCGAGAGCGAACCTTCTCACTACAATGTGGCGATCGCTAAGAGCAGAATTTAGCGTTCGTTGGTTACTATTTTTGGGAATGTTCACCGTAGTCGCTTCCTCTGGTGCCCTGGCTGCGAGTCAGTGGGAACGATTTACAGCTTTTTTACAATACGGAGTTTTATTCACTTATACTTTAAGTTTTTTTGGACTCAGTTTATGGACTGGTAAACAAGCAAATTTACGGTTGACAAGTGCCGCTTTGCATATTGTCACAATGCTACTCATTCCAATTAACTTTTGGGCAATGGATAGCTTCGGTTTGTGGCAGAATCCAATTAACTGGCTTTTAGTTGGTATTGCGTCGATTATTTTAACGGGAATAACTGTATTACTCTCTAAGCAGTCAATATTTACTGGAAGTGTTCCGGTTAATAAATTATCTTTAATCAATATTCTGGGATTGAGTTATCTGCATTGGGGTTGGAAGTTTTCCGGATTCCCTTTAATTGCAGTTTATCTAGCTGTTATAGGAACGACTATAATTACCGTTTTTCAAACTCTGAGCCATGTTAGGAGAGATGGGGTAGAAAAAAGAAATTTATCTCAAAGTACCTGGGGTAAAAATGTACCTGCCGCCGTAATCATTTACTCCTCAATATTCTTATTACTGCGAGCAATTATTGGTGCTGGTATAAATGTTGCTCAATTGGGTTTAGCTATTGGTATTTGCGGTTGGTTAATAGCTTGGCTAGCGCAACGAGAAGACAAGGAGACAAGGAAACAAAAAGAAGTTTCTTCTACCCCCTCTTCCCCCTCTTCCCCCTCTTCCCCCTCTTCCCCATCTACCCCCTCTCCCCCCTCTCCCCCGTCTACCCCCACTTTCCCTTCACAAACCATCGGCGGTATTTTACTATTCCTCGGTTGGTTTGTAACGGTTTGGAGCGATCCTTTGCAAGCAATTGCTGTTAGCGGGTTGGGGTTATGGTTTTTCCACAGTCGCTTATATTTATATAGTTTAAAGAGGGATTTAACTGCTTTCTTTATCGTTGGTTTGCAGTCAATGTGCTTGGGTTGGCGATTATTACCTGATGCATTTCACTCTTCGATTATTACATTTGCGACTGAATTTACTAATTCTCAAAATAATTATTGGGCATTATTGAGCGTAGCCTTATTTCCCTACGTCATTTTTATGGTGGCGTTTACGGATAATTTGAGAAACAGAGAAAAAACACCTCCCGAAGCATCTCCCTATCAACAAAGCGCTGCCGATAAACAAATTGAGCAGCAAGATATTCCCACCATTAATAAACTTGATTTAGCAAGCTTTGGCGAAATATTAACATTGATTTTAGGGCTTACCTTAACCGCAGTCGCTTTAGAAAATCCCATATTACGTTCCCTAAATTTACTTTTATCCACCATCACCCTAGCAATCGTCACCCAACGCAAATTTAATCTCAATACAAATAAAATATCTTCTCCCCATCCCCCCCTTCGGGTTGCGCCACTTGCTACAACGGAGGAAACCTCCGCAACGCAGTGGCTTACCATCTCCCCCTCTACCCCCTCTCCCCCCTCTACCCCCTCTCCCTTCCTCCCTTATCTAACTCACATCACCGCAGTAATAACCCTTTTCTCCTGGATAAACTTATTCTTCCCCACTCTTTCACGAGAAATTTGGGCTGTTATTTGCTTGATTGTAATGGTAGCGGAATGGTTATTTAGTGTTGGTGATGGAGTTTGGCGACGTAGTGCATGGCATATTGGCTCAGTGCTTGCGGGTTTGAGTTATTTGCTGTTGTTGAGGAATACCGAATTGGTTAGGAATGGAGTTGATATAAATCAAGCAAGTTGGGAGCCCTTGACTTGGTTAGTTACACCGATAACCCTGACGGTGATGGCTAGTCGCAACAGGGAAGGAAGAGAAAGTAAACAAATAATTAGTATTTTAACCATCATATTTGCTCAGTTATTAACTTTACCTTTCTCTGGAAGTCGGTTAATTGGTTTGGCAGTAGGTACGGCAGTGATGTTTGTAAATACGAGATATTTAAAGAACAAACAGTCTGCGGTAATTACGGTCGGATTTGGTTTAAGTAGTATTGCTGCTGCGGTGTGGGAATTTGCTTCACTATCCCTTGGGAGTTGGTTTATATTTTCGGCTGCGATCGTTCTATGTTTGTGGATAAGTCGTAAATTATTGCAGCGAGGAAATGAATTAGCAAATATATATGCTGTCGCTACGGATTTTTGGGCTAGTGCGCTTTGTGGCTGTGGGTTGGTATCGCTAAGTTTACATGCTATATCGATTTATTTGATAGGTGAATCTAATGTTTTACCTTATGCAATTTCTACGGTTATTATTTTATTAGCTTTATCGTTCCGTCATTTCTACGAATCCACCAATTGGACATTTTACGGTATTGGTTGGGGTGTGGAATTGGTGGAATTATACCTGATTGAGATATTGGAATTTGGTGTTTACGAAGTCACCGGTAATGGCTCACCACGACTTATTTATCTGGCGATCGCTAATATCGGGTTAGGTTTAATTACGCAACTTTTAGGTGAATGGTTAGCAAGAAGGCACCATCCTGGAAAACTTCCCAATAACTGGCATATTCTACCTTTAATATACGCTAGTTTCGGCGTGTTGTTACGCTTGAATACTTTTGAGAGTTGGACAGGTTTATCGACGTTAGCTGTTGCTTTGATTGTAATTGGCGTAGGAAGACGCAATCAAAAATTAAAACCGCTGCTTTATTTAGGAATTGTTGGGGTATCGATTGCTGCATATGAATTGTTGTTTTATCAATTCAGCCAAGCGTCTGGTGGTGCTGCCGGTGATGGTTTAATTATTTTGGCTACCTTAGCTACAGCGATCGCTTATGCTTATCGTTTACTCTGGCGTTGGTTGACAAGCTATCTACGTCTGAGTCACCAAGAATTAAAAATATTTGCTCATTCTCACTGGGCTTTGGGTAGCGTGTTACTAATAGCTGTAATTGCTTATCCGCGAGAAGCCTATGGATTAGCTTTAGCAACGGGATTGTTATTGAGTAGCTACGCGATATTTCAAGGAAGACGTAGCGATCGATTACCATCGCAACCAATTCTAGGAGAGATTACAGAAGCGGAAATCTGGGTTTACATCGGTTTAATCCAAATTGCGATTTTCCGACATTTCATACCACCAACTTCGGTAGTAAGCGTTTTCTTACAACAAATACGTCCTTGGATAGCAGGGGTTTCCTGTATAGTCGGTTATATACTCTATACTTTACCGTGGCAGCGTTGGGGTTTCTCTAAAAAACCTTGGCAGGTAACTGCATATATTCTGCCATTATTTTATTTATGGGAAACCAGAATCCAAATTTATTCTATTTCCTTATTACTGGTAGCTGGTTACTATATTTTCATCGCCAAAATTACCAAAAAATTCCGCTTTACCTACATTAGTTTGGCGTTAGTTAATTGGGTGTTGTGGCGTTGGTTTATCGATTTAGGTTTAACCGATGCTTTATGGTACATTTCCTCAATCGGTTTGTCGTTACTGTATATTGCTCAATTTGATTCCCTACTCAAACTACGGCAAAACAAACCATATCGTCACGGCTTACGAATGTTAGGTAGTGGAATAATTTGTGCATATGCGGTTGTATTCCATCAAGATACAGGTTTAATACCGGGAATTTTCAGCTTGATTGCGATTTTCGCGGGATTAGGATTAAGAATACGTGCCTTTTTGTATATTGGTAATGCAACATTCTTAATTACGTCTTTTTATCAATTAGTACTTTTGATTCTGCTTTACCCCTTCCTGAAATGGGTAGTAGGGTTATTAGTTGGAATTGCGTTGATTTTCATTGCAGCTAACTTTGAAAGTCGTCGTCAGCAATTTAATTCGTTGTTGCAGAATACTAATGATGAATTTCAAGAATGGGATTGAAAAAGTTAGGGGTTGTAGAGACGTAGCACTGCTACGTCTTTACAGGAGTTTGGGAATGGAATGAAGAATTTACCAAATTCCAGCCAAATCCAACACAAAACCAGGTAAAACATCTTCTCCACTCAATGTTGACGGATTATCTAATTCTTCAACTGTATTCTTGGAACGGTAAATATAAACTTTGCGGTTAACTCTATCAATTAACCAAGCTAAACGAGTGCCATTTTGGATATATTCTTCCATTTTAGATTTTAACATCTTTAAAGCATCAGTTTCCGAACGTAATTCCACGACAAATTCTGGACAAATAGGAGCGAACTTTTTACGTTTTTCTAGAGGAATTGCTTCCCAATCTGTTTTTTTAATCCAAGCAGCATCTGGAGAACGTACTGCACCAGATGGTAATGTAAAACCACCACTAGAACCAAACCCTACACCGGTACCATTTTGTTTTGTCCATATACCTAATTGAACTATTAGATCAAAATTACGTTGGTCAGTTTCTGAACCTGTAGGGGACATAATTATAATTTCTCCATTAGCTTTGCGTTCGATGCGAAAATCTTTATTTAGCTCACAGAAGTCAAATAATTGGTCATCCGTCATGGTAATAACAGGATGAAATTTCAACACCATTGGAGTAATTTCTGTTGCGATTGGTAATTGTGCTGTCATTTCCCACCTCGCTGATTGATTTATTAGCTCTATTTTAAAACTGCTGTGTTATCTCGGTTTTCACCATGAAAGGGTTTCTCATGCTGATAAAATCTGAGAATGTTTGATAATGTATGCAAATTTCTCGCCGAAAACTATAGTCGCGATTTTGCTCGCTGGTTGTTGGGAGAGCCAATTGGATTGACAAAATTGAATCCCACTGAATTGTTTGTGGAACCGATTCGCGCTGATTCCTTGATTTTTATGGAATCGGAATCAATTATTCGACCTGTGGAATTTCAAACTCAACCAGATAGCGATATCCCCTTTCGTATGGTTGATTATCGGTTGCGGATGTATCGTCGCTATCCACAAAAGCAAATACGGCAGGTAGTGATTTACTTAAAACCAACGAATTCACCGTTAGTATATCAAAATGTATTTTCTATTCCCGGAACACGTCATGAATTCGAGGTAATTCGACTCTGGGAGCAACCAATGGAAGAATTGCTAGATTATCCTGGTTTGTTACCATTTGTTGCATTGAGTCGCACAGAAGACAAATCTCAAACTTTACGTCAAGTTGCTCAGAGAATTGAAAACCTGACTCCCAAACGAGAACAAAATAACGTTGCTGCTGCAACTTCTATTTTGGCAGGATTAGTATTAGATAAGGAACTGATTAAACGAGTCTTAAGGGAGGAAATTGTGAAAGAGTCAGTTATTTATCAAGATATAGTTGCTGAAGCTACTGCGAAAGGAAAAGCTGAAGGTAAAGCCGAAGGTAAAGCCGAAGGTATAAAGCAAGGGGAAGTTTCTTTAATTTTGCGTCTTCTTAAACGCCGAATTGGGGAATTGGACTCAAATTTAGAGGTTCGTATTCGTAGTTTATCAGTAGCGCAGTTGGAAGGGTTAGGAGAAGCGTTGTTAGATTTTTCGAGTCACGGCGATTTGGTTGCTTGGCTTGATAATCAATGAACTTTCTTCATCATTGTTGTTCATTATTCCTACTGAGAAGTTTCAGCCACTTATAGCGGCTGAAAACCGGAGTTAATTTCACGTCGAACGGCAATATTGATATTATTTAAATAATTTGGGAATCAACATAGAAACTGCTTTCTTGTATTCTCGATATTGATTTCCATAATCAGCTATCAAGTCTTTTTCTTCTAAGAAAATACCGACTAAAATATAAGCTAGAATTCCACAACTAAAGAATAAATGAGTTAATGTCATCACGGGAGTTGACCAAAAGGCAATAATAAATCCTAAATAAATAGGATGACGAACATAATTATAAAGACCTACAACTTTAAAATTTAGTTTTTCTGGCTCTTTCCCAACAAAATTCAAAAATACTTGTTGCAGCCCAAATAATTCAAAATGGTTAATCATAAAGGTACTGAGCAGAACTATTAACCATCCTAATCCACATAAACACCATAAAATAGGTTCTGCAATAGTTCCTGATAAATCCCACAATGTAGTTCCTAGAGGTTGCCATTGCCAAAATAACAAGATTAGCGCCAAACTAGTACACAAGACATAAGTGCTTCTTTCTATGGGTTTTGGAATTACTTTAGTCCAAGCTTCTTTAAATCCTTTACGAGCCATTCCACTATGTTGAATAGCAAATACTCCTAATAATAAAGCATCTATAATTAAAGCTTTTACAAAAGAAGCTGTTCCTCCCGTATCCATAGATTTTGGTACTAAAAAATTACCAGCAAATCCCATTGCATATGAAAATGTAGCGAAAAAGATACAGTAACAGACTAAACCATAAATAAAGAATAAAATTCTTTGTAGAGGATTCTGGTTATTGAAGGAATAATTTTGATTTTGTAAGTTGAATTGTGTCATCGTTTTAATTTTCAGAAACAGTATTGTTTGTTTCGTAGACTACACAAAGATTAGAGTTAAAAATACTTGGACTTACGTAAGTGTCACAAAACTCGCGTGGTGCCGTACACTCACCGTCTTATTATTGGGTTCAGAATTAGTCAGTGTACAAGCACCCTACAAACAAATATGCCAGTTGCGTAAGTCCTAAATACTTGGAAATATACTCTTGATGATTTATGTTTTTGTATTTTGTTAGCCTCTGAAACTTACAGTTTAGAATTTATAGAAAAATCGGGAAGAAATAGGGAAAAAAAATATATTACATTTAAAATATACAAAAATCAGCAGCATCGGGTAAGTCCAGAAAACTGCTGATATTAGGAGTGTAATCGTTTTGCGAGCAATAAAAGAATACAGATAAACCTTACATATAAAACATAATGTTAAATTTAAGCACTTTGCACTCTAGTACATCATGGCGTAAATAAGGTACCGGTTTTAAAAGGTTAAAACCCTTATTTTATGATACTTTTGACTTTTGACTTCCGCGCAGCGGTACTAGTATTCCACCTATGAAAATTTTTTTTCTATTAAGTAAGTCGGCATAAATAAACCGAAGCTTTTAAAAAATGTTTTTTATCCTCAAACCCTTACTCAAGCTTGCCTATTGCCTTCCCCCAACGATAATTTTCTGTACCAACCTACTTAAATCAAGAGACTATTTTTTGAGCAAAGAAAAGAACGGATAAATTTTGTTTTGTAATCGTTCCTCCGTGATTATTTATTATCTCTATAATTTCCCTGGATAAATTTTGTTGTTGCTGTTGAGTCAATGTTTGATAAACAGTGTTAGTTTTGAGCAAATTGAGATATTTTTCGGCGCTCAAGTCAATAGACCAAGGATATTCTTTTATAATTAAATTCTGGAAACAATTACTATTTAATATCCAATTCTTTCTTTTTTCAATCAATGAATCTATAGAAGGATTATCAGATGCTGACGGTAAGTATTTTTTTAAAGCTTCTTTTAATACCCTAAATACTATGGCATCTGATGGACGTGTAAAATTCCAGAAAAATGCAATATATCCCTTTTCTTTCAAAGCTTGAGCAACTTTAGAATAACCGATTTCACGATTTACCCAATGGAATGCTTGAGCCGATATTGCTAAATCAAAATTATTTGCTTGTAAATTCCAATCTTCAAATGTTGTTATATCAAATGTAATTTTTGGATAACTTTTTAAATTTTGTTTAGCGATTTCAATCAGATTTTCTCCCGGTTCAATGCAATGAATAGTGTACCCTTTGTCAGCAAAATTAATAGTACCTTTACCAGTTCCCGTACCAATATCTAATATCTTTGCTTGATGAGAAAGATTAGCCATATTAATAATGTCATCAACCAATTCAATTGGATAACCAGGTCGAGCTAAATCGTAAATTTTTGCTATATTATTGAATGATTCACCGCGTTTTGATTGTGTCATTGAACAAAATCAGAGTTTAGTTCATCATAAGTTTACTAAAATTTCATTTATTAATTCAATCATTCTCTACAGCACCCAATGCTTTAAGGGAAGATTTTTGTTCTGGGGTTAATCCTGTAGCGTCGGTGATGTTCATATTCGCGTAGGGTTTATTGCTGAGAGTTTTGATGCATTTCCCGGTTTTGATATTCCAGATTTTAATGGTTTCGTCGTAGCTACCGCTGACTAAGAATTTATCATCTGGGGTGAATGCGACGGATACAACTCTATTTGTATGTCCAGTTAAGGTTTTGATGCATTTACTGTTGCGAACATTCCAGATTTTTATTGTTTGTTCGAGATTACCAGCAGCAATTAGGGAACCGTCGGAATTAAATTTGATTGACGCTATTCCACAATGATGATTTTTTAACTGCAAAGTTTTTAAACATTCACCGGTGTGGATATTCCATAATTTTATTGTTCCGTCTTTACTACCACTTGCTAGGGTTATTCCATCGGGAGATGTATCCAATGATAATACACCTGAATCATGTACTTCTAATGTTCGGAGGCATTTTCCGCTAGATATATCCCATAGTTTTATTGTGCGATCGCTACTTCCACTAATTATGATTTTGTTATCTGAGTTAAATAAAACTGAGTTCACCCAATAATTGTGTCCTACAAAAGTTTGCAAACACTTCCCGGTTTTAATTTCCCATAATTTGACAGTTTTATCATGACTAGCACTAGCAAGAGTTAAGCCATCTGAACTACAAACTACATCTAATAGTGTAAGCCTGTGACTTTCTAGGGTTTTGAGACACTTTCCAGTAGTATAATCCCAAATTTTAACGACGCGATCGCCACCGCCACTAGCGATGATTTTACCATCGGGACTTATAGTTACTTCACTAACCCATCTATTATGTCCTCTTAGAGTTTTGAAGCAATGTCCGGTATTGATATCCCAATATTTTATAGTTTGATTATTATTACCGCTAATAATAGTTTTACCATCAAGACTAATTTTGACAGATACAACCCAATTACTACATCCTTGTAATGTTTGTAAGCATTCTCCAGTTTTAGTATCCCAAAGTTTTATTGTTTGGTCATCGCTACAACTTGCAAGTATTTCATCATTGGAATTGAGAGCAATTTTTCTAATTCTATCATTATGTGCTTTGATTGTTTTTAAGCATTCCCCATCATTCACAGACCAAACTTTTATAGTAGAATCAGAGCTTCCACTAAAAATAGTTTTATTATCTTTACTAAAAGCTAAAGAACGTATTGTAGAACTATGAGCTATTAAATTTTTGATGCATTGTCTTGTATTTGTATCCCAGAGCTTGATAATTTTATCTTGACTTCCAGTTGCTAAAAGTTGACTATCGTGGCTAAATGCAATGGAAAGAATATTACCCTTATGTTCGTCTAAATTGTTAAGACAAGTTCCGGTAGAAATATCCCAAATTTTTACAGAGGAATCTGAGCTACCGCTGACTAAAATTTTATTATTAGGAGCAATTTTTACTCTCCATATTGGACTAGTATGTCCTTGCAAAGTATTAATACATTGTCCTGTACTAACATCCCAAATTTTTATTGTTAGGTCGTCGCTACTGCTTGCAAGAATAGTACCATTAAAATTAAAAGATATTTCCTGCGCGAAATCTTTATGTCCTCGTAAAATTATTAAACATTCTCCAGTTGTTGAATCCCATAACTTTACAACGCTCGAACGACTGCTACTAGCAATGATTTTCCCATCTGGACTAAAAGCGACTGAACTGATCCAATTATTATGTGCCCTAATACTAGAAAGCTGTTTACCGGAATCTACTTCCCATAAACAAATTTCCCCATCAGCACCACCAGTTACGAGTAATTTATCATCTGGACTAAAGACTAAAGATACAACTAAACCAAAAGGTTTTGTAAATTCACAATCTACTAAATTAGTCTTTTGAAAATTAACATTACACAAACTCGCATCACTCAAATCTGCTGCTTTAATCACCGTAGTTGATAAATCCTTATCTTCCAATGCTGTATTATCAACCTTCACCATCAAGGTGACTGCATTTCCCCCAACATAACTAACCTCCGCTTCACTCTTCCCCTTGGTTGTTTCAATAATTTTCGATAACTTCTCGACACCACTCCCTTTATCAACCATTCCCACCAATAAATCCAAAACCGCTTTACTCAAAACTTGAAATCCAAACGTTTCTCGCAATCTTTCTAAAGACTCACTTTTAAAAGATTTCAGTTCCTTTATCGCAATAGTTTCTCCCTGAGTATCCCTTTGACGCTGAAAATATTCTCCCCAGGTGTAAAACTGTAGCGCTATAGTTTCATCTTCAGAAAACTGTTGCGATGACGATTCGGTTTCCGAAAACCCTAGCGCTATAGTTTCATCTTCCGAAAACTGTTGCGATGACGATTTAGTTTCTGAAAACTGTTGCGATGACGATTTAGTTTCCGAAAACCCTAGCGCTAGAGATTCATCTTCCGAAAACTGTTGCGATGACGATTTAGTTTCCGAAAACTGTTGCGCTGACGATTCATCTTCCGAAAACTGTTGCGCTGACGATTCATCTTCCGAAAACTGTTGCGATGACGATTCATCTTCCGAAAACCCTAGCGCTATAGTTTCATCTTCCGAAAACTGTTGCGATGACGATTCAGTTTCCGAAAACTCTAGCGCTATAGTTTCATCTTCCGAAAACTGTTGCGCTGACGATTCATCTTCCGAAAACTGTTGCGATGACGATTTAGTTTCTGAAAACCCTAGCGCTATAGTTTTATTTTCATTTAACTCTTCTCTAACAACTTCCACAAAGTCATCAGCTAATACTCCCAACTCCCCAGCAAACTTATAAGCGACGAAAAATTCCAATAACGAACGATGGGCTGGAGTATAATCCCCATCAGCATTACGAATCAACATTGTTTGACCCATCATGTCATAATGCCAATGATCTAAATCTTTTTCTTCCTCAACTGCGGAACCAAATAACCGCCGAATGCGATCGGGAAATAAACGATAATTCAAACTCATTTGGTCAGTTGAAAGCATTTCCCAAGCTAATTCGCAAAGGAAATACATTTTATCCGCTAGGGAAGTAAAAGTTCTTTCTGCTTTGATATCCCTTTCCATTTTTCGCCGCACTGCATACAAATACACTCGCGACATATCTACAGGTTTACCCGCTGCAATATCTGGCAATGCTTCTAAAATTAATTCCGTTAAAATTGGACGACGTGCTAAATCTAACAGTTGGGAATTACTCATAATACGTTCAACTGTTGCGGCTTCTGTTTGTAATGACAGCACCTGACGGATTTGATTATCGTCGAATTTCTCTAATTCCAACACTTCAAACTGCGGTGTTTCTCCCGTCAAATTCGCAATAGAAGCCTTTAACTCAGCATTTAACAAAGCCCTTCCTTCCTGAGCTTCGGGAAAATGTTCCGTGCGACAAGTTAAAATCACCTTGGCACCAGGAACAACAACTTTGGCTAATTCCCAAAAATTATTAATCATCTCCTGACGGTTTATCCTAGCCGCCATTTCATCAAAACCGTCGAATATCAATAACAACTTTCCCATGCGGTTGAGTTGTTCAAAAGCCGAATATCCGGGGATGGGAATTTCATATTGACGAAAGAAAAACTCAGAAAACAGCGATTCCACACTCACCGCTTTCGCATAATCTCGCAATGGAATCACCAAAGGTAACCGAGGAAGTTGAATTCCCCTATTTTGTGCATCGTGATACCTTTGCAACGCTACCCAAGCATAATGTAGAGCAAACCAAGTCTTACCGGTACCAAATTCACCTAAAATCGAAATATGTTCCTTAGCTGGATCGTCTAACCAACGGTCAATATAACCTTCAATCCAACCATCTTCTTGTTGATAACGACTAATTCCAATGGTACGCTTGCTAACTGGATCTAATTCTTCCTTAGTACAAGCCAAAGGAACATAATTTTTATCGATACCTCGACGTTTTACCTCAGCTTCCAACCAATCGAGATAACCGCTAAAATCCGCATCGCTAGCGACTAATTCATCAAAAGTGAAACAATCGAGGTGTTGATTTGCTTCCTTCTCAACTTCATCTCGTGCAGCTTTACTAATCCTTCTATCAGTTACCAACCAACCTTCATCAGTTTTTTGTTCCTCAACCTTGGAATCTATCGCTTGAATATCTTTGATTCCGACTTCTCCAGTCATTCCTCTGACAAAAACGCGGTCATAACGATTACGTCTAACCGGAATATTGATAATCCACTCAAAATAATCATCCTGCCAAACTTCATACTTTTCAAACCGATAACCCAAAGTTTCAAACCAACCGCGCATCTGTTGAGCTAGAGCAAATAAAATATCCCCTTGTCTTCCCTTCCCTTCCTCCTCTGCTGCAGATAATCGCGCCATTTCCGTGCGAATTCCTTCCAGCGTCGGTAATCTATCTAATTGTTCTAAAATTAAAACAATACTTTGATGCAGAGAAATTAATTGATTAGAATTTAAAACTTCCGCAGAAGTGCGACTACGCTTGGTAACTTCTATAAAAATTGTCGCGAATGCTGCTGCCTCTCGCATTACATCCAACTGTAGCGCTTTAATTTCATCTCCCAAAGCATAAGCATCAAGAAAAACTTCCACTTCACCTAGCAGAATCGAAGGATTATTGTGAGCGAAAGCATTGCGAAAAGCTTGTTTAATATCCTCTTGACGAAAAAAATCTAATAAACATTTTGGTTTGCCAACTCCATATTCCACCAAAGTGTAAACATAAACACCACTAAAATCTGCCGGGGGATGGTCTGGAGCTAAATTATATTGTTGTAATATTTTGATTACAGTTTCATTCCGCTCTAACTTGTTCTTAATCGGATTAGCTATAGCTGTTATTACTTCAATTAATATCTCTAAATTGAAATTGTTTAGCATCACAGAGGCAAATCTTTTTCATGTGATACTTTACAACGATAATCTGTAATTTATGAGTAATATTACATACAATTTCCATTTTAAATCCAAATCCGACTAGGAATGAATTTCCAGTATTAACCCAATTAAATCTATAATCCGGCTAGGAATGAATTTCCAGTATTAACGCAATTAGATCCATAATCCGGCTAGGAATGAATTCCCATAAACCCATAATCCGGCTAGGAATGAATTCCCAGCCTAATAGCAAAAGTCGTCTCAAGACGACTAGATAATATGAAAATTCTCTGAGTTACTTGAGTTTACTTGATTTATTAGCCCGGAAATTCATTTCTGGGTGGGTGTGGAAGCTAACAAACAACATTGCTGCAATTAAACCCATAATCCGGCTAGGAATGAATTCCCAGTATTAACCCAATTAAATCCAAATCCGGCTAGGAATGAATTCCCAGCCTAATAGCAAAAGTCGTCTCAAGACGACTAGATAATATGACAATTCTTTAGTAAACTTAAGTTTACTTGAAATATTAGCCCGGAAATTTATTTCTGGGTGGGTTTGAAAACCAACAAACAATGAATATGAAAACCAACTAAATTTCAAATTTTTTCGGTCTATCATCATCTTGGTTATGTTCTTCCAAAGATGCAATTGCCGTTCCATGTAAATGATGTTCTTTCTGATTTTTTACATAGATTACAGCTTGTTCCAGTTGTTTTCTACCCAATGAAAAAACCCCATATCCTCTTTGCCAACTAAACATATCTTCCACAATATTTAAATGATTAATATAATGGGTGCTACTACCTTTAATTTTTTGCACAAAATCAGAAATGGATATTTTCGGGGGAATAGAAGCCACTAAATGAATATGGTTTTCTATGCCGTTAATAGCATGAATAATAGTATCAAATTCATCAGCTTTACTAATAATGTAACCGTAAAGTTTAGCTTCAAGTTCCTTGGTAATTAATGGCTGACGCTCCTTTGTAGCCCAAACCAAATGATAATAAAGTCTCCACAAAGCCATAAATTCACTCTATTTGGGATTGATTCGCTGTTCAATGTAGTATTCCCAAATAATCAAAAAAAATATAAATACATTCAAATTTACATCTTGCACCATTGTTGTTAAGTCCACACTCCCGCCTTGAAATTAATTTTGAGGCTAATAACCCAAGTACGTTAAAATTCACTAAAACCATTACCCAGTCTGATTTATCAGACTTCGCCTATTAGCCCGGAAATTCATTTGCGGGGTGGATATGAAAACCAACTAAGCGGATATGAAAACCAACTTTCCAGTATTAACGCAATTAAATCCAAATCCGGCTAGGAATGAATTCCCAGCCTAATAGCAAAAGTCGTCTCAAGACGACTAAATAACCATTAACCTCTAAATATGGGTTTAATTCCCCACCGCTCAAAGGTGAAAGAATGGAGTTGGGGTTTAAATCCCCATCTCAATACCAGCCAACTTCGGCTCTTCCTTCTTCCTTCTTCCTTCGATTTAAACCCATAATCCGGCTAGGAATGAATTCCCAGCCTAATAGCAAAAGTCGTCTCAAAACGACTAAATAACGCAAAAATTCTCTGAGTTACTTGAGTTTACTTCATTTATTAGCCCGGAAATTCATTTTTGGGTGGGTTTGAAAACCAACTTGCCAGCATTGCTGCAATCAAATCCATTTCCCCATCCCAACTTCAACCTCGACGCTCAAGACAATTCAAAATCCGAGCAGCTAATTGCTTCCCCACAACTGGTTTATTCACTAAATCATCCGCTCCCATGTTAAATACTTGTTCTCTAATCGCAATGTCTGTATGTACACTTAAGAATAATATTGGTAATTTCCGCCAGTAAGGATGATTTCGCAGCACTTTACATAATTCAATACCGCTAATGTAAGGCATTTCGATATCCAGTACCAGCAAATTAGGATCTACTACCGGAAGTACTTCCAAAAATTGTCGAGGATCTTTAAGAGTGGTGAGTTGGAAATTCCAAGGTTGGAGAAGAGAGGGTAAAGTTTGTAATAACTCGATATCATCATCTATAACCATGATTTTTTTGTCATGGGAAAATTGTTCTAAAACTTGTTGAGAGAAGATGATAATTTGATTGGGAGTAACTGGTTGTTGTAAGTAAAAATATCCCCCATGTCTTGCTACTTGCAAACGATCTTCAACTCTATCGCTATCAGCAATGACAATCACTGGTATTGATGGTATATGTAATTTAAATTCAGCAATTAATGATAAACTTTCTAATAGTAATGTGGGTTTCGATGTTGATTCGGTAAAAGAAACTCTCAGAATTACTGCATTGGGATAATCATCATTTTTTTCGCTATCCAGCCATGTTCTGGCTAATTCTGGATTAGTTGCGATCGCAGTTTGAATTCCTTGGTTATTGGCAGATTGTGTTAGTTTTTCTGTAAACTTCGCATCATCATCCACAATTAATAGTAAAGGATAATTTTTTTTCAGTTGATCGGATATTTTTTCAGAGGAATTTTCTCCAATATTCAATTCTTGAGCTAGGGCATTTACAATCTTTTCAGATGCCCATAGTTCAATATTTTGGTTACTAATTTCTTTTTGCAGGAGTTGTTCTAATTCTCTCGCTAATTGCGAACCGGTATCAAAACCAAACAACCCCAAATTACCCGCCAAGCTGTGAGCCATTAATATCGCTGCTTGGCGATCGCTACTACTAAGATTACCATTTTTCAAATCCTGTAGTGCGGATCTAATGGTTTCTAATTGTTGCTTACTTTTATGCTGATATTTTTTCCAAGCTGCGGTTAATGCTGTTAAATGTCGTAAATGTTTATTTTCTTCAGATTCTGCTGAAATTGGTGAATTAGTTTGTATAGAATTACAATTATGAGGTGCAGGTTTTAAATAATATCCTCTACCTCGTACTGTTGCTATAGGATCTTCCGGTAATCCAGCAATTTTTAATTGATTTCGCAAGCGTCTGAGATGGGAACGAACAGTTGCTTCTGCAGGATATTCTACCGATGACCATAAATTTTCTATAATATCTTCAATAGTAAAAACTTGTTGGCTATGATGTAAAAATAACTCTAATAAACTATATTCTTTTGCTGTTAATAATATTATCTTTCCCTGATAACTAACCTCACCAGTACTAGAATTAATTTGTAAATCTCCCCAACTTAAAATAGGATTAGAAGTAGAATGAGAACGACGCAACAAAGCTCGAATTCTAGCTGATAATTCTTCTAAATCAAAAGGCTTACCAAGATAATCATCTGCTCCAGCATCAAGCCCTTTAATTTTATATTGACTGTGATTATGGGCTGTTAGTAAAAGAATCGGAGTACAATAACCATGTTCGCGGAAACGCTGACAAAGACTAATTCCATCGAGTTTAGGTAAACACCAATCGAGAATGATTAAATCGTAGGTATAGGTTGAACCATAAAGCCATCCTTGTTCTCCATCTGTAACAGCATCAATGACATAATTTTGCTCTGCAAGATGTATTCGCAATACATCAATCAAATTTTCATCATCATCAACTAATAATATTCTCATTTACCATCTGCTACTCTATAAAACTTATTGCTGTTTCGTAATTAATCACTCACTTTTTACTGCTAGTATTTCAATATTTTCTAATTTGGTAAATTTGATTATTTAATTTTTAGTTATAAATTGACTCTAAGAGAGTTTATTTTTGACTTTTGATTTTTGACCAGAAAATAAACTGGATACAAGGGAACGGTAGCCGGCCGTGGAGAAAAAACAGTTCTGTCATTGTTCCAAGCCCCTCGATTCATCTATGGGGTAATAATTCTAAATTCTTCATGTCTTATTCTAAATTCATCTTGACTTTATTAAATCTCCCATTGTAGTATTTTCGCAATTCGACTAGCTAAAGTCATAGAATTAAATGGTTTTGTAATTACACCCATAATTTCCACATTTTGAAACTGTTTTTTATCCGCAGCTTGGGTTTTAGCCGTAAGCAAAATCACAGGAATTGATTGAGTTTTGATATTCGCTTTTAACTGTGATAATGTAGAAATTCCATCCATATCTGGCATCATTACATCTAGTAGAATTACATCTGGTTGTTGGGCTTGGGCTACTTCAATTCCTTCTGCACCAGAAGATGCGATCGCCACATCCCAACCAGCTTCAATTTCAATTCCTACTTGTACTACTTCCTGAATTGTTTCTTCATCATCAATGAGTAAAATACATTTATCTTTCATTGTCATTGCTCCCAAATGCTAATGACTGCGGGTAGGGTAAAATAAAAAGTACTGCCAACTCCACAAGTACTCTCCACCCAAATATTTCCACCATGTTCTTTAATAATTTGACGACAAATAGTTAAGCCCAAACCTGTTCCTCCTTTCTTACGAGAATCAGAAGAGTCTACTTGCTGAAAACGCTCGAAAATATTCTCTAACTGATTCTCCGGAATCCCTTGTCCCCGATCTTTTACTGCAAAAGTTACGTAGGATTTTGTTTGTTGTTTTATATTTTTATCCCCCAATATTTCCATTTTCGCTGAAAGCCAAACACAAGTTTTTGGAGGGGAAAACTTAATTGCATTACTCAATAAATTAGTCAGGGTTTGAATTATATAATCTCGATCTGCCCAAACAATAAAATTAACCGAGGAAGCAAACAATTTGACTCCATGCTCCTGTGCCATCATTTGCATGGCTTGAGTTGCTTCAATCATTAATTCCATCGCTTTACAGGCTTTCTTATTCATAGTAATTTTGCCTGACTGAATGCTCTGTAAATCGAGTACATTATTAACCAAACGTACCAAACGTTCTGTTTGCTCGTCAGCAATATTTAGCATCCGCTGCCCTTTACTAGAAAGATTTCCTAGTTTACCCGTCGCTAGAATTTTCAAAGAACTGTGAATTGATGTCAATGGAGTACGCAATTCGTGACTGACTACGGAAATAAACTCATCTTTCATCCTTTCAATAGCTTTGCGATCGCTAATATCACTAGTCAGAGCAAAAAATCCCTTGACTTCACCATTTTCTTGTTGGTGAATGTGGGGAATATAAGTAATATTTACAGAATGAATACATCCATCTTGAAATGTGATATCGTTTTCGTAAGTAACCTGTTGTCCTGATAGTACTGTCCCTATATACTTCTGTACCTTTTGGTATTCTTCCTGTCCGTGAACTTGCTGCAAATGACAGCCATATATCCTACTTGGTGATAATCCCAACCAAGTTTGATAAGCTTCATTATTAAAACGGTAATGTCGATCCTTATCTACATAGGCAATTAAAACCGGCAAGCCATTGGCAATTAAACGCAGTTGCTCCTCACTACGACGTAAAGCTGCTTCTACTTCCAGACGCTCGTTAATTTCTTGTTGGAGATTAGCAGTACGCTCTGCGACTAATTCTTCCAGATTCTCTAATAATTCCCCCTGAGATAAAGCAATACCGATTTGATCTGCTAATTGTTGCATTAATTCCAACTCAAAATCCGTCCACTCTCTAGTTGTTTTGCATTGGTGAGCAATCAACAAACCCCATAATCTTACCGATGCCTGATGTTTACCAGTTTTAGACTTAATATTTTGCAGGATTGGTACTACCAATTTGGCTTTCACCATCCATACATCCATAAATTCAATTAAGCACTCACTCAATCTGGCATCTTGCGAATGTACATCACTAATCGCTTGTACTCTTCCAAGTGCATAAAGCTCTCGATATTCCTCCGGAAAAACTTCTTCTGGAAACTCCATACCCAAAATGGGGGAATAATCTGGTAAAACTGCTTCGCGAATCAGTCTACCAGTTCCATTATCCAAAACCTGGTAAATCAAAACTCGATCTGCTTTGAGAATTCTTTGTACTTCCGTTACCGCAGTCTGAAGAATTTCTTTGAGTTGCAGGGATTGACGAATTTTGAGAGTGACTTCGGAAAATAGCTCAATACGTTGATGTTGTAAGTGCAACTCTTCTGCTGCTGCTCTTTTAAGATTAGTAACATCTCTCAAAATCAACAAAGTGTAGTTAGGTAAAATCTCCTCAACTTGGCTATATTCTACGGTTTGGATACTGCCATTTTGATGTTGAATGTTAACTTCTGCAATACTCTGCCCCTCTGCTCGATTTAAATCATAAGGAAAAAAGTCAAAAATCGACTTACCAATTAACGCTTCTGTGGATGAACCAAATAACTGGCAAGCGGAAGGATTAACTGCTACCAAATGATTTTGCCCATCGACAATGATCATCGCTTCCCAGGAGCGTTCAAATATAGCTTGGAGTAATAATTTCTCTACTTTAAATTCTCCTACCCGCTCCACGATTAAAAAAGATTAAAAAAAAATTTATTTCTTGTAAACTTAGTTTACTTAAATTTAAATGTTTTTAAATAATGACTTTACGAAAATTAATCAATAGGAATCGCCGCAACTGGCATATTTTGCTCCCAAGGGAGGCTCTTACGGCAGTGTAATTGCGGCCATTCCCGAGCGAATAAAATATCTCCCAAAACTTTCAAGCCCGGGAGATTAAAAAGGAACACGCTTTACAGAGGTTAGAACCTTTACAGTGGAACTCTAAAGTCTAATACTTACTAATTTCTATTACTCATCAACATCATCGCTTACAGAGACACCAAGAGGACGAATGCTAACGATTTTGCCACCCATACGACTAATACGCAGCATTTCCTGATTCATGCGATTGTAAGGAACTTGGATAAAAACGCTACTACTAGTACGAAAAGCATACTTATTGAGATCGTTTTCGTCGTTTTGTTTTAACCCAGTTACCTCGTAAACAAAAATCCGATTACCCGCAAGCGAACTGGATCTACCATTGATTACAGATGTACCTAACATATATATCTCCAAATAGTTTTTCCCTATGCCTTAGTAATACTGGCGACTTTACCACCCATTTTTTGAATTTTTTGCAAGGTTGTTGATAGTTGATTGTAGGGAACTAAAAACGCTTTACTAATACGACGTACTTTTGGATACCTGGGCAAATTCATTCCAGATACTTCTATACGATAAATACGATTGTCTTGAGTGGAATTTTTAAAGGCTTTGCTCGGAGCTACACCTTTAGTAGAAGCTCGATAACCCCAACCTTCACCACTTCCGGAAGGATTAATTACCGCCGAGGAGCTATTACGAGCTAAATCTGTAGCTAAACGAGATGTTTTACCCCCAACTTGAGAGCGTGAGCTGTTAGCATAACCGCGATACATTTGAAACATTCTGGTGAAGCCAACGGTTTTTTGTTGGGGTTGTGTAGAAAAACCCCGGTAGTAAGGTACGATATTGTCGCCAAAATTTTCGTTATATTCAGCAGAATCAATATAAGAATTAATATCTGCTTTAAAACCCTTGTTTTGGTAAAGGTCAAGGTGATAAATTACTTCCGATTCATCATAGGGAGCACGACCGAGTAAATGTTTTAAATTCAACTCAATGGCACGAGTTTGGAAACTATTGTAAAGAAATTTAGACTTGTACAACTCTGAAGTTGCTACAGCTCGGACAAATTCCCTAACTGTAATTGAGCCGTTACACAGCAAAGATTCTGCACTGGTTAACCGCTCGGAAGCCATGATGTAATCGTTGCCAAGCACTTGCCGATAAACTGCTTGAATTGCCACCTTTGCTTCTTCGGTACTCGATGATGGGCGTAATTCTACAGGTTTACTATCGCTGAAGGCAGAAACTCCTAAACGAGATGCTGCTAGTGTAATTGCCACGCTTATTTTCTCCTCTAAGTGTAATTACTAATGATTATCTCACCAAATTAAGCATTATTTATACTTAAAATCCGGCTACCACGTTGATTTAGTTTTTGTAAAGTTTCACTTAGTCGTTCGTAAGGAACAACATACTCTTTGATACTACGCCGTAATTGGGGAGCGCGTCCACTTGCTGCTTGAGTCACCCGCAGACGATATAATTGACCTCTTTCGGTTACAGTAGCACCAATTAACGCTTGTTTCCTGTCTGGTGCGGCGATGGGAGTTACTATGTTACGGGCTAAATCGTAAGTTAAGCGAGGTTGACTGCGATTGCTTTGAGTGCGATCGCTACTAGCATAACCGCGATAAAGTTGGAACATGCGGGTAAAACCAACGGTTTTCTGTCCTTTTTGGGTAGCGAAGCCCCGGTAATATGGTACAGTATTCTCTCCAAAACTTTGAGTATATTCTTCAGAGTCTATGTAAGAATCTATATCCACATCGAAACCTTGATTTTGATAAATATCGAGATGGTAAATAATCTCAGATTCATCGTAGGGAGCGCGGCCTAGCAAATGTTTGAAATTTAATTCAATTGTTCGTGGGTGGTAATTGTTATAGAAAAACTTTGACTTATACAGTTCTGATTTTGCCACTGCTCGTACAAATTCTCTGACTGTAATCGCACGATTGCACAATAAAGATTCAGCACTGGCAAGACGCTCGAATTTCATCAAATGATCGTTACCCAGTACTTGTCGATAAACTGCCTCAATAGCCACCTTCGCATCTTCTGGAGTCCAATATGGGCGTAACTCTATGGGGCTGGCATCGCTAAAGGCAGAGGTTCCCAAACGGGATGCTGTTGCAGTAATTGCCACTGGTTTTGCTCCTCAATTTTAGTTAAGTGCTTTTATTAAATGTTAAATCAGTTATCAGTTCAATTTACCCTATTGATTTGATGAAGGATATAGTTTCCGGTTCCATTTCTTTAGTCGGCACAAATAAACCCAAATATAATACCGCAGTAAAAATAGATGATTCCGATACCGAACCAATTTAATGATATGGATACTATAAATTCGAGACTCTTCATTTCTTCACACAAACTCAAACCCAAAAATATATTCAGTGTTAACTATTAACTGTTAACTGTTAATTGTTAAAAATATTGCTCGGAACTACAGGAAACCATCCAAAATGGATTAATCGGTAAGTCACCTGCGATTCCGAGCAACTAGAGAAAACTCTAGCTCAAGGCATTGATGGCATAATCGATATAAGAATTTGCTTCCACAGCAGGATCTCCACTCAAACCGTGGTTAGCTTTGATGTACTTCAGAGCTTCTATATACCAGCTAGGAGATAACTCGAAAGTAGCATTAATCTCAGCAATTCCCGATATTAAATAGTCATCCATAGGACCAGTACCGCCAGCTACTAGACAGTAAGTTACCATCCGTAGATAATAGCCAATATCGCGAGCACATTTGGCTTTCCCTTCAGCAGTTGAAGCATAGTTTGCTCCTTGCATTTGGGTAGTATAGGGGAACTTTTGGTAAACAGCTTGAGCAGCACCATTAACTAAACTATCAGCTTGATTGGTCAAAGCTTTTGCAGCTTCCAAGCTAGCACCAGCTTGACGAAAACGACCAAATGCAATTTGAATCTCAGTACTGCTTAAAAAACGGCCTTGGGAGTCAGCAGCGGTTACGGCTTCTGTAATCGGAGTTTTCACGGAATAATTACCTCTGAAAAATGTTTTTACGACTTCGTTAGATATACTGATTTCAAAAAATGCTTAAGCAACTGCTGAAGCTGCGCGGTCAAAATAACTAGCTAATTCGGACATCAAAGCACTACAATCTCCAGAAGTAATAGCATTTTTGTCATTAGCAATGGCGATCGCAGCCTCTTTCATTTTGTTAACGCCTTCAGCTACAGAAGTTCCAGGAACTCCCAAGGCTAAATATGTTTCCTGTAAACCATTTAAACAACGCTCATCCAACACGCTACCATCAGCAGAAAATACTGCATAGGTAACATAGCGCAAGATAATTTCCATGTCTCGCAAACAAGCAGCCATACGACGACTTGTGTAAGCATTACCACCAGGAGCAATTAACTGGGGTTGCTCGGCAAATAAAGCACGAGCAGCATTAGCTACAATTGTAGAAGAGTTGCTGGTAATCCGATTTACGGTATCCATGCGCTTATTACTTTCAGCAACCATACTACCGAGAGCATCAAATTGCTCGTTTGTGAGGTAGACACCCCGTGTATCAGCTTGAGAAATTACCCGCGTAAATGCATCTAACATTCAAGTCTCCTGTAAATTATGACTTGTATAAACTGAATATGAAAGAAAACTGAATCCTAACTTGTCACAGAGCGTTGATAAGAAGTTAAACTAGAAGATCAACGGCTTTACTTCTCGATTAACTCGAAAATCGCAATATTTATTCTTCAGTTAGGAATCCAGTAGTTTTGGTACTAAATTCATATTTGCAAAGTCTTTGTGCAATTCTTGTGCAATTACATGGCTAATTAGTAAAGAAAAATTGCCTTTTGTAACTGAAGATTAACAAATATTTAATTGAAAATAATTTAAAACCTCACCTCCTCCCCCCTCTCGAAAGTATGGGAGAGGGGTATCCGTTAGGACAAGGTGAGGTAAATCATGTTTGATGGTGAAAAAATCGAATTATCTACAGGAATGGCCGCAAGCCTCACAAGAGTGGGATGGTGCCGTACACTGATTGTCTTATAACTGCGTTGATAAATCAGTCAGTGTACAAGCAACGGCAATAAAGTGGGAAGAAAATCTACACCACTTTTTGCCTCCCCTACAAAGAAAATGTGCCAGTTGCGGCCATTCCTAATCTAGAAACAATATCAATTCGACTTAATATTCATCTGCATGGATATTTGCTGATCCAATATTGTTTTTTCCTGGGAATTAGCCTCAGTTACAAGCATTTTGGCATTTGTATTAGTTTTTATGGAGGTGGTTAATGGCATAATTCGATTCAAACTAATTTTTGCTTGTCCCCCTCCAGTGGCGTTGTAGGATTGTAATGTCATGGTGGCACCTTTTGGTATTTGTGGTAATACCATTTTTTGTACGCCGGGTGCTTGCTGTATCAAGCTGATGTTCAATGTTGCAATACCACCTTTAATGTCAACTAGTTCGTAATAGGCGGTTTGTTGGAGGTTAATTCCATTGAAGTTTACTTGGGAAGTAACTTGCCATTTTGCACCTTTACCAATTGCTTGCTTGGGAATTGGTGCTGATAGCTCCGTGATCGAACTTTTCATTTGATCCAACATTTGTTTTAAAGCTGGATTGAGATTTACAGGGACAACAAAATCTGCTTTTTTAGTGCGTCCCATATTATCAACAATGGCGTTTCCCTTAAAGCCTTGGATTTTTTTCATTTCACGGCGCATAGCTTCGAGAGCCCTGGGTGGTAGATTACTTTGCCCAACCAAATCGACATTGGGATAAGAAAATTCATAGTGAATATCACCATTGGGTTCTACTTTGTTGACGACAGTATTAAATTTCAAGGTAGTTCCCGGCATTTGGAATTTGGGTGCGGGTTTACCATTCATAGACATGGACATATCCATATCCATTTGCATATCAGCAGTTTGTTTGCTTCCAGCTTGGGGTGTAAAGCGTAGTATTTGATGTGGTTGTGCGCCTGCTGTAATTAATTTGACTTGGGATTTGGGTTGAAGTGATGGAGATAATTGATTTTCTAGTGGTGTTTTTGATTGTGTTGTTTGAGCGAATGCACGATTAATTAAAGGTTGTACCCCCACACCAGCTAAGGTACAGATAATTGAGCCAATTAAAAAACTTTTTTTGATTATCATTAGTATTTTACCGAACTGATATATTTATATACTTCAGTTATATCAGTATCTATTGCGGAATAGTTTGACTGAAAAAGACGAAAAACTGTTTGTGAGAAATAATTTGGATTATATTTAAGCCAGGTAGGAACATGCCAAATTGTCACTCCGAAGTGGGATGGTGCCGTACACCGATCTTCTTATTAAGCTGCTACGCATCTAAGTTGTATATTATTCGATTCGATAATGATGGCTCAAACAATATTACTTTTGAATGCCGGACTTTTGACTTTTGACAAGAGTATTGTGCATTAAAAATGCACAACAGCTTATTGCGTGGATAAATCAGTCAGTGTACAAGCACGCTACAAAAAAGGCGGCCAGTTGCGGCCATTCCTAGTAGTAATGAATTATAATTTTCAGTTTTATACTGTTTTATGGTGAATTATGAAATTATGTCGCTCACTCTACTTATGTTATTCTTCGATCAAAGATTAGCCCTATTTACCAGAAATCTAAAATGGATAAAGACTTAGTTATTTTTATTCTGAGCGTTTCTTTACTGATTATTTATTTAGTCTTCTCCGCACTCACAGAAATGGGTACTAAATTACCCTGGAAAAAATAGGAGCTTTCTTAAAGGTTATTTAATTAAAGATTATTTTGAGAACCACGAATAATCACGTGTTCGTCTTGAATATTTATATTATCAAGTTTAATTGGTAGCTTTTTAAGCTCTTGAGCAATAAGTTGATTGAGACTTTCTTGAGAAATACCAAGGTTTTGCGAAGCTTCAGCCATGGGAAAGCTAAAATTACCTAGAGAAATACGGGTTGTGTCATCAAAGCTCAATTGCTGGTTGCGAATACTGGGTTTACCTTCAATTCCAATATAAATATTTTTTTCTTTTACTGGTAAACTTTGTAGTAATTGGATCATTTTTGTTTGTTTGCGTGCAGATAGCTCCTGTAGGGGGATAGATGAAGTTTCAATCACAGCACCGACAGAGATTTTACCGTTTTGAATGCGAGTATTTGTACCTTTAATAGCCCGAGCAAATTTACTTGTATTATCTTTTTTGCTAATAGAAGAAAGAATTAATGAGTTCACTTCCTCTTCATCAAGTTCTACTTCTCCTATAGTTTTATCTGTTAAATTATCTGAAATTTTACGCAATAATTCTTCTGTTTGCGGTAGCTTTTTAGTTCCTTGATTAACAAAAGTTACGTTTTTCTTTGAAGATGATTGAGTATACCAAGAAGGTAATTGCATAGCTTGTTGCCAAACAAAAAATGTTGCAATACCGATGCTACCTAAAATCAAACTAAATATCAGCAGAAGTCGCTTGTACATAATATCAAAGATAAAAGATAAATTGTAATGATATTTTATATGAAATCCGTTTAATTACTTACTATAGAGCTACTAGTAAAAAAATTGTTTTTATCTATTACCTATTACTCATTACCAGCCCTCACTGTTTGTGCTAAGTAAGTCGCCACAAATAAACCGAACTATATTACATAATGTAAATTTAGTGGAAATCCTTGTTGCTAATCACTATTTCTAATTACTATTTTCAACACCGAGCTACTTAGTTTAACTGGACATGATATTACTTGCGATGCTCAATATCCATCCCGATCAAAATATAACAAAAAACCCCAGCCAGGGGGCTGGGGCACGCTTTGTATATAAATTGTTTTACTCATTATTTCGAGAATCAGCTTCTAACGATTGTAAAGAATTTTCAAATCCCATGCGTTGCTCAACATTGCGTAATAGATAACCATTGAGCATTGCGGAAGCTAAAAGTCTTCCTAAATTTTCACGGTTAGTAGTAATCATGACGTTGAAATTCTCCGAAGGTAAACTACCCAACATACCAATAATAGTGCGTTCAACAGCTTCTAAAACTTCTGATGAACCAGGTTTAGAAAGTTGAGTTACTGTTTCTGGACTTAAAGATTTAATATATTGTAATAATGAATTATTACCTGCTGTTTGATTGTCAAAAAACTCTGGATTGCGCTCATCTATATTATTCATGATAATAATCTGTGTATGAGGTTATTTCAACTTACATAAATAAATGTAACAGGTTTTAATTGGTAAGACAGTCAGTTAAACCGTACTTTAAATGGGGGTTTCTTCTACTTAAGAAAGCAAAATTAACTTACTGGAGTTATGAGTTATGAGTTGTAAATACTCTAGAAGTATAGTGTGGCTCTATGTACCGTATATTTCTCTTAAAAACAAAGTAGGTTGGCGTTGAAAATAGTAATCCAGGATTTGGAAATAGGGCATAGGGAATAGTGAGTAGAAACAAGGCTTATGTTGACACAAAGCAGCTTTCTCAAAAAGCCAGTTTATATTATGTAACATATTTGCTTTTATTTATGCCGACTTACTTGTAATAATCCTAACTAACTTATAAGTGCTATATAAAAAAATAAAAACTCCTAACTGCTAACTCCTAACTCATAACTCCTAACTCTTTATCTTCTTTTTCAAGACTGACAAAAATTTGTCTACATTTTCTTTACGGCTGTTGTAACCCATTAATCCGATACGCCAAACTTTGCCTCCTAATTCACCAAGCCCGCCTCCAATTTCGACATTCTCTTCTAATAGCAACTCTCGGGCAACTTTTTTACCATCAATACCTCCGGGAATACGAACTGTTGTAAGTGTTGGTAATCTGTACTGTTTTTCAACATGCAAAGTCAATCCTAAATCTTCCAAACCTTGCCAAAGATATTTTGCATTTGTTTGATGTCTTTCCCAACTATTTTCTATCCCTTCTTCTGCAAGTAAACGTAGGGATTCCCGTAAAGCATAATATAAATTAATTGGGGCTGTATGATGATAGGTGCGTTCTTTACCCCAATATTTGCTTAACAGGTTCATATCCAAGTACCAATTTGCAACTTTGGTTTGGCGCTTTTGCAATTTTTCCATTGCCCGGGAACTCATAGTAAAGGGTGAAGCACCGGGAGGGCAACCCAATCCCTTTTGACTACAGCTATAAGCTAAATCAACTCCCCATTCGTCCAAATACAGAGGTACGCCACCCATACTTGTGACTGAATCCACTAATAGCAAACAATCATTTTGACGACACAATTCACCAACTCCTTCCAAGGGTTGACGTGCGCCAGTGGAAGTTTCTGCATGAACTAAAGCCACTATAGCCGGATGATGAGTTTCTATAGCAGTTTGCAATTCATCTAAGGAAAATACTTGCCCCCAGGGTTTAGTAATAGTTCGCACATCACCACCATAACGTCCAGCCATATCAACCAAACGATTACCGAAGTATCCGACAACACCAACTAATACTACATCTCCCGGTTCTACTGCATTGGCGATCGCCGCTTCCATTGCGGCGCTTCCCGTACCACTAACAGCTATTGTTAAGGGGTTTTCGGTTTGCCATACATAGCGTAATAACGATTGAATCTCATCCATAAGTGTCAGAAAAGCCGGGTCAAGATGCCCAACGGGAGGAGTATTCATTGCTTTAAGTACAGCGGGATGAGCATTTGATGGTCCAGGTCCCAAAAGCAGGCGTACTGGTATATTTAAGGATGATAATTGTAATTTTTGAGTATTTTTTATTGATAGTGCTTGCGTCATAATCTTTTACAGGGTAGATACTACTGGTTTAAAAGGAAATGCAGGATTATATATATATTTTAGGTGGTAATAATATAATGCCTGTTAATTGAACTAATGGCGATATAAATTTAACCTAAAAATAGAAAAACCCGGTTTTTTTAGAAAAGCGGGTTTCTGGGCAAAATTAGGTAATATGATGAGCGATATCGCTACCTACATAACACACCGACTTCAAACCAAAGTTGAAGAATTGCATTTCATCACGAAGCAATACCTGTTAATTTTTCCTGGGATTTTGCAACAACTTGGTAGAGTTTCGATTCTAATTTTTCCATACAAGTAGCCCAATCAAATTCGATAATCGAAGGACGAGCATTTTTAGACATTTGGTCTTTTAATTGAGGATTTTCTAGAATTTGAATAATTTTACGAGCAAAATCTTCTGGGTTGTTAGGTTCAGCTAAAAAACCGTTACTACCTGGTGTAACTTGCTCTGCGGTGGAAGGTGCAACAGCAGCAACAACCGGGGTTCCGGAAGCCAATGCTTCGTTATTTGCAGTACAGAAATTTTCGGTAATGGAAGGGTTAACAAATATATCTGCACGAGCATATAAACCTAAAAGTTCTTCTCCGTGAGATTCACCCCAAACTGTTACGCCAGATGCAAATTCTTGGGCACGTTTTTTAACTTCTTCTTCTATGGGACCGCTACCAACAATTATTAAATGAACATCCTTAATTTTGTCGGCAACTAGAGGATATATATCTAGTAATTGAGGTACATTTTTTTCGGCTGTTATGCGTCCGACGAATAATAAAGTTGGTCTATTATCGTTGGCAATGGGATTATATTTAATATTTTCGGGATGAAATTTTGTGCAATCAATACCTTGATAAGGGAAATATTCGCTGCGCTGACATTTCAATTCTTCGTATTTAGCTAGCTGTTCTTTTGAAGAAAAGAAATTTAGGTTGTAAGAATCGCTAAATCGCTTAACTAAGGTTGGAATAAAGGGACGAATTAAACTAAACAATTGATTGCCTAAATAATATTTAATATAGGCGACAATATCAGTATGAAATAGAGAGATTGTAGGAGTACCAGTTTTTTTTCCATATTCTACAGCAATAGGACGACCATAACCTTGTAAAAAAAGTGAGTATAGTCCCCTCATTTGTGCAGCTTCTTCTACTAGTACAACATCAGGGTTGAAATCCTCTAATAATTTAGTATCATTCCAGTGCCGATGGTTTAATGGCTGAGGATGAGACTTATAAAAAATGAGTGGCTGTGTCGGAAATGCATAGGAAGTAAAATTGGGATATTGTTGTAATTCATCCAATCCCGGCATCGGACGTTTACTAACATTTGGAGGATAGCGATCGTTGATTTGGGGATGAATCAGAAATACTTGATGCCCTTGCTGCAAAAACCATCGTACCCGTTGGTGTACTGCAACAGAAACTCCTGTCAAAAATGGAGTATATAATCCTGTAGCAATTGCAAGACGAAGAGGTTGCTTTAACATAATTGAATATACTTGTATCGTTAAAATCCTAAACTTAGCGGTGATATTGTTGCGATCTTTTTTGTAGATTTAATTTTGATTCAATAATAGCTATTTTATTTAAATCAAAATTATCCAATAAGTTTTTATCTCTCGTATAAGCTATAGATAAAAACTTATAAAATAAGAGTTATTGTGTCTCTCAAACATATTTTTTCAAAGTAAAACTAGAGGATTTATCCAATGGGAGAATTGAATTTGCATTTGCCTTTTCAAAAGATTGGTTTTCAAATTTACGATAGATAATAATAATTTTGCTACTTTCCTGTGATGTTTCTTGCATCCAACGGTGTATTGTTACAGAAATTCCCGTGAATAATGGAACATATAGTCCCATAAAAATCGCCATACCTAAAGCTTGTTTGTCCATAATGAGCAGGTAAGTTTAAGGATCGAGAGAATATTTCATGTCAATCTCGATAGTTTGATTCTCTGTGAATGAAAAACTTGCATCTTCAAAATTGGGAGTTCCAGTTGTAATTGATACGATTGGATTATTTGAAATTCCAAAACCTTCTTCAGGGATACCGAGAAAATCTTTATCAAGTTTAGTATTACCATTTTGATCGTCAATTACGGCAACAGCATAAGTTCCTTTTTTTAAATCTGTAAATTCCTGTATAAGGGAGTTTCCTGTTATTGTTGTGCATTTACTTTTAACTTCAGGGCTATTACCTAAAGGCAATCCTGGTTCCTTGTCATAGATTGCTAGACAAATCTGACCTGTTTCATTTTTAATATCTTTTATTGCAACAGTCAGTGTTGCTGAATCTTCCACAGCATTTGCTTTTAAAACTAATCCAATGCTAGCGAAAGTAGAAAATAACAAGCAACAAAATTGAGAGGTTTTCATTTTCATATTTCTGTGATTTACTAATTGTGAATTCATATAAGATTCCGCTTTAATTAATTAAATTGTTAGTTGAGATAGGGAATTATGATTTTTATTGCTAACCGATTAAATTAAGTGGGTAAAAATAATAAACTTAATCACAAGTACAAGAATGTAAATGAACCTCAAAGATTTATTCCTACTCACTACTACCTTGTCATAAAGATAATTTTTTACACTCACCTAATATCCTTGTTGAGCTTATCCTTTTAATTATAAGAATAAGCTTTAGTTCGTAAAACTTTTCTACATTAATAATTGAAAGTTTATGATTAATTACTTATCCCGATTTTTTAGCCATTCCTGAATGCGACTCATTCCTTCATCCAAAGAAATCGCTGGTTGATAATTTAATATTTTACCTGCTTTCTCAATGGAAAAAGCATAAGGACGGCTCATGAAATCTATTGCTTCTGGAAGAATATCTGGTTCTTTGCGAAAAAGTTTTTGACCCTGACAACGCAATTTCAAAAACACTTTTATTTCGTCTTTACCTAAACATAAAGGTGCGGGATAGCCTGCAATTTCTGCCAAACGGGTAAAATATTCTTCTGGGGAAGTTTCTTTACCATCGGTGACATTAAATATTTCACCTTTTTGCTCTTTTTCTATAGCAAGAAAAATAGCATCAATTAAATTATCTACATATACATGGTTAACAACTTTTCCTTCCTTAGCATAAGCAAATAACTTTTGTTGCATTAAGGATATAGGCCGCACAACCCAAGGGATAGAACCAGGTCCATAAACATCTCCAGCACGAATAATAATAACGCCAAAATCTGGTGGACTATTCAATTGTAAAATAATTTTTTCTGCTTCTATTTTTGTTTTACAATAGGGATTCTTTTCTTTTTTCAGTTGTTCGGATTCAGTAACACCATTCGGATAATCAAAACCATAAACTAAAGCGTTGGAAAGATGAACGAAAGTTTTAACACCAGCATTGCGCGCAGCTTTTGCAATGTTTTGGCTTCCATCAACATTTACCTGATGAAATTCTTTGCTTGAACCTCCTTCTTTTGCTACTTCTTCAGTATGTAAAACTATATCTGTTTCCTGACAAGCTTTTTGAGCAATAGATGAATCAGTTACACTACCAATAATAACTTCAGCACCTAACTTTTGAGCTTTTTGAGCTATATCAGGATCTTTTTCCAATCCACGCACTTTTAAACCTTTGGCGATCGCAATTTCGGCAGCGCGTAAACCAATAAATCCACCAATTCCGGTTATAAGTAAGGTTTTGTCTGTAAAGTTCATATTTTTTTCCTATCGGCTTGCTTTGTACTCATAACTAATTAAAGATTAAAGGTTGAAAATCAAACCTTAAAGATGAAAAACTCTTAATTCCTAACTTTTAACAACTAACTTTAAAAAATATCTGCTGGATCTGCTGAGCGCAGTTGGTTGATAGTTAATGCACCAGAAGTTATACAGATTAAAGCTGTTGCAATCAAAACTATCAGTGTATTATTCAGAGTCATATTGATAGGTAGTTTTGTTGCTTCTGTTGCAAAATCATATAGATAATTCGAGATAATCCAACCTGGAATATAACCGAGAACTGCTAAAATTAAAGCTTGTTGAAAAACTACTCTTAATAAATAATTATTGGCATAACCTATAGCTTTTAAAGTTGCGTATGCTACTAATTGACTGGCAATATTGCTAAATAGAATTTGATAAACTATAACTATACCAACAACAGAACCCATTGTTAGCATCAGATTTAAAATAAAACCGATTGGTGTTCTGTTAGCCCAATATTCTTTTTCAAATTTAATAAATTCTTTGTGGGTAAATATTAGGACATCATTAGGTAACTTATCTCGTAATTTTTGCAATACTTGTTGAGGATTTGCTTGGGGATTAAGGACGATTGCTCCTATATCTATTTTGTCTGGTGGTCTGCTATTAGGAAATATCCTCAGAAAGGTTGTATCACTCACAATTAAGTTACCATCAACTCCAAAGGAAGGACCTAAGCTAAATAATCCACCGACTCTAACTCTATATCCTGCTAATGAATCAAAGGGAAATATTTCTATTGTTGGTTCGGTTTCTTCCTGCTGAAATCTCTGAGCAACATCACCAAATTCCGGTCGGGAATTTTCATCAAATAATACGACATCAGATAATTTTAGTTTATCTATATTTTCCTCGATTCCTGGTAAATTGCTTACCGTTTTCCCCGGTTCAAAGCCTATGACGTATATGGAATATTTTTCACCTGTGTCAGGATTTTTAAATTTTGCAAATCCTAAATAAATTGGAGTCACTGATTCGACACCTTTAAATCCTAAAGCTTGATATAAACGTGTCCGAGAAAAACTTTGAGTAGCAGTCAAAGCTTTATATTGAGAACTAACTAAAAACAAGTCTCCAAGTAGACTTCGATGTACTTGAGTTGCACTGTTGTAAAGAGCATCTTGAAATCCAAGTTGCATAAACATCAGTATCACAATAAAAGCGATACCAGCTACAGCTACTAAAGAACGAAGCTTATTTCGGATTAACTGTAACCATGCTAGAGGAATTTTTGAAGCCATGATTATGAAGTATTAAAAGTTAAGAATTAAGCATGAATAATAAAGTATGAAGGATGAAAAATGGAGGCAATTTATACAACTATAGTATTATGAAAAATTATTATTTATTTCATTTTTACTTGTCTCCTTGGGGCTGACGTATGTGTATACTATTCCTTTCCCGATGGAAGATTACTGGCGTTGAGTGAGGGAGGAAGATGGAGAGAAATTTAGGCGGAAATCGCCAGGAGCGGTTCAGGCCAGGAATAATTACCTCAATCCAGGCTCTGGCCTCCAAGTGGCTCTCGTCTCTAGTGCCCGTCAAAGGCTAATCAGCGGCCTTTATCCATGCATTAACCTCCCAGATATGTAATAAACTTGTAATGTGCGGGCGTATACCAAATATCCATTTCTGATTCATCCTTCTACTTTCATTCTTGCTTAAATTTGAATGGCTACGTCTACTTGTAAATTTGTCAAACCCATGACAAGTTTGTTATCTTCTAGTTCATCAATACGAATTTTTACTTCAACTATTCTTCTATCGGTATCCGCTCCTGGATTAATATTTAGAATTTTTTGTCTATCTACTTGTAACCCAATTTCGCTTACGGTTCCTTTTAATTTCGAGGGAAATGCTGTACTGGAAATGAAAGCTTTTTGACCTAAACGTACTTTCTGAATATCTGTCTGATAAACTTCTGCTACTACATACATTTGATTCGTTTTACCTATCTCCATAATTCCTTGGGAGGAAACCACTTCTCCTGGTTTAGTGTTAATTTTTAATACAGTCCCTGTGATGGGAGATTTCAGGAGAGTCAATTCTTTCTCTGCTTTTGCTTTATCTACAGCAGACATTGAACTTTTAACTTCAGCTTGTGCTAATTGAACGTCTTCGGGACGGATTTCTTGAATACTATCTAACCTGGCTCTAGCTTCCCGGATTTGGTTTTGTAGGGTATTAACACTACGCTTGAGAGCCGCTACCCGTTCATTCAATTGCTGCTGAAAAGTACTTACTTGCAAACGTTTATTATCTGCGATCGAAGCCGAAACCGCACCCTGTTGATATAACTTTCGATAGCGATTATATTCGGTTTGAGCATTATCCAACTCTGCTTCTAACCGTGCAATAGTAGCATTACCCGTAGCAATTTCTCCTTGCAGTTGCGCTTCTAAAGAAGCAATTGTTGCTTTTTGAGCATCGATGTCTCCTGTTTTTGCTCCAGCTTTTACTTGGGCTAACTTCGCTTGAGCCACTCTGACTCGATCTAAAGCTTGTTGGACGTTGACTGTAGCACTAATGTAACCTTCAAGCAGTGCTACTACTTGTCCAGCTTTTACTTTGCTTCTTTGGTTTACTAGTAATTTTTCTACTCGCAAACCGCTAACCGAACTAGGGGCTGATAATTGAATCACCTCACCTTCGGGTTCAATACGTCCTAAAGCTGTAATTGCAACTCTTGCAGGAGTTGTATTAACAGGAATAGGCGATTGCGAAGGAATATTAGAACGCAATCGCAAATAAGTATATAAGGTAATGAGTGCTGTAGCTAAAGCAATGGAAGTTGCTAAAATTAATCCCCACCTAGTGCTAGGTTTTTCAATAAACTCCCTTTCCTTATCTGCTGCCATATTTTGATTCCAATTGTGAAGAGCCAAGGTTTGTCTTCTGCTATATTAGGTACTTTAATAAATTGTTCTGCCCTCCTTGTTGCTCTAGGGAGCAACACCACCCACTATAGGTTTAAGTTTTGTCCGGAATTTTTGTAAAGCT
>JBCCSG010000028.1:0-36885 GCA_039200565.1 Cyanobacteria bacterium P01_D01_bin.50 | reverse complement strand
TAAATTAAAAACACAACACCAATCGAATACCAATATCAATATCACTAAAAACGCGGGTACCATGATAGCGGAAAGCACTACGACAGTTACCTGGTACAACATACCAAGAGCCACCACGGAGTATCCGAGAAGGGTTAAGATTATTCAACCAAGCACTACCATCATTAGGGGAACCTTGATAATTACGATGACAAGTATCTTGACACCATTCCCATACATTTCCATGCATATCATATAAACCGAAAGCGTTGGGAGGAAATGTTCCTACTTCTGTTGTTTCTTTTCTAAAAGTTGCTTTGAGTGTGGAATTATAAGTGTAATTTCCATCGTAATTAGCTAAATCGGTAGTAATATTTTCCCCAAAATGAAAAGGTGTAGTTGTACCAGCACGACAAGCATATTCCCATTCTGCTTCGGTTGGTAATCTATAATTTCGTCCGGTTTTTTGACTTAGTTTTTTACAGAATTTTACAGCATCATCCCAGGATACACAATCAACAGGTCGATTTTCACCTTTGAATTTAGCGGGGTTTTTTCTTGTAATTGCTTTATATTGTGCTTGGGTAACTGTATATCGACTCATGAAGAAACTGGGTACTGTAACTTGATGTTGGGGACTTTCATTGTTTCTTCTTTTCTCTTCACTATCTGGAGAACCCATAATAAATTGTCCTCCCGGTATTTCTACCATTTCTAAGGTAATACCATCACCTAATTTTTCAATTAAATATTTTGCTTTGCAGTTTTTTTTATCGATTAATTTTCCTTTTTTATCAACTGTTACGGTTGTAAATTCAAATGTTCGTAGTATGGGTTTTTCTAGTAAAGCAATTGTTTTTAAGCTAGATAAATTTTGTGTTGGATTTACTGATTGATTGATTTGCGAAATAGGGCTTTTTGAAGCGGTTAGTTTACTGATAGAAAATATTTTTTTGAGAATTGTTTGGATAATGGGTTTACCGGTTGAGTTTTGTGATAATTGAATTGCTTTTAAAGCTTCTGCTGCATTTTGGTAACGCTGACTAACCCGAGGATGCACCATTTTTGTTAATACTTCCGCAAAATCATCAGAAATATTAACCTTATTCAGCCAAATTACTTCTCCATCTCGATTAAAATCTAATTTATCGGATCGTATTCCTGTCAGTGTTTGTATACCAAGCATCCCCACAGCATAGATATCGCTAGCTAATTTCGGTTTACCATTACATTGCTCGAATGGTATAAATCCTGGTGTGCCAACTACTGCTGTAATATTAGGTTGTACAAGATTTCCGCATACTACTTGCTTAACAGCACCAAAGTCAATCAAGACAATTTTCCCATCAATCCGACGACGCATGATATTTTTAGGATTAATATCGCGGTGAATAATATTTTGTTGGTGAACGACTTCTAGTACTTCTAAAATTTCTTGTAAAAGCAGAATCACTTCATCTTCATAAATATTTTTTCCTAGAGGAATTGTTTCTGTTAAATCTACCCCATCAATAAATTCTTGAACTAAATAAAATTGATTCCTTTCTTGAAAATATTCTAATAAATTGGGAATTTGTGGATGGATATGACCCAATTTATAAAGAGTCGCAGCTTCTTTACGAAAAGCTTGTTTTACCCACTTTAATTCCTCATCTTTGAGATTTTTCGTTTTCAGACGTTTGACAACACACTTAGGTTTTAAATCTACAGGAATACCCAAATCTTCAGCAAGATAGGTTTCACCAAACCCCCCGCTTCCTATTTTTTTGATAATTTTGTATCGGTTGCGGAGTGTTTGACGGATATTCATAGATTTACCCAAGCTCTTTTGCTCTAATATGATTTATAAGTCGGACAATGGGCATGGTAAAGCAGCTTTAAATATCATACCGGAATCTCAATAACAAACTCCGTACCCTCACCAAGAACAGAATTACAACTTAATTTACCACCATGTTTTTCTTCAATAATTTGTTTGGCGATCGCCAATCCTAATCCGGTACCCTTACCTACTCCTTTAGTAGTAAATAAATGCTCAAATATTTTATTTTTAGTTTCTTCATTCATTCCTTTACCGTTATCGGTAATGGTAATTTTGACGCTATTATTTGCAAGTAAAGTTTTTACAGTAATTTGATTCGGATTTGCTTGAATTTCCTCAAAAGTTCGTCCGGTATTCAAATCTTCTAAAGCATCAATTGCATTAGCTAAAATATTCATGAATACCTGATTTAATTGTCCGGGGAAACATTCTATTTGTGGTAGATCGGCATAATCAGTGATTACTTCAATAGCCGGACGCTGTTCGTTGATTTTGAGACGATGTTTGAGAATTAAAATTGTGCTATCAATTCCTTGGTGAATATTACAAGCAACTTTATACTCTTTATCAGCACGGGAGAAAGTTCTTAAACTAGTGCTAATATTTTTTAATCTATCGCAAGCCATAACCATAGAATCAAGCATCTGGGGTAAGTCTCCTAAGCTATAATCTAAGTCTATATATTGAGCATGTTCGATAATTTCTTCATCAGGATTTGGTAGGATTTCTTGATATAATTTCAGATGTTCGATAATATCATCACAAATTGGTTTAGTTTGTTTCAGACTTACATTAATAAAGCCCAAAGGATTATTCATTTCATGAGCTACTCCGGCAACTAAATTACCCAAAGCAGACATTTTTTCACTTTGAACTATTTGTAATTGTGCTTGTTGTAAATTTTCTAATGCTTGTTGTGCTTGTTGATAAAATCTAGCATTTTCTAAGGATATTGCTGCTTGAGAAGAAAGTAAATTAATAACTTGTAAACGTTCCTTAGTAAATACCCTGCTTGTAAATTTATTTTCTAAATAGAGAATACCAACTAAATTTCCTCTATCGATAATCGGCGTACATAGAACACTCTTGGGTTCATGTTCGAGCATATATTGCCCTATGATTCCGGGAATCTCTGTTTGAGAGTTATCAATAACTACGGTTTCTTGGGTATTTTTGATGTAATTGATAATTTTTATCGGAATATCTTGACAACTGTCTATTGATTGCGAATCAAGAATAGTTTTGATTTTAGGTTGTGAATTATTTTGATGATTAATAAAGGTGATAGCTCGTACTTGCCAATTATTTTCCTGGGGGAGAATCAACACGGATTTTTTGGCACCGGAGTTCTGGAGAATAATTGTAGTGAGATTGGTAATTAATTGATCTAATTCGATGTTGCTAGAAATCGTTTGAGCGGCTTTGAGGATAGAGGTAAAATCTAAGATGTCGGAAATGCTAGTACTAATAGAATTAGAAGTACGAGTTGATGAAGAAGTTGCAGGAAAGGAAATGGTTTCTGAAGGATTGAAACTAATTCGCTGCTGTTGCAAAATAGGTTTTAGTAAATTTGGATAGCGTTTTTCTAAATCCTCGGTTTTGGCTTTGGCTCCCCATTTAGCGTAACAATAGTAGGCTTCTTGCATATAACCACTTGCTACTTTTTCTTTTCCCCAATCCAGGTAGAATTTAGCTGCTAGTTCGTTCGCTAATGCTTCCTCTTGGATATATTCGTTCTCTTTAGCTCCAGCAATGGCTTTATCGTAAAATTCTATTGCTTTGTGCGTTTTTCCCAGTACGCGATACTCCTCGGCTTTTAGTAAATGATATTTATGTTGGTGATTTTTAGGTGCGTAGCGCGACCATTTTTTCAGCTTTATTCGTGCTGATGCGACTGATTTGAGAAAGCGTTTTTTTTGGGTGTGAGGAGCATCGGACACCAAAGATAATTGAGCTAGGGCACTATAAAAGAAAAATAATACTACATCGATTCTAGCAGTTATCGCCTCTAAATTTTGCTCAACTAATTCTGCATATCGTAATGCTTGATTTGAATTTTCAAAGAGGTAGCAAAGTATTAATTTTTGAATATATAAAATGCAGATTGTACTAGTATCTTGAGCTTTTTGATGAAGTTCTAATTGAGTATCTTGATGATAAAAATCACCATCTAACTCATAAGGATTTTCTAAGTCTCCTTGTAAGTTGGAAATTACTTGTAAACAGAGATTATGTTGATGGAGGGGATTTTCTTGTTTAAGCGCAATAATAGCTTCTTGATAAGTCACCATCTCTTTTTTAAGAACTGATAAATTCTTACCAGCACAATAGGAATAGTAGCAATGACATTGAAGAGAAAAGGCTGCACCTTCTAAGTCACCAGTTTCCAAACCGTATTTATAAGATTCCAAAAGTGGATCTAATGTTTCTTTTAAAGGATCTTGCCAATGTCGAATCAGAAAGTTATGAATAAAAAGGATGAGAACTCTATATTGTTCGGCACCAAGATGATCTAAAAGTGTTAAGGCTAATTTACCAAATTGATAGCCCGCCTCAATATCTCCAAAAATTCCACACAAACTGACAGCATAAGTACCATAAGCGATTGTAGATTCAGGTGCATTGCCATATTTAAGTGATAAACCAACCTGTTTAAAGATTACCAAAGGAAAGAGTTTAGGCTTTGCGAAGTAGATAGCTGAATTTAAATTACCAATTATTTCCATTGCGGCTAACTTCTTTGGTTCAACCATAAAAGGTAAATTAACTAAATCAGCAATCTGCTTACCTGCAAGATTTAACTTAGTTTTGATGAAACTATTGCCTATATTGAAAAGGTTGGGATGTTTAGGAAACTTAATCTCCAATTTTTCTAAGACTTCTAACCCAATTTCTACAGCTTCCAATCTTCGGTTTTGGGCTTTATTTGCTTCGATTTTAACTTTATATGCTTTGATTCGATCTAGGACAGTATGACTTTGTTGTAGAACGACTGCAATGTTATCCTCCATCACTTGAAAATTTCCGCTCAGATAAGCATTTTCAGCAGCAGTATTATAGAGAGACAAACTTAAATTATATTGATTTTGCCAACATTCCCTCGCTAACAATTCAATACCGCGATCGCAATATTGCACAGCTGTATTATAAGCAGTCGATAGTTGAGCTTTTTGAGCAGCAATTAAATTTAAACTCCCTAGCTCCGTGCGTTCAGATAATTCTTGGACTAAGTTAATCCCTTGATTTATCTGGTTGACAATTTTGAGTATGTGACAATCCCGTTTCTCTTGATCTAAATTTTGCAACAACAATCTTCCAATTTTTAGGTGAGTCCCTTGTTTTTGATCATCGGAAATCAGTCCATAAGCAGCTTGCTGAACGCGATCGTGTAAAAATTTATAGCTAACAACTGGCGAATATTTTAACTCTTCACACTTTGTTTTCGATTCCAGATAAAACTTATAAACTTCGCTTTGGGGTAAAATCAAACCTTCCTGTAATGCTTTCCATAAATCTGCTGCAGTTTGAGTTTGCGATTGCTCTGAAACTATGGCTAATGTCTCTAAATCAAATTGATTGCCAATACAAGCCGCTAATTTTAAAATATTCTGAGTTGATTCTGGCAATTTTTGTAATTGTAATCCCATAAATTCAACTATATCATCTGTAAGGGATAATGCATTTATTTGAGCAATATCGCATTCCCAATAACAATTATTACGATTAAAAATAATGTGCTTTTCTTCATATAATGCTTTGATAAACTGCGTCGTAAAAAAGGGATTTCCTTGGGTTTTGCGCGTAATTAATTCTGTTAGGGATTGTGCTAATTGTGTCGAGCAATTTAACGTATCGGCAACCAGATAATTGGTATCTTTAAAAGCTAAAGGTGCAAGAGTAATTGTATTGACAATAGCTTCAGCTTTCTTGACTTCTTCTACAGTTAAAATAAATGGGTGAGCGGGGGATACCTCATTATCCCGATAGGCTCCCAACATCATTAGATAGCCATTATCATTCATCAGTAATTTAATCAATGTCAAAGAAGCTGAATCAGCCCATTGCAAATCATCCAAAAAGATTACTAATGGATGTTCTTTTGTTGTAAAAACTTCAAATAACTTTTGAAATAATAGATTAAACCGATTTTGTGCAGCACTACCCGATAATTCTGGTGCTGGAGGTTGTTTACTAATAATTTGTTCTAATTGAGGAATAACATCAATAATTACTTGTCCGTTTTCACCCACAGCAGCCAAAATCTTCTTTTTCCACTGCATTAATTCCGTTTGTGATTCGCAGAGTAACTGTGCAACCAAATCGCGCAATGCTTGTACAAAAGCAGATAAGGGAATATTACGATTAAACTGGTCAAATTTACCTTTAATAAAATATCCGCGTTGTTTAACAATGGGTTTATGAACTTCATTAACTACCGCAGTTTTTCCAATTCCAGAAAAACCCGCAACCAGCATCATTTCCCTATTTCCGTCAGATACTCTATCAAAAGCTGCTAATAATTGCTCAACTTCCTTATCTCTACCGTATAATTTATCGGGAATAAGAAATCTGTCACAAATATCTTGACGAGCAATTGCAAAACTTTCTATTTTTCCCGTTTCTTTAATTTGATATAAACAAGTTTCTAAATCATGCTTCAATCCTAAAGCACTTTGATATCTATCCTCTGCATTTTTTGCCATTAACTTCATGACAATATCATTTAACACTAGAGGAATTTCCTGTCCCCTTTCCTTGTGAAGGAGAGGGTTAGGATGAGGTAATTGAGGAGGTTGTTTAGCAATATGACAATGCACTAATTCCATTGCATCATCAGAAATAAATGGTAACTTTCCTGCCAGTAATTCATAAAAAGTTACACCCAAAGAATAAAAATCGCTACGATAATCAATTCCCCGATTCATTCTTCCAGTTTGTTCGGGGGATAAGTACGCTAGAGTTCCTTCTAATACATTGGGATTTTTTACTTCTTGAGTTTCTTTATTGATCAAAGACGCAATACTAAAATCGATTAATTTTACTTGTTTGTTTTCTGGATTAATTAAAATATTAGCTGGTTTTATATCTTTATGAATAATCCGTTGTTGATAAAGTATTTCTAAAATATCGCACAGAGAAATTGCAACCTGTAAAAATTCTTGAAGAGGAGACGTTACATGTAACGTCTCTACACGATCAAAATAATTTTTAAGAGAAATTCCCCCAAAATCTTCCATTACTAATGCATAACCATTATGGTAAGTTTCGAGACTATAGGTTTGGATTATTGTGGGATAGTTAAGATTTTTGGAAATAGTATATTGATTGCGAAATTGTACCAGTTCGCTAAAGCTCGGATAAGCATTTTTGAGAAGTTTAATTACCACTGGTAAAGAATCGCTTTCTCTATATCCTCGATAAACTAGAGTTCTCGAACCATTATAAAGTTCATCGCTAATCTTATATCCGGGAATACAAACTTCAGTGCTAATCATAAACATTTAAAACTTGGTAATTTCACACTTAGTATTCCCAGATAGGTCAATAAATTTATATTAGCTTCAAAAAAATTCTTTTATTTGACAAGATAATAATGCTCCATTATGCAACGTAATAACACACCCTACAATTAATATTTTCTTATTTTCAAAACATATCTGAAAACATCATACCGGAATCTCAATAACAAACTCCGTACCCTCACCAAAAACGGAATTACAACTTAATTTACCACCATGTTTTTCTTCAATAATTTGTTTGGCGATCGCTAAACCCAATCCCGTACCTTGACCAACTCCTTTAGTAGTAAATAAATGCTCAAATATTTTATTTTTAGTTTCTTCGCTCATCCCCTTACCGTTATCAGCAATTTTTATTTTCACGTTGTTATTATCTATTGAAGTTTGAACAGTAATTTTATTGGGATTTGCTTTAATTTCCTCAAAAGTTCGTCCGGTATTAAAATCTTCTAAAGCATCAATTGCATTGGCTAAAATATTCATGAATACCTGATTTAATTGTCCGGGGAAACATTCTATTTGTGGTAAATTACCGTAATCAGTTATCACTTCAATTCCTGGACGTTGTTCGTTAGCTTTGAGACGATGTTTGAGAATTAAAATTGTGCTATCAATCCCTTGGTGAATGTTAAAGGCGACTTTATAATCTTGATCGGCACGGGAGAAAGTTCTTAAACTAGTGCTAATCTTTTTCAGTCTATCGCAAGCCATAACCATAGAATCAAGCATTTTAGGTAAATCTTCCAAGCTATAATCTAAGTCTATATCTTCAGCATGTTCGATAATTTCTTCATCAGGATTTGGTAGGCTTTCTTGATATAATTTCAGGTGTTCGATAATATCATCAAAAATTGGTTTAGTTTGTTTAAGACTTGCATTAATAAAGCCCAATGGATTATTCATTTCATGGGCTACTCCAGCTACTAAATTACCCAATGCGGACATTTTTTCACTTTGAACTATTTGTAATTGTGCTTGTTGTAAATCTTCTAATGCTTGTTGTGCTTGTTGATAAAGTTGAGCATTTTCTAGAGATATCGCTGCTTGAGATGAAAGTAATTTAATCACTTGCAAACGTTCATTAGTAAATACCCCGCTTGCGAGTTTATTTTCTAAATAGAGAATACCAACTAAATGTCTTTGATTAAGAATCGGCGTACATAGAACACTCTTGGGTTGAAGTTCGAGTATATATTCGTCAATGATGTCAGAAATATTTGTTTGACAGTTATCAATCGCTAGGGTTTCTTGGGTATTCTTGACATAATTGATAATTTTGATGGGAATATCTTGACAAGTGTCTATTAATTGCGAATCAAGAATAGTTTTGATTTTAGGTTGTGAATCGTTTTGATGATTAATAAAGGTAATAGCTCGTACTTGCCAATTATTTTTCTCGGGGAGAATCAACACGGACTTCTTAGCACCGGAATTCTGGAGAATAATTGTAGTGAGATTGGTAATTAATTCATCTAATTCGATGTTGCTAGAAATGGTTTGAGCGGCTTTGAGGATACTAGTAAAATCGAGGACATCAGAAATATTGGTGCTACAACTGGTGGAAGTTGAATTAACGGAAGATTTGTGAGGAAAGTCAACAGTGGCGATAGTTTCCCAGGGATTGAGGGTAAGTTGTCGCTGCCCTAAGATAGGTTTTAGTAAATTGGGATAGCGTTTTTCTAAATCGTCGGTTTTGGCTTTTGCTCCCCAACGAGCGTAGCAATAGTAGGCTTCTTGCATATAGCCGAGAGCAGCTTTTTCTTTCCCCCAGTTAAGGTAAAATTTAGCTGTCAGTTCGTTGGCTAGGGCTTCATCTTGAATGTAGCCGTTTTCTTTAGCTGTTTGGACGGCACTTTCATAGTGTATAATTGCGTCTGCTTTATCTCCTAAACAACGACTTTTTTCTGCTGCAACTAAATCTGCATAGTGACTGTAATTCATTGGTGCATGGCTAGCCCAATTTTGGATGGTGGCTTGATGGCTGTTAACCAGTTCGAGAATTGCAGCTTGTTCCTCTGGGGTAGCAGTATCGTACACCGCTAACTTAGCCAGAGTTGTAAACAAATAAAACGGTGGTACAGCAGCTTTTCCCCCAACACCAGCAATGTAATTGAATGCGCTCTCAGACAAGTTTATTGCTTGTTCGTAGCGACTAAATAGGTAGCTCAATATAAGTTTGTATAGATAACCGCAGAATAAAGCTCCTATTTCCCCTGCTGCTTGATATTCAGCAAAACCTTCCGTCTCGTTAAAAACACTACCAGTTAAGGTGCAGATATCCTCCACTTCCTCGCCAAGCAAATTCAAGGTAGTTTGACGCAAAGCTTGATTATATCCTAACTGGGTAGATTGCTTAATTTGGGCGATCGCATCGCTCTTGTTTTGTAATATAACTTTCAACTCGGACAATTCCGTCCCGAGTAAATACAGAATCCAACCTTCATTGAAATAACCCCAGCTAGTCATATCATATTCCCCAGACTCCATGCCATATTCCCTTCCCTGACGTAGCAGAGGTAAGGTTTCTCGGAGGTGAAGTTTCCAATGACGAGCAAAAATACCAATCATAGTCAAAGACTGTGCAGCAGCAGCTTTGCTAAAGAATTTTTGGCACAATTCCAAAGCAATGTCACTCAAGCGAAATGCAGTATCAAAGTCTTTTAAAACGATATTCAGCAAAATGACATAATTAGAATAACCAATTGCCGATAAAGCATTATGCCCGTGTTTGAGAGCAAGTTGCACCTGAGCAAGGGTTGTCATTAAATATAAAAGTGGATTTGAACCCAGACAAGCAGGCCCGATTTTTATCAAAATCCCCGCCGCAGCCTCAATTTCTGGGTTATCCATGGGGGGTAAATCCAATAAATTTTCTAAACCAACTTCCTCCATTTGAGTAAGAGTAGTCTGTAAAGCTTGCTGAAATTGTTCGTCGGTTGGTGAGAAAGGAATATCTACACCCAATAATTTCAACGACTCCAAACCGATAGCGATTGCATCAGTTGGCTTTTGTTGCGCTACACAAGCAAGAATTTTCGATTCTTGGATGGGAATGCGATCCAGAATGGTTTGACAGTGAGAAAGGGTAATAGCTACCCATTCTTCCATGGCTACGAATTCACCACTAAGGTAAGCAGTTTCCACGGTGATGGAATGCAAAGCTAAGGTGAAGGAATATTGGCTTTGCCAAGCATCTGCTGGTAAATAGTCAATACCGATACGGGCATTATTATATGCAGTTCCATAGGCTGTATTTTTTCTGGCTTTGCGGGCTGCAATTAAATTTAATTCTGCCAGGGTGCAACCTTCGGTGACGGTAAGATGTTCCTTACCCCTTTGATTGAGTTGGTTGACGATGTTGAAAATCCGATCTTCTAATTCAGATTCTGGCGTATTTTGCAACAGTAATTGCCCGATTGTCCAGTGTAAACTTTGCTTCTGTTCTTCAGCAATTAAGGCATAGGATGCTTGTTGGACGCGATCGTGAAGAAATCTATAGGGCACCCTTATCTCCCTCTCCTGTTCAACCTCTTGTTGGCTGTGGAAAAACTTGTAATTATCGCTAATTGGTAAAATCAAACCCGCGCCCAGCGCCGGCCACAGAGCATCTGCTGCTTGATGTTCCCTCAGTTGACAAATTATTGCCAAGGTTTTCAAGTCAAATTCAGCACCAATACAAGCAGCCCGTTGCAAAGCTATTTGGGTTGATTCTGGTAATTTTTGCAACTGCTGCACCATAAAAGTGACAACATCATCGGTGAGTGCTAGAGAGCGCACCTGTACAATGTCGCATTCCCAAACCCCTAGGTCGCGATTAAAGGTAATATAGCCATCTTGATGCAATCCTTGGAGAAACTGGGTGGTGAAAAAAGGATTTCCTTTGGTTTTTTGGGCAATTAATTTCGTTAAAGGCTCAGCGATGACGCGATCGCAACCGAGGGTATCTGCCACCAGGGAATTAATATCAGTTGGTTTCAGGGGTGGAAGGGTGATAGTATTTACCGTGCGGTTCCCTTTCTTTAACTCCTCTACAGTTTGAATGAAGGGGTGAATCGGTGACACCTCGTTATCCCGGTAAGCACCTAAAATAAGTAAATTTCCCCTATCTTCCATCAATAATTGTAATAGCTTCAAGGAGCTAAGATCTGCCCATTGTAGGTCATCGAGGAACAGTACCAAGGGATGCTGGGGACGGGTAAAAACACGTACAAATTGCTGGAATAAACGGTTAAATCGGTGCTGTGCTGCTACCCCTGAGAGAGTTTCCACCGCAGGTTGTACCCCAATCAACCGCTCCAGTTCCGGAATCACCTCAATCAATACCTGTCCTTCTGTACCAATTGCCGCTGAAATTTGCGATCGCCACACCGCTAACCGAGCATCAGTATCACTCAGTAATTGCCTCAATAAATTGCGTAATGCCTGTACGAATGCTGACAGGGGAATATTACGGTTAAATTGGTCAAATTTTCCTTTAATAAAGTAACCACGTTGCTGGACAATTGGCTTGTGTACTTCATTGATAACAGCCGTTTTACCAATCCCCGAAAACCCAGCAACTAGCATTAATTCCGTATTACTATTAGTATTATTATTCTCTAAACTAGACGAAACACGAGCGAAAGCATCAAGTAGAGTTTGAACTTCCCGGGAGCGTCCGTAGAGTTTTTCAGCAATAATAAACCTGTCACAAATATCTCGTTGCGCTATTTGAAAATCTAGAACTTTTCCTGTTTCTTTTAATTGTCCCAAACATGTTTCTAAATCATATTTTAATCCTAATACACTTTGATAGCGGTCTTCAGCATTTTTTGCCATTAATTTCATGACAATATCACTTAACACTTGAGGAATTTCTTGTCCCCTCTCCTTCACAAGGAGAGGGTTAGGGTGAGGTAAGAGAGCAGGTTTTTTAGCAATATGACAGTGTACCAACTCCATCGGATCGTCACAAACAAACGGTAATTCCCCGGTGAGTAATTCAAATAAAGTTACCCCCAAAGCATAGAAATCAGCACGATAATCCACACCTCGGTTCATTCTTCCAGTTTGTTCCGGTGCTAAGTATGCAAGGGTTCCCTCTAAACTATTGGGGTTTTTGATTTCTTGTGTTTCCTTGGGTAATAACGAAGCAATACTAAAGTCAATTAATTTAACTTGTTTGTTTTCGGGATGAATTAATATATTCGCTGGCTTAATATCTTTATGAATAACGCGTTTTTGATGCAAATCATGGAGAATATCAGCAATTTTTACCGCAATTGATAATATTTCTTCTGTTTTTATCTGTATATTACCTTGTCTATTTTGTTTGATATATTCCCGCAGCGAAATTCCCCCAAAATCTTCCATTACTAACGCATAACCATTATGATATGGTTCTAGATTATAGGTTTGGATGATTCCGGGATAGTTGAGATTTTTGGCAATAGTATATTGATTGCGAAATTGTACCAGTTCGTTGAAGCTAGGATAAGCATTTTTCAGAAGTTTAATTACCACTGGTAAAGAATCGCTTTCTCGATATCCTCGATAAACCAGAGTTCTTGAACCGTTATAAAGTTCCTCGCTAACTTGATAACCGGAAATATAGACTTCAGTGCTAACCATAACCTTTTAAAACTTCGTATTTTCACACTTAGTATTCCCAGATACTTCAATAAATTTACATTATCTTCAAAAATTGTACTTTGGGAGTAAAGTTTACAGCAGCGTCTTATATTTAGGCTTAGTGGCGGAAAAACTCTCTTTAACTCTTACCTCTGCACCCTCCGCGTATCTGCGGTTTATTATAAAATCTTAATAATATAAAAATTATAAAACCACCCCAAACAATGACATCAACTCTAACAAAAAACTCTATTGAAACCAATAAAATACCAGCAGGTGGTACAAATCCAAATAAATTCGATGTACTTGAAGCTTGGTACCCGATTCATTATATTGACGACTTAGATAAATCCGGACTTACACGTTTTACTATTCTCAATAAAGACATTGTAATTTGGTGGGATAAACAAACTTCTTCTTGGCGAGTATTTGAAGATAAATGTCCCCATCGTCTCGTACCATTATCCGAAGGTAGAATTACAGAAGATGGACTTTTAGAATGTCCCTATCATGGTTGGGCTTTTGATGGTGATGGAAGTTGTAAGCGGATTCCCCAGCAACCGGAAGGAATAAAAGCGGAAACTTCTCAAAGAGCTTGTGCTATTTCTTTTCCAACAGCAGTTAAACAAGGATTATTATTTGTATTTCCCGGAAAACCTGAAAATGCAGAAAATGTAGAAGTTCCTATTATTGAAGCCATCGAAGAAACACCCGATGAATGGGTTGTGTTTAATACCTTTCGGGATTTACCTTACGATGCTTTAACATTATTAGAAAATGTTAGCGATCCCAGTCATGTTCCCTTTACCCATCACGCTACCGTCGGTAATAGAGATAGCGTTTCACCAGTAGAATTAGAATTAGTTGAATCTGGAAAAAATGGTTTTAATGGAATTTGGCAGGATGGACCAAGAAAAGGTACTTTAGGAAAACAATATACAAGTTTTGTAGCACCGGGATTATTATGTCACGATTTAACAGCAAAGCAATTGGGTAGAACTTTGACGGTGGTTTATGCTACTCCTATTCGTAAAGGAGAATGTCGTTTATTTGCGCGTTTTCCCTTCAAATTCTCCTCAAAACTACCTACTTTTTTTATTAAACTAACCCCACGCTGGTATTCTCACATCAGAAATAATCGCATTTTAGAAGACGATCAAATTTTTCTCCACTTTCAAGAGCGTTATTTAGAAGAATCTGGTGGAAGTTCTAATTTTAATAAAGCATTTTACTTACCCACTAAAGCAGATACCTATGTATCCGAATTGCAAAAATGGGTAAATGAATATAATGCAAATCCATTTCCTGGGGAAAGTTTACCACCAAGATTATCCACAGAAGCACTTTTAGATAGATATAATTCCCATACAAAACATTGTGGAAGTTGTAGAAAAGCACTGGCAAGAATTCAGAAAGGGAGAATGGCGATCGCATTTCTTACTGCAATAATTTGGGCTATGATACCCCTAACATCTTTGTTGCAAAGTGAATCAGTAATTTTACCCCTATCATTCTCTGCAATATTTCTTTTATGTTTGGGAGCATGGTTTGGTTTGGGGAGATTAGAAAAGGGATTTTACAAAGGTGAGGAAATACCTCCGCGTAATTTACCTAAGAAATAGAATGTAGAGACGTAGCACTGCTACGTCTCCCACCATTGGCTACACTAAACTGAAAAATTGAATTAATTATGTAATTTTGATTAACAAGATGCTATCAACTTTACATCGCAATGCTGAATAAAAATTTTAAAATACCTATTACAGTACGATTTCGTTCTAATTTAACCTAGGATACCTAGATTTTTCAAAAATAAAATCGGATTCCTATAGTTTTATTTATAATTCAGCTTATAACTGAGATAGATGATTCTACAAAAACCATTAGATTAAATTTTTATAAAAACCTAAATTTAGGGAGACGTAGCACTGCTACGTCTCTACATAATTAATGGATTAGAGATTATATCTTTTCACAAAAATAATCTTAATCCAATACGAAACATTTCTCCCTCCTCTAAATTCTAATTAAATAACACCATAAAAAAATCTCTACAATGCCTCAAATATCCCGCAGAAAATTATTAAAACAAGGTACAACCGCTATAGTCAGTCTTTCTTCCATCAGCTTACTTAATTTACTCAATAATTCCCAATCCTCAGCAGAAACAGTAATCAGCAATCTGGAAAATCAAATTCCCAGATTAATGCGAAATAACCGAATTCCAGGAATATCATTAGCAGTAATTAGAGATGGAGAATTATTTTGGGATAAAAGCTTTGGAATTAAACACAAATATAGAAAAACATCGGTTAATAACGAAACTATCTTTGCTTCTGCATCTTTGACTAAACCATTATTTGGTTATGCTGTTTTAAAAATGGCTGAGAGAGGAGAAATCGATTTAGATGCACCTTTAACAAAATATACCGATAAACCCTTAATTAATGATCCCAGAATCAAGTTAGTAACTGCTCGTCGAGTTTTATCTCATACTACTGGATTTCCTAATTGGAGCGGTAGCAAACCAGTGTGGTTTAAGAATAATCCAGGAACAAAGTTTGGTTATTCAGGAGAAGGTTTTTTGTATTTACAAAATGCAGTTGAAAAAATTACCCAACAACCTTTAGAAGAGTATTTACAAGAGAATATATTAAAGCCTTGGGGAATGAATAGCAGTAGTTTAATATGGCAACCTGAATATGCAAATACTGCTAGTTATGGACATAATCGCCAGGGTAAACCCAAAGCCATGAGTAAACCAAAAGCCGCTGGTGCTGCGGGAAGTTTACGTACTACTGCTGCTGAATATGCTCAATTTGCGATCGCCATGATGAATCCAGGAACAATTAACAGTAATTATTTAACAGAAGCAAGTTTACAACAGATGTTAACTTCCCAAATTAAACTGAGTTATTCTCTCGATTGGGGATTGGGTTGGGGATTAGAAAGAACTAATAAAGGTAACTTTTTTTGGCATTGGGGAGATTTAGTTACCTTTAAAAGTTTTACCGCAGCATCCAAGAATTTAAAAACGGGAATCGTAATTTTAACTAACAGTCAAAACGGTTTAAAAATTTGCGAAAGAATCGTGAATCAAGCAATAGGTGGAAAACATCCAGCATTTAAATATTGGATGATTGATTATTAATTAAATAGGACTTACGCAACTGGCATATTTTCTTGTAGGGTGCTTGTACACAGATTGCTTTTTAACGTAATAATAAGGCAATCAGTGTACGGCACCATCCGAGTCTTGTGACAATTGCGTAAGTCCTGTTAAAGTACTTACAGCTATTAACCATAGAATTGGTATTGCGACATCATCATAATTTAAGGATGGTGCGTGACGGTAATTTCAAATTCTAAATCGTTATAGGTGATAAATTATCGTAACCGTCACACACCCTACAATCTGTCAGGATTAACGTGAAATGGGTTTAGCAGAAGTCAACTGTTTCGTTACCGCTAACATCAAATTCGACTGATTCACGCCAAATTTATAACCAATACCAAAATCTAAGGGCTGAATATTTTTATTACTCCTATAAACTCTTCTCAAATCTGACTGATAGCGATTCCTAAATAAACCAATGGGACGAGTATAATTACCATAAAACTTTAAATCCCATTTGGCATTATCAAAAGACTTTAAAGGCATTCCAGAATCATCTTGCAATAAATGACTACTGTTAGCCAAAATGGTATCCCTAATCTTTGAGAAACTACCATTATACATTAAGTAAGAAGCAGCTTTTAAATAAGTTACGGGATTATCCATTTTGCTGACAAACTGTTTTAATTCTGGATGCTTTTTCAAACCAGCATTAGATAAATCTGTAGAGAAATAATACAAAGTACGAGGAACTGAATCTCCTTCAGGTAGAAACGCAATTTTTACTCCTGGAATCATTCCTTTTTGAAATTGCACCACATTAGCATTTTTATCCAACCCAATATATTGCAAATCGAGGATACGATTTTTAGTGCGCGCCATAAATATGCAAAAAATCGGTAATACTCCTTGCTTCCGTAAATCAACTTTCATATCGTTGGTACGAAAGAAACTAAATCGCAAAATTTCCGATAGAGAGCTTCTTGCTTGACGTAATGCAATATTACTTTCGTTAGCAGAAAGTTTCGCGAAATCTGGAACTTTACCTACAGGTTCTAAACCTACTAAAACCATTTCTTTAGCTTTAGGAAATAAAGAGTAGCCGTAGAGAAAATCTGCTCCGCTGAAAGGATAGAAAAGAGATGGAGACTTAGCATTAATTTTTTTTAGTTCTTTTGTAGTCCATTTTCTTACCTTGGCAAGCTGTTGATTTTCTAATCTTGACCAAGCATTTTTATAATAATTTTTATGAGAACTCCAACCTCTATTTTGTTGAACCTTAGCTACAGGACTTTGACTATCAACTTCTATACCTGCCAGTAATTTAGCTGTGTCGGTTAATTGAGCAGATTTTGCTTTATCATATTTTGCTAAAGGATCTACAGGCTTAGTGGATTGGACATTTGTATTCTCTTGATTGACTTGGGAATTATTATTATTTCCAACTCTAGAACTACATCCTTGTACTAAAAGTAATGCACCGATAGCAGTACTCAAAAATGTAGAGATTAATTTCTTGCTGTTCATGATTTTAGGGTTATTATTCCAAGTTATTCATCAGCCTATAAAAGGCTTATAATTCTGATTTATTTAATCAATAGATCTGCTTTATTTATCTTCGCTTTTATATGCAGCAACAAAATCTCGTGTTTCATAGGCAGAAGACCAACCCAAATTGTTTTTATCTGCCACAAAATAGACAATTAAACCAATCAATAGCGTTCCAATTCCTGTTAAAGATTCCCAAGGTTTATCCACAAAAATAAACACCAACATCCATAAACTAATTGCTAAGAAAATCATTGGTGTAAAAGGATAACCCCAAGTTTTATAAGGGCGAGGTGCTTCTGGATATCGCAAACGGTAAATGAAAACCCCTAAAACTGTAATAAATGAAGATAATGTTAGGGTAAATCCTAAATAAGCAATTACTGCTTCAAAACTAGATGTCAATATTAAAACAGTAACGATAAATAGCTGTAGAAGAATTGCAAAATATGGAATACCGCTGGTATTTTTTCTCGCAAGCAATTTAAATAAAGCAATATCTTCTCCAATTGCTTGAGTAACTCTGGGGCCAGCTAAAACCATTGAACTAATTGAACTTATTAGTCCAAATGAAATTAGTATACCCATTATCTTTGCTCCGACAGAGCCAAAAATCTGATTGGCTGCTATATATCCAATCTCTAATTCTCCCACCAATTTATTAATTGGCGTGGTGTGTAAAAATATAAAATTTAATAGTAGATATAACCCCATCACAATCAGAGTTCCACCAATTAAAGAACGAGGTAGATTTTTTTCCGGCTCCTCTACCTCACTAGCTAAATAAACGGCTGCATTCCACCCTGAATATGAATAGGTAACGTAAACTAAAGAAATTGCAAAAGGAGAACTGAAAATTAAATTCATATCTCCCGTTGATGGTAAAAATCCTAATTGTTGAGGTTCAGATAAACATAAACCACAAACAATTAAAATAACGATTAGTACAACTTTCAAAATCGTAAATATCTGTTGGAAGTAGTTACCAAATGTTTTACTTCTACTATGAATTAAAGAAACAAAAATAACTACAGCTAAAGCAATGACTGTTGAGGAAATTAACGGAAATACACTTTTAAAATATGCTCCCAAAGCCATTGCTGCGGCAGCTATTGGTGCTGCAAAACCCACCGTAACCGATACCCATCCAGATAAAAAACCCACTACTGGATGATAGATGCGGGATAAATAATAATATTCACCACCAGAATAAGGCATTGCTGCGCCTAATTCTCCATAACTTAAAGCACCGCATAAAGCGAAAATTCCACCCACCATCCATAAAAATAGCAGGGTGAAACCAGATTTAATATCTACTACTTGGAAACCTAAGCTAGTAAATACACCTGTACCAATCATATTTGCTACTACGATACAGGTTGCAGTAAACAAGCCAATCGCTTGTGGTTTTTGTTGCTGATTTGAAGACATTAAATTACTTCAGTGATATTACTTATTATTTGTGTTTTAAACAACTAAATTTGTAACTCAATAAATTATTGGATAGCATCCTGGGAAATGCCGATATTTCTTCAAAGTAAATTCTTATTTCCTTTAATAATTATTATTTTCTCAGATTTATCACTAACTTGATAAGTTTTATTTTATACATTTAATCAATACAGCATAAAGCTAAAAGCTTTTCTATTATGGTCATAAGCTGTTGTGCATTTTTAATGCACAACAGCAAGGCAAAAGGCAGAAGGCAAAAGGGATAAGATTTTTAGCTTTTAAATAATATTTCTAAATATACTACTTTTATGCGTAGCAGCTTAGCAAACAAACTACGCATAACATATATAACTCAGTAATTAAGCGTAAATACATACATAGTATTATAAATAACTTTATATTTGGTTAAGTTAGTCTTAGCAGAGCTTTTGGGCGATTTCAAAAGATAGTGATTTATGAAAACTGATCGTTCAGATATTACTGAAGTATATTTTTGGATTATGTTTGATAATTTTGTAACAATTTTGGGAATACTATAAATATAATTCTGTAAGAATTGCAACACTACTGCTTGATGTCTAATGTCGGGCTAGTAAAGGGTTCTCATCGGAATTTTTTTATAAGAAAAATTCCTATGGTTGCCCGTCAAGAAGCATGATGCTAGAACAAATTCTCGCTAGCATTCTCCAGGCTGTAAAAAAGTTAGCCCGTGATGTATCAGACATCTGGGAATAACTAAGGCGCTCAAAAAATAAAATACAGTTTCATCGTGGGATTTATTACTCTGTAAAAAAATAAAGATCGAAGAAAATTTAAAGCTATTGAGTATTAGCTCTATATCTGGACTTGTAAATATATTCATGCTAATGATATAGAACTTAAATTATTGTGTTTTTTTGTCACAGATAACCTAAAAAATAAATTAATAAAAACAAAATTTCAATTATGAATTAGTAAGAAATTGTATATGTATGAGCCGACTTAGAACTATAGAATGAATCTTATTTTTTCTTGTTTGATTATCTACGTATCTTCGTGGGTGACGTTTTCTTCTATCAAAGATTAAACTGTGAATAATACTCTTATTTCATTAAATATCTGATAAACATTATTTTTTATTTCATGGCTAAAGGTTCAATAAAAAGAGTTTTTTAATTAACCATTAACCACGAAACAGATTTATGTAAAAGTCAATTTTTTATTTGAGTAAAATTGACTTAAAATGCAGGCAGATTTATCGCCTACAAGGAATAATTTCAAGAACAAATCTTATATCAAAAGGCAGCTATGTCAGTCTACCAACGTAGTCGCAATGAAACCGCCGATTTAATTATAGGTGGAAAAAGTTCAGGGGAACGCGACTTAATTCAAAACTCTTCTCGATTAGATGCTCTTGGAAGTCAACAAGAAGGAACTATTTCGACTTTCCTTGCTCCTTTGACTCAAGATACTTTTAAACAAGTTGTTAAAGATGTAGAGCATAAGTTACAGATTGTCAATCAAACCCTGTCGATGTTGGATTCCAAAGGGTTTGAAGCAATCTTGCAAGAAATGTTGCAATCTATCACTCTCAAAACGGGAGAGTTGTTAGGAGCTGATCGAACGACGATATTTTTATTAGATGAGGAGAAACAAGAACTATACACAATTGTTGCTGAAGGGGAAGGAGAACGTTCTTTAGAGATTCGCATACCCGCAAACAAAGGTATTGCTGGTGAAGTTGCCACCTCCAAAAAAGTTGTGAATATCCCCTTCGATTTTTACAATGATGATCGTTCTTCTTTTGCACGAGAACACGAAAAAAGAACTGACTATCGTACCTATACGATGTTGGCTTTACCTTTGCTCAACGAAGAAGGTAAATTAGTCGCTGTAGTCCAATTGTTAAACAAATTAAAATCAGATCGCAATAGTGAAGCTACTTTACTCGAACGCATTGATATTAATGGTTTTACTGATGCCGATCAACAATTATTTCAAGAGTTTGCACCTTCAATTAAATTAATTTTAGAATCATCGCGTTCTTTTTATATCGCTACTCAGAAACAACGAGCTGCTGAAGCGTTGATGAAAGCAATTAAGTCACTTTCCCAAAGCAGTCTCGATTTAGAAGAGACGCTCAAACGAGTGATGGATGAAGCAAAACAACTGATGAATGCCGATCGCTCTACCTTATGGTTAATAGATCGCGATCGTCAAGAATTATGGACGAAAATTACCTTGGGTGATGGTTCGACTAAGGAGTTGCGAGTACCCATGGGTAAGGGTTTTGTCGGGCAAGTTGCCCAAAGCGGCAAAATATTAAATATTCCCTTCGATCTATATGACAATCCCGACTCCGATACCGCTAAACGAATGGATCGTTCAAACGGTTATCGAACCTGTAGTTTGCTATGTATGCCAGTATTTAACGGCGACAAGGAATTAATTGGCGTAACTCAACTGGTAAATAAGAAAAATAAGAACCAATCTCCTCCTTATAACCCCGAAGATTGGCCATCCGCCCCCGAATGCTTCCAAGCTAGCTTCTCGAGCAATGACGAACAATTTATGGAAGCTTTTAACATTCAAGCAGGTGTGGCGCTGCAAAACGCTCAATTGTTCGCTACCATCAAACAACAAGAACAAATGCAGCGCGATATTCTTCGCAGTCTTTCTAATGGTGTTATTTCTACTGATAGTAAAGGCTACATCCTTGCTGCCAACGAAAGCGCTTCGCGTCTATTAGGATTAGAAGCAGAAGAACGTTTAGAAGGCAAATTAATTAACGACATCATTAATATCAAAGAAAACGATTTCAGTAAATGGTGTCAAGATGCTTTAAACGCTGCAGACGATAAATTGCGCGAACAATATTATCCCGATAGAACCCTTCTTACCCATCAATCTTTAGAAAATAGTATCAACTTATCCATTAACACTATTGCCGATGCTAGTGACAATCGGCACATTCGGGGTGCCCTGGTAGTCATGGATGATATCAGCGACGAAAAGCGCCTCAAAAGTACCATGTACCGCTACATGACTCAGGAGTTAGCCGAAGAATTACTCAAATTAGACGACGCAAAACTAGGTGGGGATCGCAAAGAAGTTTCGATTTTATTTTCCGATATTCGCGGCTACACCACTTTAACAGAAAACCTGCAAGCAGAAGAAGTGGTAGGTATGCTCAACGAATACTTTGAGTCAATGGTTGAAGCAGTTTTCAAACACAAAGGAACCTTGGATAAATACATCGGCGATGCCATCATGGCTGTATATGGTTCCCCCTTACCTTTACAAAACCATGCTTGGATGGCTGTACAAACATCCTTAGAAATGCGCCATCGCTTAAAGGAATTTAATATTCGTCGTCATGCGGAGAACAAGCAACAAATCAGAATTGGTATAGGTATTAACTCAGACGTTGTTATCAGTGGAAACATTGGTTCAAGTAAACGTATGGAATTTACCGCAATTGGTGACGGTGTAAATCTTGGTTCTCGTTTGGAAAGCGTCAGCAAACAGTATGGTTGTGACATTATTATCAGTGATAATACTTACGAACCTTGCAAACACTTAGTATGGGCAAGAGAATTAGATTACATTCGCGTCAAAGGTCGCAACGAGCCGGTGTCAATATACGAACTCATCGGTTTGCGTAACGATAATGTGAGCGGTGACAGACTCAGCGCGATCGAGCATTACCATAAAGGACGGGAATACTACATCAATCGTCAATTTACTACAGCCAAAAACGAATTTGCTAAAGTCTTGGAAATTCAAGAACATGACAAAGCGGCGATTATGCATCTTAAGCGTTGTCATTATTGGCTAGATAATCCACCATGTGATGCTGATTGGGATGATGGTGTTTGGACGTTTAGGGAAAAGTAGGAGTTAGGAGTTAGGAGTGAGTAGTGAGGAATTTTTCTCCCCATCTCCCCCTTCGGGTTGCGCCACTTGCTACAACGGAGGAAACCTCCGCAACGCAGTGGCTTACCATCTCCCCCTCTCCTCACTCAGCATATTTAATGACAATGAGTACGGTTGGTTGCTAATAACTAATAACTAATAGCTAATAACGCTCCCAGATTATGTGATAATAACCAAGCCTTTCGCTTTCCCTTTAAGGAACGTTAATTGCCGTGCAGTCAACAGATAATATCGTTGAAGCCTTACAACAGCCAGCAGATTTGGCCTTTGAGCTACCCGATCCAGAAGATGAAGCAATTCCAGAAACAGAATTTCTCCAGCAATTGGATATAGCTTGGCAGGTATGCGATAAATTTGATTTACAAACCGATATCTGGCGAGGAAGAATTTTACGCGCCATACGCGATCGCGAAAAAAAAGGAGGTGATGGAAGGGGTACTGGTTTTCTTAAATGGCTCAAGGAGCGGGAAATTAGTAAAAGTCATGCTTACACTTTGATTCAATTAGCAAACAGTGCCGACACTCTTTTAGAAGAAGGTAAACTTGAGCCAAAATCTATCAATAACTTTAGTAAACGGGCGTTTGTAGAAACCGCCAAAGCTTCGCCAGAAGTACAAGTTATGGTAAGTGAGGCAGCACAAAATGGCGATCGCATTACCAGAAGAGAGGTAAAGCAACTTTCTGAAGAATGGACTGCCATGTCTTCGGAATTACTACCCGCACCAGTGAAGCAAAAAGCGGCAGATAATACCCTCCCTCCCCGTTATCTTGCGCCACTGGTAAAAGAAATGGAAAAATTGCCAGAACAACATCAAGCAGTCATCCAAGATGAAATTATCGCCAATCCAGATGTTGATACCCTTAAAGAAGTTACTTCCCAAGCGCGTTACCTAGCAAAATATCTCAAAGCCGCCGCACAAGTACAAGCCCTTTCCTCGGAAGAAGTGGATATTGAAACAGCCCTAGAAGAAGCCCAAAGAGTCGGATGCATGAATATAGCTGCTGATTTAGTTAATCAAGCATCTGTGATTGAGCAAACCATAGCCAAGTTATACATGACTTGGAAACGCGTCGCGAATTTATCAGATAGACTTTACGTTGATACAGGTGCTTCCACACCACATTTGAGGTCCCTACTCGATAGTTTAGAACCCCTTGGTGGCGAAGTTATGGAATTAAGGATTAGTGGTACAACAGAACGTACAGTCCGCTTACAAATCCAAGAAACAGAATAATTAAATTTCGCTGTCAATTATAAATATTGCTCCACGCAGCTGTAAATCTAGCTTTACAGCCTTGGAAAGTCCTTCATTGTATCCGAATAGAGCATTCTCCACATTTGCACCATTGAAGTCAGTATGGCTTAAATTCGCACCAACCAAATAAGCATTATTCAAGTTAGCAGTAGCCAAAAATGCATTCCTAAAGTTTGTATAGCTGAAATTAGAATTAACTAGATTGGCGTAGCGTAAGTCAGCACCGCATAAATTGGCACAACTGAGATTCGCATTACTGATATCAGCACCTCTTAGATCGGCAGTTTTGAGTACAGCATCGCGCAAATCAGCACCACATAACTCAGCTTCGCTTAAATTTGAAATGCTCAAGTTAGCTTCTCGTAAATCAGCACCTACTAATTGGATTCCATTAAGCACGGTTTGGCTAAGGTTAGTACCCTTAAGATTCGCACCTGCTAAGTAAGCATATTGCAGATGAACTCGACTCAAATCGGCACCACTGAGGTTAGCACGAGTCAGATTGGCACCATTCAGTCTGCTACCAGGAAAATCTCTCTCTCCTACCGCATAACGTTTAAGTAATTCATTTGAACTAGATGCCATTAACACACTAGGTAGTTTCTCATCATCCACTTTATTCATTTGGCAATAGATGCTTGAATTCAATTTAAAGCTTAAGCCAAGAGCATATACTGAGTAGTCATTATTGATGACACTTTATTTTACTGTCCCAAAACCATCACATTGAAATGCAATGGTTCTTACACCGAGTTATTACTGATATGTGACGCTTGATTTAGTGGCACAAATTGGCAGATGGGGAGTTATGAAACCATTTGCAGTGGGAACCCCATGCCCGGTGCCCTATTCCCTAATTGTTAATTCCGGCTAGCGTTGTAAATACTAAAAGTTTAAATAAATCGTTCCATTCACCGAATTATCCCACTATTCTCCTAAATTCCAACTTTGGCGAATGGGTAATCTGAAGCGGCAGAAGTTATAATTTAGCAAGAGGTTATAGAAGCCGCTACTAAATTAGAGTTAGCAAATGCTAATAAAAATTTACCTCGCTGCCAAGCATTGCGGTAATTTAGATAAAGACCAACCATTTTTTGGTAACACACTTTGAGTGGTCCCGGTGGGTAGAAACGATGTTAGAAAGACCACAGATAGCGGTCCGGCGGATAATAGCCGCCAACAATAATAGCACTCAAGGGGTTAAGTAACCATATTTTCGCGTCTAGCTTGGTTTATATATAAATAAAGCTTTATCCAAGTATTAGTTTTTCTATTATTAGAGCAATCGCCCCCGGCAACAGCTAATCTATAACATAGTGGCTTGTTAAGTAAAATTAAACCACGTAAATTCTGTTGATAATGAAGGATTTTGAATGAAGCACAAAACTTAAAGTTACCGATACTGGTTATTAAGATAAGAGTAATTTATACTTCGGGCTTCATGCTTGTAACCAGGATGATTGCTGTGGTATTAATACTTTTCTTTTAACTCGATCGATTTGGGCGAACTTCATTCAAATTTCATCACTTAGTATCAAATATTTTCATATCCGGAGGGAATCTCAATGCAGGAACTTATAGCCCCATGTGAAGTTGATTACCGTAGCGAAACATATAAAGACGCTTTCAGCCGCATTAATGCAATTGTGGTTGAGGGAGAACAAGAGGCATACGAAAATTATTTATCACTGGCACAATTATTGCCAGACAACAAAGATGATTTAGTTCGCCTCTCTAAAATGGAGATGCGTCATAAAAAAGGTTTTCAAGCTTGTGCTAACAATCTGGAAGTCACGGCAGATATGGAATTTGGCAAGGAGTTGTTTGCTCAGTTGCATAAAAATTTCCAAGAGGCAGCCGCGAGCGGAAAAGTGGTTACTTGCTTGCTAATTCAATCTTTGATTATCGAGTGTTTTGCGATCGCCGCTTACCACATCTTTATCCCAGTAGCGGATGATTTCTCGAAGAAAATTACTGAGGGTGTAGTCAAAGATGAATATACTCACCTCAACTTCGGAGAAGTTTGGCTCAAAGAACATTTTGAAGAATCTAAAGCCGAATTAGAAGAAGCTAACGAGCAAAATCTTCCCATCATCTGGAGAATGCTTAATGAAGTAGAGAAAGATGCTGAGACCATGTTAATGCCTAAAGACGCTTTAGTAGAAGACTTTATGATTCAATACGGAGAAGCATTGGGTAATATTGGCTTCACTACTCGCGATATCATGCGTCTTTCTGCACATGGACTTAAAGCCGCTTAAAGTCTGATAGCAGCCAGTAATATCGCTCTTGGCACCTTTTGGAAAAAGTATTCTACTTGTTCCGCAAGAGCGATACTCCCATGTACGTATTTATATTCCGCGCCTTCAATCCTTTAATAAAGAATAAGACGAAATTAACAGTTCATGTTTGGTCTAATCGGACATCTTACAAATTTAGAACACGCACAAAGAGTAGCTAGAGAATTAGGCTACCCAGAATATGCCGACCAAGGGCTAGACTTTTGGTGTAGCGCTCCACCTATAATGGTCGAAGATTTTACGGTAACAAGTGTCACCGGACAAAAAATCGAAGGGCGGTATGTAGAATCTTGCTTTTTACCGGAAATGCTGGCAAATCGCCGCATGAAGGCTGCTACTCGCAAAATATTGAATGCGATGGCTCAGGCCCAAAAGCATGGCATGGATATTACCGCTTTAGGGGGTTTTTCTTCAATCATTTTTGAGAATTTTAAGTTAGAACAAATTCCTCAAATCCGCAACATCAAATTAGAGTTTGAACGGTTTACTACAGGAAATACTCACACTGCTTACATAATTTGTCGGCAGGTAGAGCAAGCCTCGAAAAAACTTGGCATAGAACTTGACAAAGCGACAGTTGCCATATGTGGGGCAACGGGAGATATCGGGAGCGCCGTCTGTCGTTGGTTAGATGCAAAGACAGATGTCAAGGAACTTTTGTTGATAGCGCGTAACGCCGAACGCCTTTCATCATTGCAATCTAACCTGGGGCGTGGAAAAATATTAGGTTTAGACGAAGCCTTACCCCTAGCAGATATTATCGTCTGGGTTGCCAGTATGCCCAAAGGTGTGAAAATTGATCCCACCCTGTTGAAGAAACCATGCTTGCTAATTGATGGTGGCTATCCGAAAAATTTAGGAAGCAAAGTTCAACATCCCGAGGTACACGTACTTAACGGTGGTATTGTGGAGCATTCCCTAGACATTGACTGGAAAATTATGAACATTGTCAACATGGATGTTCCAGCACGTCAACTTTTTGCTTGTTTTGCTGAGTCAATGCTGCTTGAATTTGAAAAGTTGTACACTAACTTTTCTTGGGGACGCAATCAGATTACCGTAGAGAAAATGGAGCATATTGGTCAAGTATCCCTTAAACACGGATTTAGACCGCTGCTAGTGTGACAGTTAACAGTTAACGTGTGAGACTTACAGCAAATATTTCGAGAAAGACAGCTTTCTACCCGGAGCTGCTCTCGCGTAAATATTTTTCATGTAGGGGGTTCTCGTTCTAGTTAACAGTTAATAGTTATGGGTTAAGAGTAAGGAATTGTTTTTGCAATTTCCTAACTCATAACTCATAACGTGAGCAACTTTTAATTCACAACTAATGATTCAGACAATGGCTACACAAGAGCGTAAACCGCTACTGTTGGACTTTGAAAAACCCTTAGCAGAACTAGCAAACCGAATTGAGCAAATTCGTAAACTGGCGGAAGAAAATGGCGTAGATGTTACTAATCAAATTCAACAATTAGAAGCACGAGCCATGCAATTACGCGAAGAAATTTTCAGCAGTTTATCTCCTACCCAGCGGCTGCAAGTTGCTCGACATCCCCGCCGTCCTAGTACTCTAGACTACATTCAAGCAATTACTGATGAGTGGATGGAACTACACGGGGATAGATGTGGTTCGGACGATCCCGCCTTAGTCGGTGGAGTTGCACGCTTGGCAAATCAACCTGTAGTGATTTTAGGTCACCAAAAAGGGCGCGACACTAAAGATAATATTGCCCGTAACTTTGGTATGGCTTCTCCTGGCGGTTATCGCAAAGCATTACGATTGATGGAACATGCCAATAAGTTTGGCATGCCCATTATTACTTTTATCGATACTCCCGGTGCTTTACCTACCGTGATCGCCGAACAACAAGGGCAAGGTGAAGCAATTGCTTACAACTTACGGGAAATGTTTTCCTTCGATGTTCCCATTATCTGTACCGTCATCGGTGAAGGCGGTTCCGGTGGTGCACTCGGTATCGGTATTGGCGATCGCGTCATGATGTTTGAACATGCCGTATATACCGTTGCAACTCCCGAAGCCTGTGCGGCAATTTTGTGGAAAGATGCAGCCAAAGCACCCCAAGCAACCTCAGCTTTAAAAATTATTTCCCACGACTTGAAAAACTTAGGTATTATCGACCAGATATTAACAGAACCTACTGGTGGCGCTCATTCCTCGCCACTCGAAGCTGCTAATACCCTCAAAAAGGCTCTTTTGGATAATTTGGAAATACTCAACGGTTTGACTGCCTCAGAAAGGAAAGAAATGCGCTACGAAAGATTCCGCAAAATGGGGATTTTCACCGAAGCTACCCACTGATCGGTTTCGAGATGATTATTATTGACTGCGGCAATGCTATAATTGCCTATGGCACTTAACTGTTCTTAACAATTTTCTTTGCCATAGGCATTTGTAGTTAATGGGTTTTTATCAGCTATCTAATCAATAATCTTTAAATCGAAGCTTTTGATTACTGCATTAACCAAAGTTAAAAATCCAGTCTCCTAGAGGGAGACTACTAAACTATGTGGCTGAAAATGGAAAACTGTTATGAAAAGTTTTAGTAAGTAAACATCTATCTTGGTTATGAATTATAGCAATTTTCAAAGATTTTTGACTGCATTGTTTGATTTGTTTAACTTATCTTTTTAAGTTGTTTTAGTGTGGAGTAATTATTTTCATCAATGGAATTAAGCTAGGATTATATGTCAAAAAAAGGGTATGGTTGAAAATAAAACGCGTGGCTTAATTATTGGTGCAACGCCGGGGTATTGGTAAAGAAGCAACTTTGGCTCGTGGATCTTCAGCAATAGATGTTGGGCTACTAAATCCTTTTGCCGATCGATTTGCACCAGTAGAAGGTACCGTTAATAAAACTTCAATCAAGGCTAAAACTTACATTGTGGATTTGGCAAAAGTATCTGAAATCGAAGAAAACATTGATCTAGGGTTCCCTTCAAAGTTTTTTCAGGAGGAAAAAACTTACATGGTACCCGTGAATTTTTTTTTAGAAGAAAAAAATTTTCATGGGAACCCGTTGGGCACCCGTCAAATAACCCTTGATTTTGATAAAATAGATAATCATGCGAACAATGCTGGCATCGGTTATGCCGTCACATTGAGTCAAACAGCTTTATCTAACACTCAGCAAGTAATCGATTTGAATCTCACCAGCCTGTTTGGATGTATTAAGGAAATTTTGCCCTCGATGCACGAACACAACAGAGGCACAATGCTCAACTTAGCCCCGCTTGGTAGCCTTCGAGGTATGAAAAGCAAAACTGTGAATACGGGTTTTGACCGTTTATTAAAGTCATCACCGTTCATCAATAATCAATCACAGCAATAATTTGTAATTAAAGCTATTTTTTCGTTTAATATCCTTTGGAAACTACGAATTACGTAGCTATTCGTGGCGTGGATTCGCCATCGGTAACAATGACGAATTATTCAGTAACTGTTGATTGTTAACTGCCTTCAGAAATAACTCACTCGCCGAATTTTTAATTCAGATTGACATCATGACTATTGCTAGTTCCAACGGTTCCAATTATTCTCAATCTCCTCTGATTTCAAACTTAGAAGATGCTGTAAATCCTACGCCAGATAGCAATACTAAAGGAGGTTCGCAGCCCAAATTAAATCCTCCCTCAGAGGAAGATATGGAGCAAATGAAGGATGCCGTAAGGAAAATGCTTGTCGGGGTTGGGGAAGATCCTGAAAGAGAAGGGTTACTCAAAACACCCAAGCGTGTAGCAGAAGCAATGCGATTTCTTACCAGTGGTTACAGTCAATCTTTAGAAGAGCTAGTTAACGGTGCCATATTTGACGAAGGGCACAATGAAATGGTGTTAGTACGCGATATCAACTTCTTTAGTTTGTGCGAACACCATATGTTGCCATTTATGGGTAAAGCCCATGTTGCTTATATTCCCAATCAAAAGGTTGTAGGACTAAGCAAACTGGCTAGAATTGTAGAAATGTACTCTCGTCGCTTGCAAGTACAAGAAAGATTAAATCGTCAAATTGCTGAAGCTATTCAAGAAATTCTCGAACCACAAGGTGTTGCTATTGTCATGGAAGCTACACATATGTGCATGGTAATGCGAGGTGTACAAAAACCCGGTTCTTGGACTGTAACTAGTGCAATGTTAGGACTATTCGAGCAAGAACAGAAAACTCGCGAAGAATTCTTTAATTTGATTCGTCACCAACCAGCATTTTTCTAAGAGATAAGTAAGGAGTAAGAAGTAAGGAGTAAGAAGTAGGAAGTTGATAGGGGATTTCACGCTTACTGAAGTACAAAAATCCGATATTTGACTTTTGCTTAAAGCTTCTCTCATTCATGTGGGGAAAGGTTATATAGAGGAGTTTTTAGCGTATTGGATTCAACCAAAAAGCCCTATATTTCTCACAACGGTATTTACCTATTACTCATTACTTCTTACTCATTACTCATTACTCATTACTCATTACTCATTACTCATTACCCCACTCCCTCAGTTGTTCAAACAACAAACGAACTTTATCTAAATCCTTATCCCCGGGGGCTTTTTCTACTCCACTTGATAAATCAATGCCGGTGGGGTTTACTTTGTTTAAGGCTTCTAAAATATTTTGGGGCGTTAATCCCCCAGCTAAAAACCAAGGACAATTGGGGTTAAACTGACGCAGTGTATCCCAATTTAATGTTTTACCCGTACCTCCCAATTGTTGCGGATGATAAGCATCGAGTAACAAGGTATCTACATATTTTATATAGATATTTGCTTTCTCAAAATCATCCGCACCTCTGATTCGTAAAGCCTTGATAATTTCTAGATTCGGTAAAGATTGGCGCAGGCTAATTACATCATTAAGGGATTCGTCTCCGTGGAGTTGTACGCTTGTTAATCCAGTCTTTATAACAGTTTGAGCAATTTCCTCAAGGCTTTCGTTGGCAAAAACACCGATTTTATCAGTTTGTTCGGGTAACTGTTCAATTACTGCTTTAATTTGCTCTGAGTTGACGTATCTGGGAGATTTTGGCACACAAATAAATCCTAAGGCCGTTGCACCAAGAGAAACAATGGCTCTACCCTGCTGTGGTTGAGTGATTCCGCAAATTTTTACCCGCATGGAATTATTAATATTTGTAGCAAAACTTCAAAAAATTGTAAATTATTAAGACATATTTAGGTTATGTTCTCAGCAATTTTTATAATTTTGATGGCTCAGGTTGTTTATCTCTTCATTTAGGAGAAGAAATTTTGATTTCATCAATATTGTTAGCAGTTCAATCAACAATTCCATCCACATCTAGTTGGAGTCCAACGGTAGGAATAATTATTAGCCTTTGCACTCTAATATCAGTTTTGTTAGCTCCAAGAATTATTGACTATCCCAAGGTAGGACCTAAATTCCCCGGATTACCTCTACCTCTAAATGCACCGGCATTTGTTGGTGCTGCTTGTTTTGGTCACCTTCTCGGCGTAGGTATAGTTTTAGGATTGACTAATATCGGTCGTCTGTAATCAACGGAACTATTGCAAACCTTCCTCACCTTTGGGGGAGGAATAACTAAAAATCTTTATAGCGGCAATTCGATACGAATCTAAACCACCAATCATAATTTTTGCGTTCATTGCTTAAGTATTTTAAGTATCTCAAAACTAGAAATCAAACTTTGATTGGCAGATTTTACTCAAACAAATATAGGTTAATTAATTGTATTAGTTTGAGATATTGATAGCCCCGATTGTTTTAAACTCTAGTTTTTATATTTTTTTCACATTTTAATTAATACTCAGGCTCAAGACTTAATACCATTAGCTCTAAGCCCCCTGGCTATTTTCCAATTCCCAATGCCCAATTTTTAATCAAAACCGAACCATTAAAGTAAAGGTAACCGAAATCTTAGGGACGATATCATATTGCACCAATTGTTTATCCTATAAATATAGAGCAGTTCAAAAAGCACTATCAATATTATTAATGTTTCCAGTAAAAGATTAAAATTTATTGCATTTTGAACTCAAAATAGAAAATCTGGTTTAACCTATGCAAAACAATTGGCGCATTGGCTCTTTATTTGGAATTCCCCTATTTTTAGACCCTTTATGGTTTGTAATTTTAGGTTTAGCAACGCTCAATTTTGGAGTGTCTTATCAGAAATTGGGAACCATTCAAGCAATTAGTGTTGGGATAGTAATGGCGCTGTTGCTATTTGGCTCCGTACTTTTACATGAATTGGGACATAGCTTAGTAGCACAACAACAAGGGATTAAAGTTAATTCGATTACTCTGTTTTTGTTTGGCGGTATCGCTTCTATAGAAGAAGAATCAAAGACTCCAGGGAAAGCATTTCAGGTGGCGATCGCCGGTCCTGTGGTGAGTGTCGGAATGTTCTTTTTATTACGTTTGTTTGGTGCTACCCTACCTGATACTATTGCCCTGCATACGATGCTGGAAGATTTAGCAAGAATCAATTTGGTTTTGGCGTTATTTAATTTAATTCCTGGCTTACCTCTTGATGGCGGACAAGTTTTAAAAGCAGCGCTGTGGAAAGCAACGGGAAACCGTTTTAAAGCAGTAAGTTTAGCAGCAAGAGCGGGACAAATTTTAGGTTATGCAGCAATTGCTTTGGGTTTTGTAGTAGATTATTTAACGGGTGAATTAGTAACAGGTTTATGGATTGCGTTGTTGGGTTGGTTTGGTATCCGCAACGCTACCAGTTACCAACGTGTCAGTCAGCTACAAGAAACTTTGTTAGAAATGGTTGCGAGGGATGCCATGACTAGGGAATTTCGTGTAGTTGATGCCGATAAAACTTTACGTACTTTTGCTGAGGAATATTTATTTTTCACCAATCAATCGCAGGTTTATTTTGCCGATAGAGATGGGCGTTATCAGGGAATGGTTTGTGCCGGTGATTTGCGGGTGATAGAAAGAAGTTTGTGGGAAACTCAAACTATACAAAGCATAGTAAGTCCTTTGAATGAAATTCCTACGGTGGAAGAATCAACTAGTTTCGTTGAAATAATTACTAAGTTAGAAAATGATAAATTACAGCGTGTGACAGTACTTTCACCGGCGGGTGCTGTAGCTGGTTTAATTGATAGAGGAGATATTTTACGGACATTGGCGCAAAAATTAAATTTACCGATCGCCGATGCTGAAATTAAGAGGGTTAAGGAAGAAGGGAGTTATCCGCCAGGATTGCAGTTAGGATTAATAGCTAAATCTACGAAATAAATTATTTATTCTCTCTTTTTAAGGGGAGAAATGCGATTTAGATATTAATTATAAGGCAATCTTAATTATTTCTAAAAAAGTCGGATTATAAAAACTTGGTATCAGAAAGATACCGGGTTTCTTTATATAGACAATTAGAATAATACTAATAAGATTTTTTCAATTTAAAATCCAAAATCCAAAGTCATATAAATTGCAAAAATAATGGTAGTGTATAAATTTGCGGGTAGAGGAAAGTATTTATAGAAATTTATAAACATGATAGAGATGAATAATCAACATACAATTTTAGTTTGTTCTAACTGTGCTAGTGTTTGGCAAGATGGAAAACGTGTAGGTACCAGCGGCGGCGAAAAACTATTAAAGGAACTTGAAAAAAAGCATCAAGATTGGGTGCTTTCAGAAGAATTTACCGTGAAATCTGTAGAATGCATGAGTGCTTGCAGTCATTCCTCCGCTGTCGCTTTTACCTCACCAGGTAAACTTACATATTTATTTGGCGATTTAGATCATGATTCAGAGTCACTTTCCCAGACATCTGCCGCAGTTTTAGAATGTGCAAGTTTATATTATGAAAAATCAGATGGTAAAATGGCTTGGTCGGAACGTCCTACTGCTTTAAAAAAAGGCGTTTTGGCAAGAATTCCCAGTATTTAAAATAGTTAAAAATTAAGATTTAGGAATTATATAGTTAGGAGTTAGGAGTTAGGAGTAATGAGTAATGAGTAATGAGTAATGAGTAATGAGTAATGAGTAATGACTTTTGACTTTTGAATTCTCCCCATCTCCCCCTTACCCCCAATGTCTCTCCCTGGTTACACTCTACCCGTCTTCGCGGTGGCTGCGGCGAAGGCTGCTTTAATTAATTTAGGAAATATTACAGAAAAATTATCATCAGTCACTCTAGATTTACTTGATAAAAATGCAGAAATTGCGATCGAACAAGTTGCTGTTTTAGATACTAATACTGCTTTAGCTATTACCCTTAGTAAGCCCGGTGATAATTTAGATTTAACTAGGAATACTCCCATTTGGGCGTTGGTTAAATTATCACCACGAAATGAACTTGTATTACAAGAAGAAATACTAATTTTAGAAGCTGGGGAAGGTTTGGGAAAAACTGTCACGGGGAAAGCTGCGATTTACAGCTTTGCACGTCGTTTGTTTGAAGCTAATTTGTTACCTTTAATTCCTACGGATAAAACCCTTAGTGTAAAAATTATTCTTCCTCAAGGTAGGCAACTTGCACAACGTACTTCTAATGAAGCTTTTGGAATTTTAGAAGGTTTGGCATTGTTGGGTACTAGCGGTATTTCTCAACCTCTTTCTACTACAGATAGTTTAGAGGAATTTCGCAGTGTCTTACGGGAGAAGGTGAAAACTCATAGCAATTTAGTATTTTGTATTGGTGCTAATGGTTATTCTGTAGCTCAACGTTTATCCATTCCCGATTCAGCGATAGTTTCTACTGGTAATTGGTTGGGAGCTTTGTTGGTGGAAGCGGGATTGTACAAAGCTGAGTCGGTATTATTGTTGGGATATCAAGGAAAGTTAATTAAGTTAGCGGGTGGAATTTTCAATACTTCGAGTCACATTGCTGATGCAAAGTTAGAAATTATTGCTGCTGCTGTGGTTGAAGTGGGAGGAGATATTGAGGCTGTGCGGGCTGTTTTACAAGTGAAAACGGCAGATGAGGCTCATAAGAAATTGATTGAATTGGGTTTGGCTGATGCGGTGTTTGGTAATTTAGCCGAAAAGATAAGTCGGAAAGCTGAAAGTTATGTGAAAAAGTATGCAGATGTGACGATGAAAGTTGGGGTGGTGTTGTTTGATAGGAAGGGGGAGGTGATTTATGAAGGAAGAAACTCCCTATAAAATAAAAGCAAGAAATCAATCTGCGAGGTGATGAATGTACGGGAAAGTCTACGAGAAATCTAACCTTCCTCACGGGTACCCATGACGCACGCTGGCTTGAATTTCTAAAAGTATTTTTTCTCTCATCTGTTTTTAGAGATATCTATAAATAAGACGAAACTGTGACGTACCTACACTTCTCTACGAGTAAGTGTAGGCTTCTCAGAGACTCTAGGCAACCCTAGACATTGACTGAGCTTGTTTATACAGGTCGTGCGCCCCACGATTCCTGATGTTGATTGCTGCATTATGGTCACGGCATAAACAAGTATGACAAACCGGACAATTATGCATTCTCTGCGACAAGGGTTTTTTAACTTTGTGACCACAATTTGAGCATTCTTGAGAAGTTCCATGAGGCTTGACAGGAATTACCAACAAACCAGCATTTTCGCGAAGTCTGCCGGAAAGAGTACTCTGTCCGGCGAGCTTCGCGGCTTTGTTTGTAAGTATTGATAAAAATTGTCCCCAGCCTGCATCATGAATACTTTTGGCGAGCCTAGTTCTAGCTAGACCTTTTATATTCAACTTCTCAACTGCTACTACATCATATTTTTTAAGCAGTTGATTTGCTGTTTTGAAATGGAAATCCTTCCGAGTATCTGCTACTTTTTTGTGCTGCTTACCTAACTTATGGATAGCTTTTTTAAGTCTATTAGAACCTTTTTTACGTCTAGAAACACGTTTTTGGGCAAAACGTAATTTACGTTCTGCTTTGCGTAAATATTTAGGTGCTTCAACTCGTTCGTTATCAGAAGTAACAATAAAATCAATCAAACCAGCATCGACACCGACAATATTATTAGGATCAAAATCAGGTTTAACTGTTGGTACTATCTTATCATCAAGGCTTAAAGTGAGATAATAACCGTCAGTTTTCTTCGTGACCGATACTGTTTTTATTGCAAAACCATCTGGGATAGGTCGATGAACAATTACTTTCACGTCACCAATTTTTGACAACGTTATTTTATTCCCTGAAAAATGGTGTTGCTTGAATTGTTTGTAGGTGAAAGTTTTATATTGTCCCTCACCTTTAAACCTTGGTCGTCCCGATTTTTTACCATTAACATCACCTGGTTGAGTCGATGCCCGGTATTATCCGGGGCACCTCTCAGTTAGATCCGGACGTGCGAGTTTCCCTGCATCCGGCTCCCGATATTCTTAAGCTTTGTAGCTTTTGCTCATGTGAATGTAATCATGGCAAGATTCGTGTAT
>JBCCSG010000027.1:0-37157 GCA_039200565.1 Cyanobacteria bacterium P01_D01_bin.50 | reverse complement strand
GTTGTTTTTGGGGTTCTCCCGAGTGTTGAAATGGTTCCCAAGTCTTCCGGGCAAACAGATTAATTCTCCCACTCGAAAGATTCCCTTTCTTGTAATCCTAAATACTACATAATAGGTTTTCTTATAGCGGGAAGGGAGTAGCAGGTAGTAATTTTCAATTTACTCAACAAGATTCTATTAGTTTTAAAAATTTATTACGAATTGGTGGAGGTATTGTTGCTTTATCAGGAACTGTTTTAGCTCCTTTTGCTCTTTCTATTGGTATTACTATCGGAATTGTAGGTGGAGTTATTAACTCTATCGCTGGATGGTTTAAATCGAAAGAGCAAAAACGTCAAGAAGCTGCTCAAAATATTGATAATTTTTTAACTAGTCAACTTGATGATTACCAATATAAAACTCTTCAACAAGCTGAAAAAGAATTTGAAAAATATTGTAATGATGTTGCAAATAGCGTCAATAATTACTTTGAGGAGTTGATTACAGGATTAGAAGGAATAAGAAAAGAGCTTAATACAGCCAAAACAAAACTCGATAACAACATGAATTATCTGAATCGTGCTTATGCGAAAAGAATAATTGATTGGTGTATTGGTAAATACGAAGCATTAAATGATAGTTCCATTATTAAAACTATTGCTAAAGTAAAACGTGATTTTGGTAAAACTATGAACATTCAAACCAAATCTGAGATTAAAATCAATAAATCTCAGGAGGAAATTAACCTTGTTTTACAAGAGGATATTTCGATAAATCCTATCGATTTAAAACCCATAAACGAAACTAACTTATTTAACTAAATCTTAGATAAACAGGAGTAAATAAAAATGAATCAAAATCAAATTTCCTTTGATGCTGCTGCTGTTGGCGCTCAATTAAAAAAAACTTGTATAAAATTTGATGAATTACTAGCCCAAGCAAATCATCCCGAACTAATAAATATCCGTAAAAAATTAAGAAAAGAATTAAAAGAGCATAAAGAAAAAGGAATTATAACAGTTGCTTTTATCGGTCAATATAATGCTGGTAAATCTACCACAATTTCTGCTCTTACAGGAAGACGTGATATTCGTATTGATTCTGATATTGCTACCGATAAAACTGCTAATTATGATTGGAATGGAATTCAAATTATCGATACACCGGGACTATTTACAGATAGAAAAGACCACGATGAAATAACTTATCAAGCTATTAATAAAGCTGATTTACTAGTTTTCTGTCTCACCTACATGCTTTTTGATTCAGTAACAGTAGAAAACTTTAAAAAACTAGCCTATGAAAAAGGTTATCGCTGGAAAATGATGCTTGTCATTAATAAAATGTCTGACGAAGCTGGTGAGGAAGCCCAAAAAATTGTTAACTATCGTAAAAGTTTAACAGAAGCAATTAAACCTCATAATTTAGATGAATTTCCTGTCTGCTTTATCGATGCTAAAGATTATTGCGAAGGTGTAGACGAAGACGAAGAATTCTTGATTGAAATTAGCCGCTTTCAAACTTTTATCGATGCACTGAATAATTTTGTCGAAAAACGAGCCGCATTAGCAAAATTCGATACACCAGTCAGAATAGCATTGAGTTTAGTTGATGAAGCTCAATTAAAATTAACGCGAGATTCTACAGAAGATGCGACATTTTTAGAAGTATTAACAAGACTATCTCGCACAGTAAGAAAAGAGCGCGATCGCCTAAAAACAAAAGTTAAAAGTATAGCTCTAGAAATGTCCGCTGCAATTGCTAAAGAAGGCTCTATACTAGCTTCTGCTGTTGGCACTGAACAAGATTTTGAAAAAATTAATAAACAATCCGAATTAAATGTTGAACAACAATATGAACAAGCAGAAACAAAATTACAAAATGCGGTGAATTCAGCAGTAGAAGATATTCGAGAAGAAGTCAAAGAAGTATTACAAGGAAATTTAATTCAAGCTTTTATCGCTTGTTTAGAAAAAGCTGAAAATGTATCTGCTGAAAATGTAGCTTCTAGTTCAAATAGACAACGACTTAAAGAACAAGTTGATTTTCTCCAAAAAATTGGTGAAACAGCAGGATTAAACGTAAACAGATTTGCAACTAATTCTGCAAATATTGCTGGAAAAGGTTTTCTTACTTCTATGAATGTAGCCGGAAGTGGTTTACATCAAACTGTTTTAGCTGTAGGAAAATTTGTCGGCTTCAAATTTCAACCTTGGCAAGCTGTTGGTATCGCCAAAGGTATTGGTAATGCAGCCATATTTTTAGGTCCAGCTTTAGCAATTATATCAATTGGAGTAGATTGTCAACAAATGCATAAGGAACAGGAACGAGAAAAGAAAATAGCTGATACCAAATGGGAGATTACCAGCGAATTTCAAAAAATAGCTAAAGACTTAGAAAATCAAATTGAATTACAATTATGGGAATTTGAACAACAGGTTTACGGAGAAATTGAAAAACAAATAATAGCTGCACGGCAACAAGAAGAACAAACTATTGCTACTTCAAATACCTCAGTCAAACAACTTTTATAAATTCGTAATAATTTTAATGCTATCGTTCGTTATATAACTCAATTAACAGCAAATTCAGCAGCGAAAAAAATGTAATTAAGCAAAAAATAAAACCCAATATATCTTGGGTAAATATTATTAAGTAGGTAGCCATAAATTAGATGTAAGATAAAACCTCACCCCGCCCATTACGGGCACCCCTCTCCTTATTAAGGAGAGGGGATGGGGGTGAGGTTTTGTATTTAATTCGATCGACTTACTTATATAAGCTGCCTTCCCAAGCTTTGTAAATATAGCCCCACATGGGTGAAGGTGAGGGCAACTTGTTTTATAAAAATCTTCTAAAATAATAAAAACCAAGTAATTTCGCCCTTAACCATGTCAGAAAAAACAACGCGGCGTGAATTCTTAATAACCAGTGCGGCTGTTGCTGGCGGTATTGTCGGATGTAACTCTTTACAGCAAAATGCCACAAGCAATGCTGCATCACCTGCAAAAATGCCAGAACAAACTTTAGGTAAAACAGGAGTAAAAGTTCCTATATTTGGTTTGGGTGGTGCAGGGCAAACACCGCTATCCTCCAATCAAGGAGAAAGAGATGCGATCGCACAAATTGAAAAAGCACTACAACTCGGTATCCGTTATTTTGATACTGCTGCAAGTTATGGTCCTAGTGAAGATTACTTAGGTAAAGTCCTCCCACCCCATCGTCAAAAAATATTTTTAGCCACTAAAACAACCGCGAGAGATAGAGATGGTGCTTGGCGCGAGTTGGAAAGAAGTTTAAAACGATTAAAGGTTGATTATCTCGATTTGTGGCAGTTGCATAGCGTTTCTTTCTCTGAACAACTCGATACGATATTTTCTAACTCCGGCGCAATTAAAGCTATAGAAGAAGCAAAACAACAAAAACTGATCCGATTTACAGGTATCACTGGACATCACGAACCTGATATCATTGCTGACGGATTGCGTCGCTATCCTTTTGATACTACCCTTATACCCGTAAACGCAGCCGATAAATATCATCCCCGTCCATTTCTTCCCGTAGTTTTACCCGTAGCGCGAGAAAAAAATGTCGGCGTAATAGCCATGAAAGTACCAGCTTACGGACGTTTATTCAAACCCGGTGGATTATCCGGTATGCAGCAAGCTTTAGGTTACAGCTTATCTCAACCGGGAGTACATTGTTGTATAGTAGCCGCCGAGAATATCAAACAATTAGAAGAAAATATTAATGTAGCGCGAAACTTTCAGAAATTAGATGATAAACAACTAGCCACAATCGAACAGCAAGTGGCTGGGATTTGGAAAGATACTACTTTTTTCCGAGCTTGGACTTAATTATGGGGTTAGTGGTTAGTGGTTAGTGGTTAGTGGTTGGTAGTTAGTGGTTGGTGGTTGGTAGTTAGTGGTTGGTAGTTAGTGGTTGGTAGTTAGTTGTTAGTGGTTATTGCAACAACTATCAACTATCAACTATCGACTATCAAATATCAGCTATCAACTATCAACTATCAACTATCAACTATCAACTATCAACTATCAACTAACTGTAAAATTTCCTTAGCTGCTCTTTCACAAACTCCAATTTCTCCGACAAACTGCTGCATTTCTTGATAGTCGGCTTTCATTTGCTGTTGACGCTGTTGGTTTAACAACAATTCCATCGCTGCTTGCACAATATTCTCAGATGTGGCTGTTTCTTGAATAAATTCGGGTACAATTTCCCGCATCACTAATAAATTAACTGGGGAAGCAAAGGGAAATTTAATTTTGAGAATATTTTTCGCAACCCAATAAGTAAAGGAATTTAAACGATACAAAACTACTTGCGGTATATTCAATAATCCCAATTCCAAATTAACAGTACCTGATTTGGCGATCGCTAAATCCGCAGCAGCTAATACTTCTTGCTGTCGATCTGCTACAATAGTTGCTCTTAATTGGTACTTTTGTATTTCTTTTTCTATTTGTTCTCTGTACCTTTCCATAGACAAAGGAATCCAGAAATGAACATTTGGCATTTTGGATTGAATTTCCCTTGCAGCTTCAAACATTACTGGTACAAGTAACTTTATCTCTTGGATGCGGGAAGCCGGTAAAAGTGCGACACAGGTGACATCCGAGGCAATTCCTAACTTTGCACGAGCTGCTTCTCTATTAGGAAAATTTTGCATCCTATCAACTAAAGGATGCCCTACCCAAGTAGCATCAGCACCTTTATTTTGAAAATAACGAGCTTCTTCGGGAAATATCGCTAGTATCTTATCGCTAATATTCATAATTTGCTGGGTATCGCGATCGCCAATGGAAGCAACCCAAACTTGAGGTGCAATGTAGTAAACCGTTGGGATGTTAGGCATATGGCGGCGAATATACTTACCTATGGCAAGATTTGGTCCCATATAGTCGATAAATACCACTAAATCCGGTGGATATTCTTTTAAGTGGGCGATCGCCTGTCGCTGTATTTTTAAAGTTGGCAGTACAAAATGTAAAGACTCTAAAAGTCCGATGGAACCAATAGAAGTAGTATTGCTTATTAAAGAAGCGCCAGCATCTGCCATTTTTTGGCCACCTAAAGCCACAATCTCTAATTCCAAACCTATTGTAGTAGCTTGATGCTTAAGTGCGGTAATTAAGAGTGAACCTTGTAAATCCCCTGATACTTCACCAGTACTGATAAATATTCGCATTTAAAATGTATAAATTGATAATTGTTAATTGATAGTTGATAGTTGTTTTACTGACGGGTACCCATGAGAATTTTTTTTAGGAGAAAAAATTCTCATGGGAGCCCTTGACTACCAACTACTAACGACTAACTATTAACTAATAACTAATAACTAATAACTAATAACTATGCTTCAGTTGTAATAGTTTTACCTCTACCAGGAATTAAACCGCGCCTTCCAGGCATTTGGGAAAGCATGAGAAAGCGACGTAGATGTTGGAGATGTTCGATATCGCTTAGGAATTCTAATTTTTCTAGAGCTTCTTTGAATGTTATATCGGAACGGTAGAGAATACGGAAAGCTTTTTTGAGAACTTGTAACTCTTCACTAGAAAAACCGGAACGCTTGAGTCCGATTAAATTAAGGGTGCGAATGCGTGCTGGATTACCTTCTACCAACATATATGGTGGTACATCGCGATCGATCCGTGCCATACCGCCAATCATTGTATGTCTGCCAATATGTACGAATTGATGAACCCCTAAAACTCCACTTAATCTTGCCCGGGATTCAATATATACATGACCTGCTAATGCCACCGAGTTAGCAATAACAACAGAATCTTCCAGAATACAGTTATGACCAATATGAACGTAAGCCATTAACAGATTACCATTACCAATGCGAGTTTCTTCACCTGCACCAGTGGCGCGATTGATGGTAACGTATTCTCTAATACTGTTATCGTCGCCAATCTTAACCGTGCTAAATTCTCCAGCGTACTTCAAATCTTGAGGTTCTGAACCGATAACGGCACCTGGGAAAATCCGATTTCGTGCTCCTATTTCCAAAGGTCCCTCAAGTACTGCATGGGAACCAATAATAGTCTCCGGACCAATTTTTACGTCGCCTTCGATCGTAGCATAAGCACCAACCTGAACCGTCGGGTGCAATTGCGCTTTAGGATGAATTACAGCAGTTGGGTGAATTAATCTCTTCAAAGGTACATCTCCAGAACAGTTTGCGCGGCACGAGTAATTTAAGTATCCAGTAGCCGAAAGCATTGATGATTCGCAACGAACGATTATTGTGAGGGCGGCGAAAATTAAGAAATTTTACTATACTATAGTGAATTGTTTTTTACCGATATTCTCAGAAATCAGGATTTAGTAAAGGCAAATAAGAATCGTGCCTTTACCAAATTCAGTTATTCCTCAATTAGCAAGAGAAAACATTAATTCGCCTTTGGCTGCGAGTTGGCCGTCCACTTCGGCACGGCCTTGCATCTTACCAAAACGACGACGCTTAACCCACAACAGTTCCAAAGTCATGACTAGCTGATCTCCTGGAACTACTTGACGGTGAAAACGTACTTTATCAATGCCAGCAAATAAGAAAAGTCCGCCTTCGTATTCAGGTAGTTGAGTCATTACGACACCACCGACTTGTGCCATGGCCTCAACAATTAGTACACCGGGCATAATGGGCTGTCCGGGAAAATGCCCTTGAAACTGGGGTTCGTTAAAAGTAACATTTTTGATACCAACGGCTTGCTTTCCGGGAACATAGTCGATAATTCTGTCTACTAATGCAAAAGGATAGCGATGCGGTAGCAGTTGGTGGATTTCTTCTACTGTAAAAATTGTTTTGTTCTCCGATTTAATTGCGCTAGAGTCACCCAATTTATCTTCAGTAGATGCTGGCGTGTTAGTTTTGTCGTTAATTTCGGTAACAGTTGACATTGCCTTCCTTAGATTGATGTTTTCTATGAGGTTGTGACGGGTACCAAATATAATTTTTTTAGGATAAAAAAAATATATTGGGAGCCCTTGACAGTAGGCACTTAAGCAGAATTTTTAGTACCAACTCAGAAATTTTAGATTTTTAAATTTCGAGGACATTTGGCTGCGATGAAACACTTGCAGTGGTATGTCAATGCAGTGAAAAGGGTTTCTTTACACTTGCTGTTGCCATGCATGGTTCTTAACCTTGTAATAAGTGTCCGGGATTTTGGAAATGTTATCCAATCTAAAAATCTAAACTCTCCTGTTCTAAAATTCTTTTTGCCAGTTGAACGTGCAAATTATGGCTGGCTTTGTAAGCTAAGAAATGAACCCGGGGGAAAATTTCTAATAAACTTAAATCTCCTACTAAATCCAAGATTTTATGACGTACAGGTTCATTTGGAAATCGTAGTGGTGGATTAACCCAGCCATCTTCACCACATACAAGGGCATTTTCTAAGCTTCCGCCTTTGATTAATCCAGAGTTTTTCAGATGTTCTATTTGATGCATTAAACCAAAAGTCCGGGCAGGAGCAATTTCGGTAACAAAGCTTTCATAGGAGTTTTGCTGGTCAACAGTAGGCATCCAACTGTGCCATTGATTACCAATTGCCGGTAAATCAAAATCAATACCGTAGCTAAAACGGGTTTGTGGTGCTGGTAGCGCACAAACAAAAGCATCTTCCTGACGTACCCAAATTGGTTTTTCTAAGGATAAAGCATTCTGGGGAACAGTCGAATTTTGCCCGAGGGTTCCAACTTTGGCTATACTTTCGGCCCATATTCTTGCCGAACCATCTAAAACCGGTACTTCTGGACCATCAATTTCAATACGGGCGTTGGAAACGCCCATAGCAGCCAAAGAAGCCAGTAAATGTTCTACAGTACGAATGCTGGCTTCACCTTCCCTTAATTCAGTCGAGAGAACCGTCTGACTGACTGATTTTATATTTGCTGGAATAGTAGGTTTTGAAGGTAAATCTACTCGCACAAAATAGCGTCCGCTCCCCGGCTCGGCTGGCAGTATACGGACATTAGTTTTTATATCGGTATGTAATCCGGTTCCTGTTTGGGTAATTTGGGAGGCAATTGTACGCTGTTGCATATTGCAAGCTTTTTATATACTTCGAGAATATTGTGTATTAAAAATCTTTTCCCGTTGGGACTACAGCGGAGATTTTCAGAAGCTGTGCTTTAGGTAATAGTATTGAAGTAAAGGTAAAAATTGGCAAGTTAACCGGAAAACAGTTAACCGGGTTGTAATTTCCGCTACTTTGCCTTCGACGCGACAAAAAAAATTAACCCTCCTAGTCATAACTAGAGGGTTTTAACAAAATTAATCGACTTAAAACTTAAAACTCCTAACTACTCACTACTCACTACTCACTACTCACTACTCACTACTCACTCCTAACCCCTAACTCCTAACTACTCACTCCTAACTCCTAACTCCTAACTCAATTTAAAACCGTTCCCCAATACCAAAATTGATTCGGCTATCTCCATCATCATTGAGGCCGTAGTCAATCCGAATTGGACCGAGTGGTGACTGTACCCTTACCCCTAAACCGTAACCGACACCAGTACCATTTTTATCAAGTACTTCTGCTGGATCGGTTGTGGTTCCTAAGTCACTACCAACATCAACGAATAATGCACCGCTGAGCACTGAGAAAAGTGGGAAGCGATACTCAACAGATGCTTCTACAAAACTACGTCCACTACTTAATCCACCATCGTCATAACCCCGAACGGAGTTGCTACCACCTAAGGAAAAAGCTTCGTAGGGAGGTAAATCACCCAAAATGGTTCCTGCTTGAAAGTTAAAAGCGAGAGTTTCGGGTCCTTTGCTAAAGTTGGTGAAGTTTACAGGTATGTATTGACTGTAACTACCCCGCAATTTTGTCATCGCAATACTACCTTGTCCGATAGGTACTGACTGATCTATACCCAGACGCAAGAAAGAACCTTTAGTGGGTTGTAATGGGTTATTACGCTTATCGCGAGACGCTCCTAGCTTGACTAAGAATAAATCATCTTCACCATCTCCAGAAGCGCTGAGATCGACTCTTCGGCTAACCTCATTACCATCTTCAAAAATTGCCCCTTCTTCGCTAACATCACCATCACCATTGGTAATAGTAACTCTTTGATACTGCAAACCAGCAGAAGCGACCCATTCTGCTTTTTTGTAAGGATTTTTACTTAATGGACGAGTAAAGTTTATTCCGCCACCAGTACGGACGACCCGGGGACGATCGCGATCGTCATCATCAGTACCCGTATCGGCAGTTTCAATTTCTTCATCATCGCCATCAAAAATCAAGGAAATCGACCGACGACGGAATGCATTAACAGTATAAGAAGTACGGAACGGATCGCCGGCTATCCAGGGATCTGTAAAGCGCAGGTCAAACAAGAATTCCCTTACCCCTGCCTGTAGTTCTGCCCCTAAGTTTTGGTTTCTTCCATTTAGGTTTTGCTCTTGGTAACTAATAGTACCAAAGAGTCCGCTAGCCGAACTAATACCAGCACCTGCGGCGATCGAACCACTATTTCGTTCGACTACATTAACGATTACGTCTACTTTACTAGGGTCATCGCCAGGATCGAGAGAAACATTGACATCTTCAAATAAACCCAGTCCAAATACCCGCTGTAAGTCTCTTTGTACGATGTTGCGGTTAAATATATTTCCTGGCTTGAGTTCCAGTTCTCGCTTAACAATATATTTCTGAGTTCTTCCTTTTACAGGTTTTCCGTCTTCGTTAGTCGTTTCACCATCTTTGTTACGAAACTGGACTCGAATGTCTTCTACCAAGCCTTCTGCAACTCGTAGAGTAACCACACCATCGGGAGATACTTGAGGTGCTCCAATGACGTTTGCAAGTACGTAGCCTTGGTCTTGATATTGTTTGACTAACTGCTTAATGCCTTCTTGTAGTTCGCGTAAATTAAGAATCTGACCGTACTGCGTGCTGAATATTTTATCTACAGCCCCCTCAGGTAGTACGGAAGGAACATTAGCACCAGGATTTGCATCTATTTGCACTTTTTGCAAAACGGGGTTGGGTTGAACTACGAAACTGACCCTAACTCCCACTGGTGTGTCTTCTGGCACAACTTGAACGTTAGAGAAAAAGCCGGTTCCAAAAATAGCGTTAATGTCTTCTTGTAATTGGGAACGGGTTGTAGTTCGCCCTGGTTGAGTGCGAATAACTCTATAAACTTGTTCTTGCAATTGAGGTGTTATTTGTCCAGTTTCTGACCTCACAAAGACTTCCGATACTAATACGCGGGTTTCATCTGCTGTTGGTGTCTGTGTTGTACCGGGAGTTGGAAATTGAGGTTGTAAAGGATTTGGTTGTGTCGTACCCGGAGTCTGAAATTGTGGTTGTTCCCTGTCGCTAGGTAAATTATTCGGCGGGGGAATTTGTGGAGCATTCTGTGCAGTTGTCGAGTTTGAAGTTGGTATTACTACTTGTAATTTTTTCGCAGCTGAAGATTTCTGCGTTCCCACGACAAATGTATCTCTTTCATTCGTGGTTACTGCTTTGAAAATATCTTGTGATTCTTTAGATTTATTGAGACTTTGTGCATTTGCACTTACTGAAATTCCCAAGGGAGTAGTAAGTGCAATTACCGTCACCAAAAAGGGAGATAAACGCATTTTTGTTAGATTCCTTTTCACTTCCACACACCATCGTTGAATATGATAGTCATTTGTCATCAGTCAGCAGTTATTTGTCAAGGACAGTTGCAACGCATGACATCAAACAAAATCTAGTTAACCAACCTTGGCCTCTATTGTTTTTAACACCCTTTCTAAAACTTCAGAGTAGGCATTTTCTACATTTCCTAAATCTCTCCGAAAACGATCTTTGTCTAAAATTCGATCTAAGGGATTGTCGGTTGCACTATCCCACAGACGACAGGTATCTGGACTAATTTCATCTGCCAAAAGTAAATTTTGTTGGGAGTCCAAACCAAACTCTAGCTTGAAATCTACTAAGGTAATGCCGCATTTATCAAAAAAAGCCTTGAGAAAATCGTTGATTCGCAATGCTAGATGAATAATTTGCTCAACTTGTTCCTGGGTAGCTAATTCCAACAATAGTAGACGTTCTCGCGTCAATAAGGGATCTCCTAATTCATCGTTTTTGTAATAAAACTCTGTTAAAGGTTCCTTTAAGGGGGTTCCCAATTCTAAACCCGTTTGCTTACAGAGGCTTCCGGCTGCAATATTACGCACAACAACTTCTAAAGGAATAATTTTCACCGCTTTTACCCGCATTTGGTTTGGGTTGGGATTATCTAAGTAATGAGTACGAATACCGTTTTCCTCTAGCTGTTGAAATAGCTTACTAGAAATGTTACAATTTATTTCTCCTTTATTGGTTATACTCCCTCGTTTTTGGGCATTAAAGGCTGTCGCATCATCTTTAAAATCAGCCAGTAAAACTTCTGGTACATCCGTTTTGTACAGAATTTTGGCTTTTCCTTCGTATAGTTTCGAGGTCACAGACATATTAGAACGATTATTTCGCGTCCAAGATAACTGACGCTGTAGATGGCTTAATCATTTTATCTTTAGATATTAGTTAATAGTCATTGGTAATATTAGCTATCAGAACGCTTTACAGTATTAATACTTATACATTAAATGTGATATTTGATGCTTCTATATATCTATAGAAATAAGTATATTATTTCTTTTAAATATTATAAATTATTTCATGAATATACTTGTATCAATACATACAAGTAATTAATTAATTATTTATTTGTATTACTTCTTAGCAACCTAATGGGTAACTTGAGGCTGCTCTCATTGAAAAGTAGGATTTTAGTTAAAAACTAAAAATTTGGCGTACTTACTATATATCGAATACAAATAAGAAATAAAGCAATGTTTGGTAGTAATTAGATTTAGGCTTGAGAAAATTACTGTTAATCGCTGGAAATAAATCAAATAGAAAAAAGATTTCCTTGGAGGAAAAATTCAGCTAAAAAAAATCACAAAATAAAGTTAAAACGAAGCTTACAAACTTTCAAAAACTTGTATAAAAATTAAATAGTCAAAAAATGACTTGCGAATTAATAAAGACACCTGGGAAGAAAATTTGGGGAACACGTAATAATTAATATACACAGCGCACTAGATTAAATAAATCTCCTACATTATCAAGGCTTAAACATTATTAAAAATTTGATACTGATAGGCTACTATATCCTAACCGCAGTAATAACTGAAAACCGATTACTTATCAACCATTGTCCAAACTCCACCCCAAGATGGAGCAGGAGGCTGTCTTAAATATTTATTACAGCGTTGGATGTGAATATTGAGTGCTGTATCTGTAGATCGAATTTTCTTCGCAGCTTCAAAACAAATCAGCGCTTGTGGAAAATTGCGCGATGAGTAAGCAGCACGCCCTGCATGATAGTGAGATAAAAATTCTTGAGTGTTAGCGTCTAAACAAGTAGTGCGATCGCCAATTAATTCATAGATTTTTACCGCTTGGTGTTTGCCTTTAACTCGAATCTTATCAAGTTCGCGGACAACAATACGTTCGCTACACAACTGATAAGTAAATTCACTAATAATAATATCGCAACCGTATTCTTTGGTGGTTCCTTCCAAACGCGAACTTAAGTTAACTCCATCTCCGATTACAGTGTAGTCCATTCGCTTGCGAGAACCGATATTTCCGGAAACGACTTCCCCGGAGCTAATGCCAATACCAATATTGATTGGTGGCTGTTGTTGAAGAATCCGCCGTGCGTTAAATTCCTTGAGTCGATGCCTCATATCTAATGCTGCCTGCACTGCTCGCCAAGCATGATTTTCTGTTAAAGGTAGGGGCGCTCCGAATACAGCCATTACAGCATCGCCAATAAATTTATCTAAAGTGCCTTCGTAGTTAAAAACTGCTTCCACCATTGTTTCAAAATATTGATTCAGCAGGGATACGACTTCAGCAGCCCCAAGGTTTTCCGTAAGTGTTGTGTAGCCTCTAATATCAGAAAATAAGATGGTAACTTCTTTGCGTTCGCCAAACATTAAAGCATCTTCCCCTAGGGCCATAACTTGTTCTGCTACGTGGGGGGTTAAATAGCGAGACATAGTAGTTTTGAGACGCTTTTCTTGACTAATATCTTCTAAAACAGCCAATCCACCACGCACACCACCTTCTGGATTGGTTAACGGGTTGACTGTAAGATTAATACTTCTCTCTATTGGTTCAACTTGAGAAAAATGTACGAACTGGGATTGGGGAGTCAGCGGTTGATTCCAAGGAATAAAAACCTCTGGGTTAGTAGAGTTTGGTAATGCTAATATATATTGTTCAGACTCTTCGGACTCGCCGGGTAGATAATAAAGTCCCACCATCAAACTTTGTTCTGGCACATAGTGTCTTGCCCCAGTCTTCAAACTATCTTTCAATCGAAATTGCAAATTTTCAATTGGCACAATTTCCCACAATAGCCGGCCAATTAAATTCTTTTCCCAAAAAACCTTGTTATTTTTTGTACAAGCATCTCCTGTTAGCGGACAACCTAATAATTCTAATGCTGCATCATTGATAGTGACTATTCTTCCTTCCATATCTGTAGAGATGACAGCATCGGATAAACTTTGTAGAATGTCTTTTTGATATTGTTTTTCTAACAATACACTTTCAAATAAACGGGCATTTTCTAAAGCAATTCCTGCTTGTATATTGAAAGCCCGCATAAATTCTTCATCTGATGAAGTAAAACTACCTTGTTGCTTATTAATTAACTGGGTAACCCCTATTAATTCATTAGCTGAATTAAATACCGGCATGCATAAGATATTACGAGTAAAATAACCCGTCTTTCTGTCTGTAGTTGGGTCAAAACGGGGATCTTTATATGCATCGGGAATATTCAATGCCTGCCCGGTAGAAGCGACATAACCCACAATTCCACGATTTCCAGGAATACTTATCTCAATCATAGTTTTGCCATCAGCAGCTGCAACTTTTGTCCACAGTTCGCCCATTTCTTTACGATACAAAAATAGGGTACTACGATCTGCTTGCATTAAAATTCGGGCTTGTTCCATGACTATTTGCAAAGTCACTTCTAAGTCCAAACTTTGACCAAGTGTTTGAGTTGCTCGTAACAGAGCAGTTGCACCTCTTTGATTACGTGCAGCAACATAAAAAGATTGGCAGCTTTCGAGGATAATACCAATACTTGCAGCAAATTCCCGAAAAGATGTTTCATCTTCAGTATTAAAAGGAATAGATCCTGCTTTATTTGCTAATTGTACAACTGCAACAATTTGATTTTTGCTACTTACAACCGGCATACACAAAATATTCCGGATTTTTAAGCCTAATTGTTTTTCTAATTCTGGGCTAAATAAAGGATGATTAGTAGTTTCGGCAATATTTAAATATTGTCCCGTACTGGCAACATGACCTGGAATTCCTACATTTATCGGAGTACGGATTTCTAATGCCTTATGAATATCATCCTGTGGCACTTTTGACCACAACTGACCTTTGTCATGGTCAACTAAAAAAATAGTAGTTTTTTCTGCTTGAAGAATTTGACCTATTTTCAGCGTAATCGCTTCAAGTACTTTCTCGAGCATTGTTTCTAGAGCTTCATTGTTTATCAACTCTATTGCTCTAATAAACTGTTGGAATTCGGCAGTAATAAAGTCCAACAAGCAAACAAATTCATTTACAGAAAGGTCTTTGACACGCCGCAATAGAGCGTGGGTACGATTAACTTGAGTCAGTTCAGTTAACGTAGCTAGTACGCTACCAGGATTTAAGAGTGTCATGGGAATTTTTGATTTAAGATTGTAGACTTAGATACTAAGTACAATTTTATACTCACATCCAAATCATAATCTAATTTATACAAGTTATAACTATAAATGTATATAAATGCATATGCTTGCTGAGTAATTTACTTAAGCAGTTTATATATTTTTATAATAAAAAATAATAATAGATTTTTTGTAACTTTTAATAAGATACATATGTTTATTTAATAACCCTAGGATTTACGCAACTGATATACTTTTTTGTAGGGTACAGGTACAATTCATAAATTTCCAAGGTAATCGTAAAGGTTGTGAGTTTATAGACCACCTGAGTATTTTGATAGTCGCCGCCATTTATGAACCCGGTCAACAACCGCAAAACCATATAAATTAGATCCCGTTTATTAAGCTATCGAAGGTAATGCGAAGGCGGTATTTTGCGACTTAAAATTTCTGCCTTTCACGGCGATTGCGTCAATAATTAAGAGCCAGTTTTTTCTCCTAAAAAAATTTGGCAGAGTGCCCGTCAATTGAATTGATGTTTCATATTACTACTAACCATAGGCTATTCCATTCTTTATCAAGAATAAATAATTTTTAATATAGAATAAGTGTTTACTTGATAAGGACGGGTTTGATATAACCGCCCCTAACATAATTCAAATTAATTACGCCGAAGCAGGCATCTGAGAATAAACGACTCCTTCATAGAAACTTTGTAGCTGACGAGTAGCAGCCACCCACCCCCAACGTTCCGCTTCTTGACGAGCATTTTGACGGATAACTTCTCGTTCTTGTTTTTCTTCTAAAAGACGAAGTGTCGCAGCTATAGCACCTGCATCATCAGATTTCGGCTCGAAAAGATATCCGTTAACTCCATCTGTGACAATATCTGGAATACCTCCAGAGCGCGCTGCAACTACCGGACAGCCAGCAGCCATTGCTTCCAATAACACCAATCCTAAAGTTTCTGTGCGAGAAGGAAACACAAAAGCATCTGCACTAGCAAAGGCTGATGCTAAATCGGTGCCAGTAAGATAGCCAACAAAATAAGTATTTGTTCCTTGGAAGTGTTTTTCCAAGAATTCACGATGAGGGCCATCCCCTACTAAGGCCAATCTAGCTTCAGGAATACCTTCTAAAATTGGCTTAATACGCTCAATTTCTTTCTCCGCTGATAAACGCCCTACATATAGCAATAAAGGACTTTCTGGATAATTCTGCGACAAACGCTGACGCATTCGGTCGCTCTTGTAACTTGGATGAAATAATTCTGTATCAACTCCTCGCTGCCATAAATCTACACGTTCGATGCCATGAGAGGTTAATTCTTTCATCATTGCTGTAGAAGTGCATAAGTTTAAAGCGGCTTGATTGTGACCTGCTTTAAGTAACTCCCAAAGCAATCCTTCGAGCATTCCCAAACCGTAATGTTGCAGATATTGCGGCAAGTGAGTATGATAGGAAGCTACTAAAGGAATGTTATGTATTTTACTATGAATAATTCCAGCTAAACCTAGAATGGCTGGGTTAACTACGTGAATAATATCTGGTTTAAATTCTTCCAAAACCTCGCCAATCGCAGGACGAGGTAATGCTAATTTCAACTCCGGATACATCGGTAAAGGAAAGCCAGAAATCCCATAAATCTTAGCCCCTTTATATTCTGTCATTCCGCCATCGGGACAAATTACTAATACTTGGTTGCCGTTACGTTGCAAATGTTCGACGGTATGACGAAGGCGCGTGACAATGCCGTCAACTTTAGGTAAAAATGTTTCGGTAAATAAGGCAATTCTCATACAAGACTATTCAGTAAGCGCGTGTATTCGCAGGATAATCGCATTTTGCATCATTCATAAAACAAGTAAATGGGCGGCTCTGGTGGGTTTCATTAAATTCATGAACTACACTTTATAGTCATAAAAGAGCTATTATTTCAAGGCTTTCATACTATCAATTTTAATTAGTAGCATTACCACCAGAGAAAACCTATAAAAGTTTAAATTTAGACCCATTCTAGGATATTGGGCTATGCTAATTGGTTTGTAAACCCTCTAAAAAATTTTTAGTAGCTAGCGATTAGCTATATTTTCACAACTAATTACTAACTACTAAAAAATTCATGACCTCTTACTTCCTACGCCAAGAAACTTTCGGCAAAATTTGCTTGTTATCAACTCTTTCTTGATACTTCACAGCAAAGTTCAACAAGGAATCTAACAAAGAATCGGAAAGTAGGTGGGGTTCTAAACCCAAATCTAGGAGTTTGGTGTTTTTAGCGTTGAAGTAATGTTGCTCTGACTCGACTCTAGGATTTTCCAAATGGTTTATATCCACATTCAAGCCCATTGCATTGCCAGCTTTTTTCACCATCATCGCTAAGTCGCTGATGCTGAAAAGTTCGGTGAACTGATTAAATACGCGGAATTCACCAGGTTGCGCCGGATTGGCGATCGCCAATTCAATACACCTTACAGTATCTCGGATATCCAAGAATGCCCTTGTTTGTCCGCCTTTACCATAAACGGTAAGGGGATGACTAATCGCAGCTTGGATGCAGAAGCGATTTAACGCGGTACCGAATACACCATCGTAATCAAGGCGGTTGATTAACATTTCGTCCATACCCGTTTCATCGGTTAAGACACCATAAACTACCCCTTGGTTCAAATCTGTTGCTCGCAATCCCCAAATTCGAGTTGCAAAATGGATATTGTGGCTGTCATGAACCTTACTCAGGTGGTAGAAACTACCAGGTTGTTTCGGATAGGGTAAGGTGTCTTTACGTCCGTTGTGCTCGATGGTGATGTAACCTTCTTCGATATCGATGTTAGGTGTACCATATTCTCCCATTGTCCCCAATTTCACCAAATGGCAATCAGGGAAATCTTCCCGCATGGCGTAAAGCAAGTTTAATGTGCCTACCACGTTGTTGACTTGTGTTAATACAGCGTGTTCGCGGTCAATCATCGAAAAAGGAGCTGAGCGCTGTTCGCCAAAGTGTACTATGGCTTCTGGCTCAAATTGATGTAAAGCTTTTTGAAGAAATTCGTAGTTAGTTATATCGCCAATAAATAATTCGATCGTGTTACCAGTCAAATCTTTCCAGCGCTGGATACGTTGTTGAATGGGTGTAATCGGCGTTAGAGTTTGCACGCCTAATTCATTATCCCAGTGCCGTCGCACTAAATTATCTAAAATTCCAACTTCATAACCACGATTTGAAAGGTAAAGTGCGGTTGCCCAACCGCAATAGCCATCGCCACCAATTACCAGGACTTTCATTTTCACCAGTTTATACTCGCTGATAGCTAAATCTATCAGGTTTGTGTCCCTTCTCAACCATCATCAAGATACTAACTCGAATATTCTTGAGGCATAAAAGCTCAATTGGGGCTATATAGCCACGAAAAACCGATGGAATTCAAACATAAATTATTTTTATTTTTTTTCGATCTACTTTGCTATTGACTGCCCAGGAGTCCCTTCAGAGTAGCTTTTCATTCTCTGCGTTTCCTCCGTGTTAGTTCCTTTTTATTCCGGTTTGACACATTTTCTTGTCTAAATGTAAAGAAAAATTACAAAAATGCCGTCAAAACGCTTTAGAGTCTTGACAAGTAAGAAGGGAGCCGATATCGTAAGATACATACCCGGGTAAGAACGTAAAATAGTTATATGCAAGCTAAGCAAAAAGTTACTTTGTATCTATCCCCAGAACTGCACAAAAGTTTAAAAATACGTTCAGCAGTTGAAAGTGAACCGATGTCAGAGCTTGCCGAGCGTGCCTTAGTTTTTTATCTGGCTAATTCGGAATTAGTCGATGAAATCGAAGGTTCTTATGGAAGAACTCACAGGGTTTACTCGTGTCCCAACTGCGAAAGTTCACTAGTCTTGCGGGAAGGGGAACTGGTTACCTTAGGTAATCAGCCAGGAATAATCGGTAAAGATATTTCTATCGATGAGATGGAGCATTCCGAGGAGCTTAAACAAAAGGACTCGTCCGAGTTGGTTCCTTGTTAGCTAATTAGAATTATGAATAGTTAATTCATAATTCTGTACTTTACCAGAGCTTAAAACGATGTCTGTACTGTCTGTAGGTCTCAAGTAGGTTGATATATGCAAGAAGAGCTCCAAATACTGATTCAGGCTCAATATCCCTTAATCTACCTTGTGACCTCCGAGGAAGAGCGGGCTGAGCAAGCAATTTATTCCATCGCTCAATCTTCAAAGCCACAGCGTCGATCGTATGTATGGACGGTAACCCACGGTATTGTGGAGTATGGTCAAGCCCGGAGTGTAACACAGCATAACACCGTTTCCCCTGAGGCGGCAATTGAGTGGATTATCCGGCAAAAGGAACCAGGCATATTTATTCTTAAAGATTTACACCCGTTTATTGACGCACCTGCCACAACGAGGTCTTTGCGAGATGCGATAGCCAGCTTCAAAGGCACGCAAAAGAATATAATTTTGATGTCGCCAATGCAGCAGGTTCCTATAGAGTTAGAAAAGGAAGTAGTGGTACTTGACTTCCCACTGCCAAATATGTCTGACTTGAATAAAGTCTTGGATAGTCATTTAGGTCAACAAAATGCGCGCCGATTAACAACTCAAGCACGAGAAAAATTGCTTAGAGCGGCTCTAGGGTTAACTCGAGACGAAGCTGAGAAAGTGTATCGTAAAGCCCAAGTAACAAAGCGGCGCTTAACGGAACAAGAGGTAGATATAGTTTTATCTGAAAAGAAACAGCTAATCCGACGTAATGGTATATTAGAATTCATTGAGGAAGACGAGACCATTGATGCTGTTGGTGGTCTCGAAGAGTTGAAGAAGTGGCTGACCCAGCGTTCCGATGCTTTCACGGAGAAGGCAAGAGAATATGGTTTGCCGCAACCGAAAGGAATGTTAATTCTTGGTGTTCCAGGTTGTGGGAAATCTTTAATTGCGAAAACAACTTCTAGGTTATGGGGATTACCACTATTACGCTTAGATATGGGGCGAGTCTATGATGGCTCAATGGTGGGACGAAGTGAAGCCAATTTGCGCAATGCCCTTAAAACAGCGGAGTCTATTTCCCCGGCAATATTATTTATTGATGAATTAGATAAATCCTTTGCTGGTAGTTCTGGCTCTGGTGATTCTGACGGAGGAACTTCCAGCAGGATATTTGGATCTTTCCTAACTTGGATGCAAGAGAAGAAGTCACCCGTGTTTGTGATGGCAACTGCTAACCGGGTAGAACGCTTGCCAGGAGAGTTTCTAAGGAAAGGTCGATTTGATGAAATATTCTTTGTGGATTTGCCTACATCTCAGGAACGGCAAGATATTTTTACAATCCACTTAAACAAGCGTCGTAAAGACATCTCCAGATTCGATTTGCAACAGTTGTCTAAGATGTCTGACGGCTTTTCTGGGGCAGAAATTGAACAAGCGATTGTAGCGGCAATGTACGAAGCTTTTGCCCAAGATCGGGAGTTTACCCAGTTAGATATTATTGCTGCACTCAAAGCCACGTTACCGCTGTCTCGAACGATGCAAGAACAAGTAACAGCGCTTCGAGACTGGGCGAGACAGCGAGCGCGTCCAGCGGCAGCCTCCGTTGCTGAATATCAGCGAATGGAGTTTTAAAAGCTTTCTCCTGCGAATGTAGGGGGGAAAGGCTAGCGAACCCAAAGCTAGTAAATAAAAAAACCGCGTGATTATAAACGCGGCTTAGCCTAAAAAACCGTTGTCTTAAATCTCAATCTTCTTTTTGGAGGAAACCCAAATGTCTCACTTTAGCACTCTACGCACCAAAATCACCGATTCTGAAATTCTCAAATCTTCTTTAAGCGACTTAGGTATCACTGTCAAGTCTGAAGCTGATGTTCGTGGTTATAACGGCCAGCGCGTTCGTGCTGATATCGTAGCAGTTTTGGAAGGCGAATATGACTTAGGTTGGTCTCGCAACAGTGACGGTTCATTCGACTTGATTGCGGATCTATGGGGTGTTGCTAAGAAGCACAACCAAACCGAGTTGATCAACTCCATCAACCAAAAGTATGCAGTTAATAAGACTTTGACTGAAGTTAAGCAACGCGGCTTGCAAAATGCCAACGTTAAGTTGGTATTGCAATAGAAATTTTTCTGCGCGTTCCCAAAGCTGCACGGGTTAACTTATTGAATAGCGGTTAGCCCGCTTTCTTGGGGATTGGGACTCACCCAGTCCCTTCTGCTTTTTCTAATTTGAATTTAACATTTTTTTACGATAACTTCAGTTGCCTGAAATTCAATATTTCATAAAAATCGGACTTATTTAGATAGGCCCGATTTGTTATTTTATTTCAGAATTTATCTAAGTCTTGATAACAGGGAATTGAACTTCTGTAACAAAAGAATCGTTGTTAAGTTCGTTACCACCTACGATATAAACTTCACGGTTAGAATCAATAACTTTATAGTTATTAGCTTCAATCCAGGACAGTAAAACATTATAAGCTTGGTTAATGGTATTATAACTACCGTTATGTACTAAACAAGCCATTTTTTCAATTGCTGGCAATTCGTAGATTTTTATTCGTTCGTTACCGATCATTTCGGCATCTAGTGAAATAACAGCTTCGCCATCAACATCAGAATCTTTGTATTCATAATCGTGCCAGATTCCGCCACAGTAATAGCCTGCTTTCACTCCTTGCTGCTTAAAATAGCCTAACAACTCGTCATAAAGACCTCCTATACTGGCGTAATTTGGTAATATTTCTCGTATTGCTGCAACTTTTATCGGTTCAACTTTTTTGAGTACAACTTCATAGTCTGGCATAGTATTTTCCTGTTCAATTTGTTTGAGTTTGACTTCCACCCGTGAAAGCCGCGCTTGTTCTTTTTCGACTAATTGCTGAAGTTCAGCTTGTTTTATTCGCAACATCCCGCGTATTTCGGCAGGTGATAAATTTTCATCTAGTAGTTTGGCAATTTGCTCTAAAGAAAAGCCCAAGTCTTTGAACGCCAAAATTCGGTTAAGTTGCGGTAATTGTTGTGCAGAGTAATAGCGATATCCTGTAAATTCATCTATACGAGCAGGTTTAAGCAATCCTAGTCGATCGTAAAGACGAAGTGCTTTTACCGTTACCTGACTAAGTTTGGAAAAATCACCAATCTTAAACATCGCTCGCGTCTTTACTCCGTAAATAATCCTTGGTCATTGCAAAATGCTTCCGAGCGTTCTAATTTTGATACAGTCAAAGCTGTATGGTTAATAGCTGTAGGTTTCATAACTAATTGCTTTATTAATCTGACTTTTCATAGTAGACACCCTCCTGCAAGGGAAGAGTCAAGAGTTAAGAGCCAAATTTTTTTCTCCTTAAAAAAATTCTCATGGATGCCCGTCAACAGCAAAAATCAATCCATTACGTGAGATGCTAATTAATTAAATACTTAAGATTTTTAAAGTTGAATTTATTTGATGTCTGTTGTTTCTTCTGTCTGTGTAACTGTTCCCGCAACAACTGCAAATCTAGGTCCCGGTTTTGATTGTATTGGTGCAGCTTTAACGCTTTACAATGAATTCAAGTTTACTTGCCGATTCTCATCCTCTAAACAAGTAAATCAAGCTGAAAAGCTAATTATTACGGTTACCGGCGCTGAAGCAGCACGAGTAACAACCGATGAGACTAATCTCGTATACCAGGCATTTGCAAAATTTTATCAACACATCGAGAAAACGCTACCACCGGTAAAAATTGATATTAAGTTAGGGATTCCATTGGCACGGGGTTTAGGTAGCTCTTCAACAGCGATTCTAGGTGGATTAATCGGCGCGAATGTACTCGCGGGTGAAGTCTTGACTCAAGCACAGTTAATGGAATTAGCGATCGCAATAGAAGGGCACCCCGATAATATTGTACCGGCACTTTTGGGTGGTTGTCGTTTGGCAGTGACAAGCGATACAGCATGGGAAATTTGTGATATTCCTTGGTGTGAGGATGTTATACCAGTATTAGCAATTCCAGATTTTGAACTTTCAACTAATGAAGCACGGCAAGTATTACCAACCCAGGTAAGTCGTGGAGATGCGATTTTCAATACAGCACATCTGGGATTACTGTTGCGTGGATTAGAAACAGGCAATCAAAATTGGTTGCGGACTGCTTTGCAAGATAAGTTACATCAACCCTACAGAAAAAATCTGATACCTGCTTACGATTATATTAATACTAAAGCCTTATTGAATGGGGCTTATGGCATGGTTATCAGTGGTGCGGGACCGACATTATTGGCATTAACTAATACTAGTAATGCTAGTAGCGTTGCGTCGGCTATGGTTTCTGAGTGGCAAAACCAAGGAATTAAAGCAGAAGTACAAACGCTCCAAATTGACAAGGAAGGAGCAAGAAGCGTCGTTCAAGGTTAAAAAGCATTTATGCAGGATATTCAGGCAGAAATTGCCGTGATTCGTTCTCAGATTAATCAACTACGCCGAGAAGGCGCTTCTCTTGCTGTAAATATAAAACCTTCTCAAGATGATTCACCCCAAGCAATAGCTGAAGCTTATCGTCGTCACGCAAGGGAAAATCCTCAATTATTTGCTGAGCTTAAAGGTATAGATGACGCTATTGCAGCTCTAGAAACTCAACTCACAGAAAAACAAATTCAGCTAAAAAAATCTGGCAGAGGATATATAACTCGTCTTTCTCAACAGAAAGAAGAGTTAGAAAAAGCCAAAACTAAAGCCAAAGCTCACGCAGAGCGAATAAATCAACTAGCAGCAGAGCTTGCAATAGAAATAAACAATCTCAAAACCTGTGCCGATAATTTAACCCCACTTTATTGGCAAGTGTATTACAAACCGTTCATTACTGGATTTAAAACTATCTCCGTTCCTCATGTTCGTTCTGACGGAGAAGTTTGGACGATTGTTAACCGCATTGTATGAATTATCTCAAATTGCCAATACATTTCTATCTCTTAGGTTAACAATTAGAAAACCTTACCGATTATCATCTTCCCTAAGACATACTTTATGTTACAAATTACAACGGTTGCTATAGCGACCGTTTTTTCTTTGCTTCACAAAAATTTATATAAACTATAATTGTACTCTATTTGTTAAGTATTTATTCCTAAAATAAACATTAAATTTGATTTTATAGGAGTAAATTCTGTTTACAAAACTATAAATTGCTTAATATAATGTAAATATATTCAAAAATGTAAACTGATTGTCAGTCATGAGCGAATTTCCTTGGCTAACCTCTATAATTTTGTTGCCCCTGATTGCAACATTAGCCATTCCTTTCCTTCCGGATAAAGAAGGTAAAACTGTTCGTTGGTACGGTTTGGGTGTGGCGATTGCGGATTTAACGTTAATGATTTATGCCTTCTGGAACAGTTACGATTTTCAGAGCGCATCATTCCAACTAGTTGAAAAGTACGCTTGGGTACCCCAGCTGGGTTTAAATTGGTCTGTAGCAGTTGACGGCTTGTCAATGCCTTTAATTTTGCTAACAGGCTTAATAAATACTTTGGCAATTTTCGCGGCTTGGAAAGTTACAAATAAGCCGCGTTTGTTTTATGGCTTGATGCTGGTGATGTACGCTGCTCAAATTGGCGTGTTCGTCGCTCAAGATTTATTGATGTTCTTCTTAATGTGGGAAATTGAGTTGGTACCGGTGTACTTACTAATTTCTATTTGGGGAGGGCCAAAACGTCGTTACGCGGCAACTAAATTTATTCTTTATACAGCAGCAGCTTCAATATTTATCTTAGTAGCAGCTTTTGCAATGGCATTTTCTGGAGATACCGTGACTTTTGACATGGCATCTTTGGGAATGAAGGAATATCCCAAAACATTTGAAATGCTTGTTTATGCAGCTTTCTTGATTGCCTTTGGTGTAAAGCTGCCTATTTTCCCTCTTCATACTTGGCTGCCAGATGCTCACGGTGAAGCTTCTGCACCAGGCTCGATGATTTTGGCTGGTGTGTTGTTAAAGATGGGTGGTTATGCATTAATCCGCATCAACATGGAAATGCTGCCCAATGCTCACGTTGTCTTTGCTCCCGTATTAGTAATCTTGGGTGTAGTTAACATTATTTACGGTGCTTGCTGTGCCTTTGCACAAACTAACTTGAAACGTCGTTTGGCTTATTCTTCAATTGCTCACATGGGTGTTGTATTAATCGGAATCGCTTCTTATACGGAAATTGGTATGAGCGGCGCGATGTTGCAAATGGTTTCCCATGGTTTGATTGCAGCAGCATTATTCTTCCTTTCCGGCGTAACTTACGAACGCAGCCATACCCTAGCAATGGATAAGATGGGTGGTATGGCGAAAGTAATGCCTATAACCTTTGCTCTATATACTGCTGGTGCAATGGCTTCCCTAGCGCTACCAGGAATGAGCGGTTTCGTTGGCGAATTGATGGTATTCCTCGGTATTTCTAGCAGCGATGTTTACAGTTCCAGCTTTAAGGTTGTAGTTGTATTATTAAGTGCTGTAGGTGTAATTTTAACTCCAATTTATTTACTCTCTCTTTTGAGACAAGTATTTTACGGCAAGCAGAATGAAGAATTACATCTAGATGCAATAGTACCTGATGTAAAACCCCGCGAACTTTTCATTACCGCTTGTTTACTACTTCCAATTATCGGTATCGGTTTGTATCCGAAATTGGCAACACAAACTTATGATGTGAAGACACAGGAATTAGCGGCTCATGCACGTGAAGCGCTTCCAGTTGTGGCATCTGAACAACCATCAAGTTTGTATTCACAAATTTTTACCGCACCAACACTAGCAGATTCAAAAGTTGCAGGTTTGGTTAATGTTACAGATTAGTAAAGTATGAAAGTCAGGGCTGGTGCTATTAAATAGTTGTAGAAAGATTTGGTGGGGGTGACTATTGCGTCACCCTCATTGCTTTTGATATAGCTATGGTTAAAATGAGGAATTACTGCTTATCTAGAAAAAAAGAAATCAACCCTTCATCTGAGATGACAACAAAAATTGTGTAAAATTCTCAAAAAATTCAGCTGACTAAGATAAACAGCAGCAGCAGCCGCTCCTGGTTTCGAGCCTTCTACACCATAAATACCTATTGTTGGCTCCGCTTCACCATGGGATACATAGGGAGCCTTAAAAGTTACTAAATCGCGCATTGCTGAGTTGCGATAACATAGGGCACCTGCTGGATATGGAATATAACCAGATTTATGAGGATCGATGGTAATAGAATCAGCATTTCCTAAAGTGTGAAACTGTTTGCTAACATAAGAGCTTAATTTCACTTCAGCACTTGGTTGCTGTTTGCTCTGTAGATTTTCTGGTAGTTCGGTATCGTCTTCTCGCAGCATGGCAGCAAAATAACCTCCCCAGGCTGCATCACCATGAACAGTAAATTCTAATCCTGAACTACGGAACTTATCTCGCAGTGCCAAAACTTCTTTAATCGAATCGACGGCGCTCTCTTCTGTGCTACCAATAACTGCAACTACTGTATATACAGGTATTTTTTGGGCTAGGCAGTCTTGGAGAATCTTCTCCAATTCCGGAATACTCATCCGTGCATCTTCATCAACGGCAACATCAAGCATATTTGAGGAGCCTATTCCCAGAAGAGCCGCAGCTTTGGGGAAGGAGTAGTGTTTTGTTCCTGGAACTATGAAAACAGGCGCTGCTTTAACATCGCCCAGAAACTGGCGAGAAAATTCTTGTATTCCGATATTTTGTAGAGAATATTTTGATAAAGCTTGTGCGATCGCCTCACTATTAATTTGATATTCTTGAGTCAAACGACTTGGTAAAGCCAGAATGTCATCACTTTTGAGATTTAGCAAAGACCAAGTGTCAAGTTCAATCAGTGGTTTGAACTGACCATTAGGGAGAGAAATATCAATATTTTTTGCTGCTGCTAGTGAGGATTCGTTTTTCAGCGCGGCTTAAAAAGCAATGGGATAAAACTTGAGGTTTCTTGCTGACCATATAGCTTCAATATTAGCAATAGTTCCACCACAAGTAATATGTCCCCAAGCCCGAATTGCTCCGTTTTCAATCTCGCTTTCATCTGGAATAGTGTAACCTAACATCCGACATAAATCATCCCCCACCCACATTTCCAAAAGTGTTGTTGCAGTCGAACCTTCAAAGGCAACGTTGTTGGGATTGTACAGCATTGCCGCAAAGTAACCCAAAATAGCTGGCATCGTCGTATCCCAGTTCATGTGCCCTTGATAGCGCATACTGAAGAAAGGAACAGATTTTTTCAGAAATGCAAGTAAGAACTGGAAGTTTTCTTTTAAAGAACCGATCGCATGCAGATACTCTGGTTGTTGCTTAATTTGTTCAGTGATACGACTTGAGTCGTCTGGGTGAAAATTTCTGCGCCAAAACGCTTGATCGCGCACTGCTTCAACTATTAACCGCTCGAATTGCTCGGCATTTTCTGCTTTTGAACCTAAAAACCATGCCTCTAAATAATTACTTCCTTCCTCTTGAATATTTAAAATATCAATTAGCTCTTGAATCTGAGAATTATTTGATTTCATTGTTAACTTTTACTCAACTCGATTTTATTTAACCAAATTTTGTGTAATAATTTTAACTGCATTTGGAGAAACTTACTCAGTCACAATCAATATTTACCTATTCCAATAGAAAAACCCGGCTGTAGAATAAGCCGAGTTTTTACTTTTATCAAAGCTACTCTTTAGATAAATGTATTAATCTTTGCCAAATTCCTCCAGTAATTTCTTCTTGTAAGTTACTGTAGCAACAGTAACCGTCTGATCTTTGATACGATAAATAATTCGATACATGTAGGCAAACTGTTGTCTGACATTATCGTCATCGAATTCTGGTACAACTTCACCAGCAGTAGGACAGTGATTCAAACTGCGAGTAACATCAAGTATTTTCTTGACTACCGCAGCAGCATAGGAAGCAGAATCACGAGAGATATATACGGCAATTGCTTCTACATCATCTAAAGCTTTAGGTGACCATACTACTTGATAAGCCATTTGCTTAAACGTTCTTTGGCCTCATTGTGTGTCCTTGTTCCTCTAGTATCGGCTACTTCTATACTACGTCGTACTTTTTCGCTCACATACAAATGATATTGAATATCTTCAACAGAACAATCATCCGGTAGTTGCTTCAAAATAGATTGGATGTTTTCTTTTGGAGTACTCATAATGTTATTTTTTGACTATTTATATAAATTCGGTAATAGGGGGTTGGGCAAATGCCTACCTCTATTGTCTACTAAAAGTTGCTGTAATTGCTAATAGCATTCTTCATGTTATCCAGTACTTCGGATACAGACATCGTTCCCAAATCCCCAGAAGCACGGGTACGAATACTTAAAGTATTAGATTCTACTTCTTTTTGTCCGACTACAGCCATTACGGGAATTTTCTGTTTTTCGGCATTACGTATTAGTTTACCAAGTCTGTCGCCGCTGGTATCTACTTCCGCACGAATACCTAACATTGTCATTTTGCTAGCAACATCTTTAGCAAAATCTAATTGCACTTCTGTAACTGGTAATAATCTTGCTTGTACTGGTGCTAACCACAGGGGAAAATCACCGGCATATTCTTCAATTAATATACCAATAAGTCGCTCTAATGAACCAAAGGGAGCGCGATGAATCATTATCGGACGTTGACGAGTACCGTCTTCGGCAACATATTCTAATTTAAAGCGTTCGGGTAAGTTATAGTCTACTTGTACGGTTCCTAACTGCCATTCTCTTAGCAGCGCATCTTTAAAAATAAAGTCTAATTTGGGACCGTAAAAAGCAGCTTCACCTATTCCTTCAAAGTGTTCCATTCCCAGCTTTTCTACAGCGCGACGAATCGCACCTTGAGCTTTTTCCCAAGCTTCATCAGAACCTATATACTTATCACTTTCTGGGTCGCGGAAACTCAATCTAGCTTTAAAATTTTTTAATTGAAGTTTATTAAATACTGATAAAATCAAGTCTACAACGTTGAGGAATTCTTCATCAAGTTGTTCGGGAGTTACAAACAGGTGAGAATCATCTACCGTAAAACCTCTTACCCGCGTTAAACCCCCTAATTCACCGGATTGTTCGTAGCGATAAACCGTACCGAATTCAGCTAAACGTATGGGTAATTCCCGATAGGAACGCAGTTCGTTATCATATATCTGAATATGAAACGGACAGTTCATCGGCTTCATTACGAAACCGTCTTCTAATTTGGCTGCTCCCTCCGAATCGGCCATTAAGGGGAACATATCTTCTTTGTATTTCTGCCAGTGTCCCGAGGTTCTAAATAAATCGACTTTGGCTATATGAGGTGTCACCACGGGTAAATAACCCCGCTTTAACTGTTCTTGTTTGAGAAAATCTTCTAAGAGTGTTCTTAACAGAGTACCTTTAGGAGTCCACAGGGGTAAACCTGGTCCGACTAAATCGGAAAACAGAAATAATCCTAACTCTTTTCCTAATTTACGATGATCGCGGCGCATTGCTTCTTCTTTCCGCCGCTTGTATTCTGCTAACTGTTCGGGGTTTTCCCAAGCAGTTCCATAAATACGCTGCAATTGTGCTTTATTTTCATCTCCGCGCCAATAAGCACCGGCAACACTTTCTAATTCAATGGCTTTCGGATTTAATTCCCCGGTATTTTCTAAATGAGGTCCAGCACATAAATCCCACCATTCATCCCCTAGATGATAGATTGTAATAGGTTCTTCTTTAATATCTTCTAAGATTTCTAATTTATAAGGTTCATTAATTTCTTTAATTCTACGCTGGGCTTCTTCCCGGCTAACTTCTTCTCTAATTACAGGTAATTTGCGATTAATTATTTTAACCATCTGCTTGTAGATGGCTTTTAAATCTTTGTCGGTAAATGGTTCTGGATTTTCAAAGTCGTAATAAAAACCATTTTCAATCCACGGGCCAATTGTGACTTGCGCCTTGGGAAACAGCTTTTGTACCGCCATTGCCATGATATGAGAAGTAGTGTGGCGAATCTTCTTTAAATCCTCGGATTCGCTGGTACGCGGTAAATTAATTTTTTCCGGCTCTCGGGATTGATTGAGAGATTCTTCCGGCGATATTAGCTGTTTAACCATTGGCGAATTAATTACGTCTAAGAAAGGAACTCCATCTATATTAACTATCCCGGACTCAACTGCATCACTAAAGCTGTTTAATGTTGCTAACCGTATTTACATATTGTTTAAAAAAACAATTTTTATTTACATACTCTGCCTTTTGACTGTGTATAAATTAGAATATCAATATATATAATAGTAAAAAAGTCATCAAAAATACAGATTATTTTAAGATTCTAGGTTTAGAGAGATGTTGCTTTAAATGTTAAGAATAGTAAATAACGTTAATATTAGTGAAAAAACTGAAATTAAGATCCTCATTTATGCGAGACTCTAATAACCCCGATCCCGAGTTGTTAAAGACGGTCTTAGGGCCGTTGTTGGAAGATTTTGAATATTGGTTTGCTCGTTCGCGTACCCTTCTAGAAACTGAGCATCTATCATTTTTAAGTGGTCGCGAGCAGTCTGACTTATTAAGGCGAGTAAAGATTGCGGCTGATGAAGTTAAAACAGCCAAAATGTTGTTTACAGTTGCTGAAGGGAAGGTTGGGATTGATATGGCAACGCTTATGCCTTGGCATCAACTCGTAACGGAATGTTGGAGTGTTGCGATGCGATTCCGCTCTAAGCAAGATGTTTCTCGCGAACAAGGCAAATTATCACATTAATCATATTTTTTCTCAACATCTTTTATATTAACGAAGCTGAAGGAAAAATGTACTTAATGCTACACTAAATCGATTTTTGCATAGCAAATTTCTTTGATTAAAGATTAGGGCTTTCGTAGTCTGGGAGACACTTGTCTCTTAGAGCCACAAGTGAAAAGTGCTGGCAAGCCCTAGGTGAATGAATGTTTAAGATGCTGCTTCTAAAGGAAAAACTCAATGCTATTACAACTGCTTTACATTCTCGCTTTTACTATCCTTGCTTTTATAGCTGTTGCTAACTTGATTCGCAATTTGATCATGTTTAGTTTCGATCGCCAGGGAAATTATCCCGCACGGTTTGTAAGATCCGAGCAAGGAGGTGTTGGTTCTGGAAATAAAGGTAATTATTCGCTATATGCCTCAAGAAAGCAGTTAGTACCCCATCCAGAACTGTTAGATAATTCTGGAAATATCGTAAAAGAGCCACTGTTGGTAATGCGTTCGATTAATGTCGAAGATGCTCGCCAACAGCTTGATGCTCTTTATGAATCATCTCCGGGAAGTAAAGGTGATATTTCTGAGGAAAGCTAAAGCAAATATTTTGGATGAAGTATGAAGTTCATATTTTTCACTCTTCATCCCTAATACTTTATTTATTTTTAATTAGGCTTCAATCACAACTCGGAGGTTTCCACGTTTCTTGGCAACGCGACAAGCCGTAGTACTACCGGAACGCTCAAACTCTAGATCGAGAATGGTTGGCCCTACTCGCAAATTATGAAGAGAAAGACTATTTATCGATTCAGGTAATGCTGGATCGATAATTCTCAAGCAATTGTTGGGTGCGTCGGGAACTAAGTTAACTATCATTTGCAGTAACTGGAAAATAGAACCAGTTGCCCAAGCTTGAGGAGTACAAGCTACCGGATACCTTACGGGAGCTTCATCACCTTGACGCTCGTAGCCGCAGAATAGTTCGGGTGGACGTTGATAGGGTTGCATGGAAGTCATGTCGAATAAACCTTGGAAAAGTTCCAAAGCTTGGTCAACTAGTCCAAGGGAACGCAATCCCATTGCTATGATGGCATTGTCGTGGGGCCATACTGAACCAACATGGTAACCCATTGGGTTGTAAGCCGGAGACAAGCTACTTAGAGTACGAATACCCCAACCATTAAACATATCGGGCGCTCGCAATCTTTCTGCGACGCTATAGGCGTTTTCAGGGGTGAAAATGCCCAATTGCAAGCAATGCCCAGGATTAGAGGAAATACTGTCAACTTGTTTACCATCGCCATCTAAAGATAAGGCACAGAAATCTTGATCTTCAATCCAAAAATCCCTATTAAAACGAGCTTTTAAATTTCTAGCATCTTCTTGCCAGCGATCTGCTAAATCAAGTCGTTTTTTCATCCGAGCAATTTCTGCAAGTCGCATTTTTGCCGAATAAACATAACCTTGTACTTCACAAAGGGTAATTGGACCGTTTGCCAATTCACCCTTACGATCTACAATACAATCTCCAGAATCTTTCCAACCTTGGTTAGCCAAACCGCGCTTCGATCTACGGTAGTAACTGAGATACCCTGTTTCTTGGAGATTACTGTCGATCCAATCCATTGCCGCCAAAGCATTTGGCCAAAGTTGCTCTAGGGTTTCGCGATCATGGGTCCATACGAAGTATTCAGCATAGAGCATTAACCATAGAGGAGTAGCATCAACCGTTCCATAATAAGGTGTATGGGGTATTTCCTGATTGCGAGCTAACTCCCCGAAGCGCAACTCGTGAAGAATTTTACCAGGTTCTTCTTCACGCCAATCATCTTCAACTTTACCTTGATAACGAGCAAGCAAAATTAAAGTTTCTTTGGCGACTTCCGGGTTTAACATCAAAGTTTGGTAAGCAGTAATCAAAGAATCCCTGCCAAACAATGTGGAAAACCAGGGTACTCCAGCAGAAACCGTCTTCCGTTTTCCAAAAGACTGGCGCAACAGATACATATCCTGTTCGCCTCGCTCAATAACTCGGTTAAAAGTACCGTTATCTGAGCGAATTTTGGTAATCGTTTGTACCCAATTTTGCTCCTCCATCATTTCGGCAGATCTTGCCTGAACCAAAGTCACGGGGGCACTAACAGTTGAGGTGGGCTTATTATTTGTAAACATATTCACCCGGTAGCCCAATTTTTTGGTTTCGTGGGTGGCTAATTCTAACTGCCAAACAGCAGTATAACCCTTAAAATAATCTGGTTGACGATGCTGGAAATGGATGCGCGATTCCATTATCGAGTTATCCAAGCCTTGATAAGCAAGGGTTAAGACTTGTTCTTTATCTGAGGAGTCTTCGTCTTGTGTTGCTGCTACACCATCATTATTAGCTATTTCCTCCGATTCTGGTTTTACCAAACGCAGAAGCCTACCGCGTTTCTCCCTACCAAAACCTCGCACTTCAAATAAATCAACATAATCCGCGTCAAAGCTGATGCTTAATTCAAAGCTGACAGTGCTCGTACTGTAGTTAGATATTTCTATTTCTTCAAATAAGGCACCGTTAAGCACCAACTCCCTGCGAATCCCTACCGTATCTGCTTGCAGGCGTTCGTCAATTCTCGGATTTGTACACAACACCGAAAGTGAGAACCCTTTATCCGCAGTGCTGCTCAACAAAATTGGCGATCGCCCTTCAATTTGAAAATCTAATCGACTTAAAAAACGTGTATCACAGCCAAACAAGCCCATACTGGGATTGATATCGTTTAGGGAACAACCAGCAATATTACCTAAAGTGTCTGTTACTAAAAATAAATCATCATCTTTTATCGTTAAAGATGCTTGGGGCCTTTCACTTAAAACGCAAGGCCATTCTGGAATAGGAGCTTGGTCTGCAGGAACAAAAGTTTTTCCATCTAGTAAAATTTCTTCCGGTGTGATTAAGGTATCCGGTGTCATTGGCAAAAATTCCGTGTACAGGTGTATAGTTTCTTTGTTAGAGATGCGTCAACAGGAAAAAAGACGCTAATCAAAACTCGTTTGAGCCATTGAGCAAAAATATCAGTTGCATACAGTTAAATTAGGAAACACAACAAGAGCGAATATATAAAATCTTTATGAATCTGCATATATAAAAAAGTATCCTAAATAGCAAACCTAGATTAAACAAAATCAGTTAATGATTTGATTGAAAAGTACTTAATTTTTTCAAATGGTCTTTTCTTGAAATTTTATAACTCATATCTTTTACCTAACCATATTAACCACCAAAGTTATCACTGTAACCAATAAACCAACATTATTTGACTTGGTTTTTATCAATAAATTAAGGTTTTAAGCCTAATACTGAGCGATTCAACTACATAAAAGAATATTAGTGCAAGGTGTAATATAAGGCGACTATTTCCACTTTTACGATTACAGATAGTAGAAAAAGTAGCCGTTGCATAATTAATCTATTAGCTTTCAGCGTAAATTATTTAAACATATTATATATTTATTATTTACTTTTATTTAAATATACGTAAAACAGATATAAACATACTTGTAAACATTGTTTTTTTTATTAAACAGAGAAAAACAATGCATTTTTTTTAATATATACCATAAAAGTCTCACGATTAATTCCAAAATATTAAAATATACTCGCACTTTGCGACTATTAATTTTTGGATATTTTAGTATTGGTTTAAAAGTATGTATATTGATATTAATTGAGTGGCTTTACCTCCAAAATCAATTGAACTATAAGTACTATTAAAGGATGCGGCTTTAATTTCCTAAAATATACTTAAAATTCCTTTTCAGACTTTTATTAAAAACCTACAGCCTTTAAGGGAGGGTGCAAGATTTTCAAAATAGATACAGGAAACTATCGGCTTAATGAATCGTATGTTGTTGGATTCGGGAACCTCCAATCCCTACTTCAAATCGGAGGGAGAAAACTGCCCAGTACTTCCTCTTCGCGGGAGTTTGAAGTATTCCTATTTACCTAGCAAGACGTAAGCTTCAAATCAGTCCTGTTGTATAAAATAAATCAGTGCCGCTAACTAAAAAAGTGAATATATTGAGTATTCTTGGGCAAGTCACCCAGCACTTGCTGTTTTATTCGGTATGCTAATTATTTTAGCGGAAATGGAGTAATTAAACTTTGATATTTCTGATTTCCAGACAATATTTGGAAATAATATAGCAATACTAGTGGTACCCATAGCAAAATTTGCCCATTGATTAAAAATGGAAACTCTTCCCTACTCCCTATTCCCCATCTTCGGCAATTTTCGGTTGCTGTAGTAATAGATAAGCCGAAGAGAAAAGTAAACAGGATTATCTTATACTGTATTAACTAATTTAGTCGTAAAATTTGTCACAAAAAATAAAGTCCGCTTTCGGCAGACTTTGTTTAGATATATCTAGACTAACTTTGATTGTTGAAGCTGATTGGGCAGAAGAAGTACAAGTTGGTTGCCACTGATGTATAACTTGAACTTCTACAACGATTGAGTAGAATTTAAAACCATGGAGTATGCTTTTTCATACTCATCAGTCATTGATTCAAGACTAAATCGGCTAACAACGTATTCTCGACAAGTTTGACGCTCTAGTTTGCTAGCTTTTGGAAGCATTTCAATCATTTCTTCCAAAGACTCGCAGACAAAACCTGTTTTTCGATCCGCAATCACTTCTGGTACCGAGCCTTTATTCATGGCGATTACAGGAGTACCAGTAGCCATTGACTCAATCATCACTAAACCAAAAGGCTCTCGCCAAGTGATAGGAAACAAAGTAACGGTTGCCTCACCCAAAAGTCTCACTTTATCTTCGTGGGAAATTTCACCAAGGTACTGAATTTGTTCGCCATCAATTAATGGTTCTACTTTTTCTCGATAGTAATCAATGTCCACCACGTCAACTTTACCAGCCATTTTCAAAGGTAAGCCAGCAGCACGAGCAATTTGAATTGCTTCTACTGCTCCTTTTTGTGGCGATATCCTACCTACAAAAGCCAAGTAAGCAGGTTGTGTTGGTTCGCTGTAGAAGGAATATACAGATGTATCAATACCGTTGTAGACTGTATGAACGTAGTTTAAGTCTAAACAAGGTTCTTGCTGCGCCTTGGAAATACTAATCAAAGGCTGCTCGGCAAAACGCCGATGAATAAGAGCACTCTCTGGTGTAAATGCACCGTGGAGTGTATGCACGGTAGGTGTTTTGACAAAACTGCTATAAGGAAGAGACGCATAACCAATGTGAGAATGAATAATATCAAAATTGGCGTGTGCTTCTTGATAAAGTTCTGTGAGAATAATTTGATGGTAGATATCTGGCTCTACAATAGAAGAGTCAAGCCGTAGAGCTTTGTCATGAACTGAGTGCAACTTTGCTGTTGTAATCGAGTCACCAGAAGCGAATAAAGTTACTTCATGTCCACGCCGAACTAATTCATCCGTGAGAAGTTTAACTATCAGTTCTATTCCACCGTAGCGAAAAGGGGGAACGCGCTCCCATAAAGGAGAAAGTTGAGCAATTCTCATGTTTCACCAGCTTTGTGGTAAATAGAGCATACTTGCCTAAGATTGTTATTTTTCCTAAAAATATAGAATAAAGATAAATCCAATCTTTACGGGGTAAGTATGCTATGCCTTGTTTTACTTCAATGGCTTGTAATGGTAGCTGTGTCTAGCTGCATCTATGACAATAACAAGGCATTAGGGAACTTGAAGGCAGCTTCAAAACACAAATAAATTAAAATTATTCATTCCTACCATTACTTAATACTTCAGGCTGTAGGTCTGTAATGAGTATTTCCTCTGGACTTAATTGCGATGAAGTAAGCATATATTTGTTTAGCCATTACTTTCAGATTCTTTAACATTGCTTTAAGAATCTTGAAACATAGACAAATTTAATATTACATGAAACAGCAATCTTTAGCAAGATATCAGAATATTTTGTCTTTGCTACAAGTTACTTGTCGATCTGCGTACAGATCGTAATAGCAACATAAAAGCTAAACTATTTACTTGGAAAGATCGACGGATAGATTGTCAAAGCTATAGGTTTATAAAGTCTTAAAATATACATAGAATATTCAGTAAATGTTAATATAAATTAATTAAAGGTAGTTATCAAGTAATATTTTAGTTTTTTCATCGTAAATACACTGTAATTAACATGTAAACAATAGAAATAGTTGCAAAAATATATAAATAATTTCAACTTTGGAAACTTGAATAAGTTTGATATAAAAAGATAATAAAATCTGTATAACAACATAAACAAGCTTTAAATATAACAGGAATGGTCGCAATTTTCACAAGAGGAGGATGGTAGGTGACACTACAAGCTTTATTATTAGGTTATAAATTAGTGAGTATACGAGCATCCTACAAGAAAAGGCGGCCAGTTGCTTAAGTACTATATAAAATAAATAGACCTAGATAATTAAAATATCTATAAAGATAGAGCTCGTTAAATACCCAGACTTAATTTTCCTATATTTTGTATAGCAAGTATTTTATTTACCAAGAATTGATTTTAAAAAGTTTTGAAAATATATAAGTATATGTAAAAAAATATGTATATTTTATTAAATTTGATTGGTTAAGTAATTAAAGAAAATATTTGGGATTTATTTTGATAAAAATAATAATTTTGGGTAAATTAAATTACTCAAATTATTATTTT
>JBCCSG010000026.1:0-37687 GCA_039200565.1 Cyanobacteria bacterium P01_D01_bin.50 | reverse complement strand
TCCTAATTCCTTTAACTAAGCTGCTACGCATCTAAGTTGTATATTATTCTATTTGATAATGATGCCTCAAACTGTCTTTACTTTTGAATGCCGGACTTTTGACTTTTGACAAGAGTATTGTGCATTAAAAATGCACAACAGCTTATCAGTCAAGAAATATTTTTACAAAATGTTTCAAGACTCATCAAGCAAACTTTCATCAACCGAAGTACCACATTTAAAATAAGATGTTGGTGGTAACTGCTTGACTTTTAAAACAACACCCAGATCTACATATTAGTACTCCCTGCGAGCTAAGAATCCCCTTGTCTTCAGACATGGGGAGTATCAAGGTGAATTTAGAATAAGACATGAAGAATTTAGAATTATTACGCCATCGATGAATCGAGGGGCCCCTCAACAATGACAGAATTGCCTGTTTTTCTCCACGGATAAATCCTTTCGTTACTCATCAGCGGTTCAGTATAAATATTTTATATAGATATTTCTAACTTGGATACATTGTATCTTAAATGTATTGCGGTAGTTTCTAACCTGACATCTTGCATCATTCTCAACAACCGCCTTAGAATTTATTCTAAGGCTAACAGCTTTTATTCGCTCTTTTGACGACTGGTAGAGAGTTTTAGTACGTTTAACGTACTTTATGTGTAGCCAAGATTCATTTCAAGGTGGAAATCTGGGCTTAACGACAATAGTGCAAGATATCAGTAACGAAAAATAAAAAATGTTAAATTTTTATGTAACTATTTAGTTATATAAAGACACAATTTGTATTGTATTAATAAATTTATCAAACTCTAAATATGCATAAAAGTAAATTAATTAATAACAATGATGATATTTTTTGATTAACAATTCATTATTAATTATTAAGTAAATTAATCTCCACTCCTTATGATTAAAATCCTCCACCTTTCCGATATTCACATGGGAAGCGGCTTTACCCACGGACGTATTAACCCAGAAACTGGTTTAAATACGCGATTGGAAGATTTTGTGAGAACTTTATCTATATGTATTGACCGCGCCATCGACGAAAGAATAGATTTAGTGTTGTTTGGTGGCGATGCTTTCCCCGATGCTACGCCGCCACCATACGTACAGCAAGCGTTTGCAAGTCAGTTTCGCCGCTTGGCAGATGCTCAGATCCCTACTGTATTATTAGTAGGTAATCACGACCAACATTCTCAGGGACAAGGCGGAGCAAGTCTATGTATTTACCGTACTTTAGGTGTTCCTGGTGTTATCGTAGGAGATACTATAAATACGTACAATATTCAAACTCGTAGCGGTGCAATTCAGGTTATTACTTTACCTTGGTTAACTCGTTCCGCTTTAATGACGCGTCAGGAAACTCAGGGTTTATCCCTTGGAGAAATTAATCAATTATTAACCGAACGCTTGCAAGTTGTATTAGAAGCGGAAATTCGTCGTCTCGATCCTGATGTGCCAATTGTACTTTTAGCTCACTTGATGGCAGATAATGCAAATTTGGGAGCAGAACGTTTTTTAGCTGTAGGCAAAGGTTTTACTCTCCCTTTATCTTTGCTGATTCGTCCGTGTTTTGATTATGTCGCTTTAGGGCATGTACATCGTCACCAAAATTTAAATAAATCAAATAAACCCCCGGTAATATATCCCGGAAGCATCGAACGAGTTGATTTTAGTGAAGAGAAGGAAGACAAGGGCTATGTAATGGTGGAGGTGGAATCCGGTAGCGCCAAATGGGAATTTTGTCCTTTACCTGTTCGCGCCTTCCGTACTATCGAAGTAGATGTATCCAAGACTGAAGATCCACTCGCGGCGATCGCCAAATCTGTCGCCAAAAATAATATTGAAGATGCAGTTGTCAGATTAGTTTATAAGCTGCGTTCGGAACAGTTAGATTTAATTGATAATACTTCTTTATACGAAATGTTAAGTCCAGCCCATACTTATACTATTCATCCAGAATTAGTAAGTCAATTAGCTCGTCCTCGCCTTCCAGAATTAAGTGCGAGTAGCAGTATCGATCCAATGGAAGCATTGAAAACTTATTTAAACAATCGCGAAGACCTCCATGATATCGCTAATTCAATGTTAGAAGCGGCACATAAGTTATTAGGTTTAGAGGAAAAAGAGTTTTTAGATTAATTGAATAATGAGTATTCAGTAGATAATCAAGATTCTATAGATAGTGATAATGCACAGTTAAGTTTGATACAATAATCCATTTAAACATTACTTCTGTAAGCAACCTATGGTGGTGTTGTCCTACTCTACCTGTGCAAAGCCAAGTGATATTAGGGAGCAACACAGCGAGACATTTAATTAATAGTAAGTACCTTCTTCAAGCTTAGTCGCAGAGTTTGGGATTTAAAATTGTGAACTTAACCTATTTTATAGGGAGAATCCTAATTTGTAACAAATATTCTACCCAAAACTCTATAAGAGTGCGTTAAAAGAATTATTAGCCCAGATCGTCAGTCTTTATAAATGTAAGCCCAGGCTTTAGTTCGGGAACTTTTTCAAACATTGAAAATAACTCCCATTTCATATAGGAATTATGAATAAAAAGTAATAAAATTATGAAAAGTAAGTATGTTGTTTAAATTTTATGAATAAAAGGTAAAAAAAATATGAAAATTCAATAATTTATTTATACTTGAATGCAAACAAAACTATTTTATAGATATAAAATTTTACCAAAAGTTTGTAAAAAAAATATCCTTTTTAAATTTATTATTTTATTCTATAAACTATTTATGTGATATGAATAAGAAAGGAGTTGATTTTACTCTTACTTCCTTCTGTTTTTTTCTTTAGCTAAATCTTAGTAATAATCATAGGAATTACACACTCGTTATAAGTCTCTAATGATTTGGTATGACAACAAGACCGTTACAATAATTGTAATCAGGTTTTTCACGGTTTATTCCTAAGTCGGTGTCTCTAATTATAAAAGTCACTGTAATTTTTAATAAAATGATACATATAAACTAACAATTAGTTTTGATACATCATTATTTAATTAGATAATCATAAATAGCATCAATGACAAAATGAATAATATGTTTAAAAATGTTAATTATAATGTTTCTTTTTTTAAGAGCTATATTGTAGCTTTAAAAAATAAACAAGTAGTAAATAATAGGGATAAAACAAGGAAAATTATTCAAGAATCCACAAATGAGTTAGCTTCTTATTTTCAGCAAATACATTCAGATATAGATGATATTTTTGATTGTTTAATAAATCACTTACAAAAAAATCCGACAATATTTGGTAGTGCCTTTGCTTTTTCACCTGAAATATATTCTTCTTGTCCTTTTGTATTGAGGGGAATAAATAGATTTGAAAGTAGGGACATTGCAAAGGAATTTCAATATAATAATACTGTTTGGTATGAGGTTCCAGTAAAGCAAAGAAAAGCAATCTGGAGCGTTCCTTATTTTGATATTGGCAAAGCTGGCGAGGATATTCTTTTAACAACTTATTCTATACCAGTTTTTAATGAAGATTCTAGATTAATAGGAGTACTTATAAGTGACATTTTATTAGCAAAACTAGAAGATATTCAAAAAAATAATCGTTAGCAAATTAAAAATTTATCCCTAAGATATATATTTTTATGAAAATAGAAATTCAGAGTGCTTCTCATCATTTAATTATTATATATTCCCTATTTTCGATATCTTTTTTGATTAATTGGTTAATATTTCAGAAGCGTCAGCCAAATTTATATCCAGAAGATAAATTTCTTTCTTGTATTATCATTTTAATGATTACCATATTCTGGTCAGTAGCTCTACCATTATATTGCGTAAAATTTTTGAAAAAAAAATGAAATGTGATAAATAATCTTCAAGACGTAGCTAGAGCAGTGCTTACCTTCTTGCGGGGAGGAATCTTGTCTCCCATTTGGAAGGGCGTTTATGCTTCCTATATGACCTGGAAAAATCCTCATCATAAAGGTTGAGGGGCACCCATTAAAATTTTTTCAGAAGACAAAATTTTAATGGGAACCCTTGACTTTCAATAATCCAGTAACCCTGATTAGTTGACACAATCATACCCCCTCTGAAATCACCCTGAATAGAGTTTGGGTCGGTCCCTAACGGACAGAGAGCGTGTAGGCTTCTGAGCGACTCGTCATTGACGACATAAACTGAGCTTGTTTATACAGGTCAATACTACGGAGGTTCATAAAAGGATGCACTACGAAGAGGTGTAAAATTAATGAAATCTACAAATAATTACTAAGTAAGTCGGCACAAATAAACTCAACTCTGTAACAGAATGTAAACCGAGTTAAAAGCCTTATTACCACTCACTATTCACTATTCTCTACTCTCTTGTCCCAATTACTATTTTCAACGCTGACCTACTTAGAATCCGTGGTAAATGTGAGGAGTTGGTTTAGTACCAGAAGTGCTTGACGTATTTATATGTCAGTCATTATTAAAAATGACTGAAATGTTAATTTATTAGCCATTAGGAATGATAATTTAAAGTTTTAGTATATATTATGTTGAATATTAGTAAAATTAGTGAGGCAAATAAGTAAATATTCAGTTAAAAGAGTAATGATGCGTTTGTTACCGAGGTAACTACACTTAACTTACTTAAGTTTACATTATCCAGGTTTTCATTTACCTGTTATTATGCCAGCTAGACATTTTTTATTCCCAAATACTTATAAATACTGCCAGTGGTTAAGTTTTGCTGTTTTATCGAGCATGATTTTAGTAAAACCACTTAAAGCTGAAGAAGTAAAGCAAACAGAAGTATTTCCCCATTTTGATAAAAAATCTAATGCTGCGACTTCAAAAGCGTTTAGATTAAATAGTGCTATTCACAATAATCTTCGAGAAACAAAGAATTCAAGTCATAAAATTTTTGGCACAACTTCAACACAACCTTTATATAAAGATACTTTGTTCGGGTATCCAGAAAATATTTCCCAAGTAGGGCAACGTCGTCAATCTTCTCCTCAAGACACCACCAAGCCCCCATCAACTCAACCGCTACCGGAACAAAATCTACCTTTACCACCACCGAGTGACTTATTACGGCCAAGCCCGACTCCTACCGTACCGGAAATAACCCCACCGGGAGAACTTCCTCAAACAATTACCGTAAATAAAATTGAAATAAAAGGTAGTACAGTATTTAGTGAGGAAGATTTTAAGGAAATTACGGACAAATATATTGGTCGTCCCGTAACCTTTCCCGAACTTTTGCAATTGCGATCGGAAATTACAAAACTTTACTTAGATTCACAATATATTACTAGTGGAGCTTTTCTGCCAATCCAGAAATTTCAAGACGGGATAGTTGAAATTGAGGTAATAGAAGGTGGATTAGAAGACATAGAAATCAAGGGTAACCGCAGGTTAAATTCTGGATATGTCCGTTCTCGCGTTGCTCCTGGTGCAAAGAAACCCCTTAACCGTAAAAAGCTACTTGAAACATTGCAATTATTGCAGCTTAACCCATTAATAGACAAGCTTTCAGCGGAACTTTCTGCTGGAACTCGCCCTGGAGAAAGTCTATTAGAAATCACTATTGAGGAGACGAAAACTTTTAATACACAATTAAGTATAGATAACGCGCGATCGCCAGCAGTGGGTAGTTTTCGTCGCCAGATTCAGATAAGTGAAGCGAACTTGTTCGGCTGGGGTGATGCCATCGGTGTGGGTTACAGTAATACAGATGGTAGCAACGCTTTTGATTTCAACTATACTTTGCCCTTAAATCCCCGCAACGGTACTTTATCATTCAGCTACGGTATTTCTGATAGCGATGTAATTGAAGATCCATTTAGCGTTCTCGATATTCAATCGGAATCTCGTTATTATGAACTATCCTTTCGTCAACCCATATTACAAACACCCAGTAAAGAATTAGCTGTGGGTTTAACAGCTAGCCGTCGAGAAAGTAAAGCTAGCCTCTTTAATGGCGACATACCTTTCCCTAATTCGCCAGGTTCAGATGATGAAGGAAGAACTCGCATTAGTGCGGTGCGTTTTTTCCAAGAATGGACAAATCGTACTAGCAGTCAAGTTTTCGCCTTACGTTCTCAGTTTAGTATCGGACTAGATGCTTTGGATTCGACAATTAACAGTAGCTCCCCCGATAGTCGTTTTTATGCTTGGAGGGGACAAGCGCAGTGGGTGCGCCTTTTGGCACCAGATACCCTGTTATTATTACGGGGAGACGTGCAACTAGCTGACAGACCTCTTGTACCTTTAGAACAAATTGGAGTAGGTGGACAAGAAACTGTCCGAGGATATCGCCAAGATGCTTTACTTACAGATAACGCTGTCTTTGCATCAGCCGAAATCAGATTTCCCATTGCTCGTTTTTCCGGAGAAAACAATATTTTACAATTAGCTCCCTTTATAGACTTTGGTACTGCTTGGAACCGAGGAGATAGCGATGATTCTGGTGACGAACTCGACACCAATACTCTACTATCTTTAGGATTAGGATTGCGCTTGCAACTACAAGAACGACTTAGCGCCCGCTTTGACTGGGGAATTCCCTTAATTACAATTGAAGGGGAGAAAGACACGTTGCAAGAAAACGGTTTATATTTCTCTGTAGTTTACAATCCATTTTAAAGCAATTGGGTCTGCTGCTCGATTAAGTCAAGATTGCTTGGTTGAAGGTAGAAAAATCCATTTTATTAGCAGTTTTTGATTTACTCGAAGCTGCAGATTTTTTGTGTATTTTATTTATATTTACCTAAAAATAATGGTGTTTTTAGATAAACAAAATTACTCATAAATCAATGTTTCAATTTGAGTTAGCAGTTTTTCTAAATTCATATCTTGCACCATAAAAAACTGTAGTGAAAATTATTACTAGTTATTTGACCTCGTTCTGAACCGCCTGGGACTGTAAGTCGTAGTCTAATAGCAAAAGTCCATAAAAATGGACTAAAAATTGGATGGTGTATAAACAGTCAAATTTTTAATTACTGAATATATTTTGTAGTTAATTATTCGTAAGGTGCCCTCCCTGAGTAAAGCTTTCTGCTTTTTGCGATTGTCCCACACCTTAGATTTTTGTAATCGTGGTAGTGCAGTAGCCTTCTTTGAGCGGGTTTACTGTTGTTGCCTTTGAGGCTGATTTGACACGTTCGTTTATTTTAGTGAGGGATAAGTCTTCTGCGATCATTATGATATTGAAATCCAGATTGACAAAAAACTAGAACCCGCTTTTTCGCGAATTGTATTGACAATATTTGAGTAATTATTGAGCCACTCCGCCTTCGTGCATATAAGCGCAACTGTAAAGCTTGACCATCGGGGTGCTGTTAGCTCTGGTATTAATATTCAACTTATCTCATGAGACCAGTGGTGTTTCCTATCTAGCAGGTAAGCCGTGCTGGAAAAGATAAGTAGTATGTAATTTTTATTCTGCATTAAGATAAAAATAGCACCAAAATGTGTTTACAAAAGTAAATGACGATATTTGGGTAATTTTGGGTAAGCTTTCGTTAAATAGTTTCAACCCTTAAGGAAGTATCCGTAGTTCACATAAGGAAGATATGCCAGAATAGTGATCTAGAGTGAAATAATCAAGGAAAAATGTCTTCAGTAATTTTATTGCGGAAGGAAAATTAAGCCTTGGTTATGTAGTTAAAAATAACGGATATCCAAATTATCTAAAATTCTTTTAGAGTATGGACTTTAAATCATTAGAATCTAAACTAAACTCCGAAGTTGATCGTATAGGAATATGGTGGTTAATTGGCGCTGCTGTAGCTACGATTTTACTATGGCAAGTACAATACGGAGACTATATTTTATACCCATTTTCCATCCTGGCTACTTGGTTTCACGAAATGGGTCACGGCTTAGCAGCCATACTATTAGGAGGAAACTTTCAACAACTACAAATTTCTGCCGATGGCTCTGGTGTCGCACAATACAGCGCTAGATTCGGACCGATTGCTCGCGCTTTAGTCGCTGCTGCTGGTCCGATGGGACCACCAATTGCAGGTGCTATATTCATTTTGGCATCCCGCAGTTTTAAGACAGCTAACATAAGTTTAAAAATACTGGGAGGATTTCTACTGTTCTCAGTATTAATATGGGTACGTTCAATCTTTGGAATAGTTGCAATTCTCTTGCTAGGATTAATTATCCTTCTTATCGGTTTGAAAGCAAGCCGTTGGTTTCAAGGATTTAGCATTCAATTTCTTGGTGTCCAAGCTTGTATAAGTACCTACCATCAACTTGATTATTTATTTAGCCGTACCGCTGGTCCTTTAGGACTTTCTGATACAGGACAAATACAGCAACAGTTATTTTTACCTTACTGGTTTTGGGGTGGAGTAATGGCGATCGCTTCTCTTCTCATTCTCGTACAAAGTTTACGAATCGCTTATAAACAGTGATAGTTAATAATTGATAAGTTAAAGGTAATTTGCCACGCATCTTTTTGTTAAAGAAGTCTGGACGGTTAATAAATGAAAAAATTTTTCTAGCCTCAGTTGAAAAGCTGAGGTTAGTTTTGCTTACCAACTCTCATGTAACCGTTATGGATGTTTTTGCACATTTAAGGGAATTCCGCCAAGCTGCATATGAATATTTGTGTAAGAGTGTATGTGTTGAATATAGCGGATTTCATTTTTCATTTGAGTTGAGTACAAAAATCAAACTGTTAGTTTAGGTTCAAAGAAGAGTTAGTTAATGTATTGCACTCAATCGAAAACCGCTATATTATCATTGCGAACAACGAAACAATCCCAAGAACTTGAAGCTTTTAAAATGTTAAATTAATTCTGCACAAATACTTATAAAGTAGTACTGATGATTTTTCTTGATTTTGGGAAATCCGCGTTAACTTCAGTTAAAAAATTGCATAATGTATTTGCACTTGCACCCATATAATAAGTTGGCAAACCTCAAATTATAAATTTTACCCTCTATCTAAAGATATATTTTCTGAAAAAAAAATTTTGAATTAAAATTTTCTCGAATAACTCGTGTAATACTTATTTGAGTGCGTCCTGAATAATCGGGGGTAAAAATGCATAAGTTGAAAATTTTTGCACTATTTAATTAAGTAAACACAAATAAAGCTAATTATGTTACTAAATGTAAACAGACCTTAAATTTTTGTTATTGCTTTGTTTCACTTAGTGATACTCGGCTTCGGACATACCTTGATTTTTTAACACCAACTTACTTATGATTTGATGTTTGTGCGTGATTTTTTGGCTAAAAACTAATCCGTCATTAAGCATTTGGAGTATTAGCCACAAGATAAAGAAGAACAAATAATCAACTTAGTGAAATAAATCCAGGAATAGCCGCAATTGTCACAATACCCTGGTTGGTGCCGTACACTGATTGTCTCATTATTTCGTTTAACATCAAGCAAAGTGTCACATGCCCCTAGGAGGAAAATGTGCCGGTTGCCGCCATTCCTAAAATCTAAACAAATGTTTATGGAGCTAAATTATTGGGTGGTAAGCAAAACCGAGGATATCCAAAACATCAGTTGTAGATTCAAAACTTACTCATTGAATTAGCTCTGTTGAAAGTTTCATCGATTCAGCAACATGTTTAATCTAGAAATTTGATCCAAATACAAGGGAGCATTTCAAAATTCAAGTTTATTTTACTCTGTCTTCCTCCGCGCTTCCCTCCGCGTGACTTTGCGTTTAATAAAGGTAATCTCCTTTAAAAATTGAGATACTCCCAAATACAAAGCATATCGCCTTGGATAGTTTCTATTAAAAAACTGAGCAAATTAAACAGACTTTGAATGAAAATTTAGTGTAAGTTTTGTATCCAATTATTAGTGAAATTGAAAAGTATGATTCGTTTTTCGTTTATTGATTTCGGATTTAATTATGTTATCAGTAACAAAACCAGGGTTAGTTTTGACAGGTGTAGGCTCTGCAATCCCCTCAACTTGTCTGAATAATCATCAACTCAGTCACATTGTAGATACATCAGATGAATGGATAAGTACACGCACAGGTATCAGTAGTCGCCGCCTTTTAGACAATGATGCTTCACTAACAACCTTAGCCACCCAGGCGGCACAAAAAGCATTATCCATGGCTGAGTTATCTCCGACAAAACTAGATCTGATTATTTTAGCTACCTCAACTCCTGATGATTTGTTTGGTAGTGCCGGTAAAATTCAAGCTGAACTCGGAGCTAGCCAAGCTTTGGCTTTTGATTTAACGGCGGCTTGCTCTGGCTTTGTTGTAGCCCTGATAACGGCAGCTCAATTTATTCGCACGGGAGTTTATCGAAATGTGCTGTTGATTGGTGCTGATGCTCTCTCCCGGTGGCTAGACTGGGAGGATCGGCGTACCTGTGTTCTGTTTGGAGATGGTGCAGGTGCAGTAGTGCTGCAAGCTAATGAGTGCGATCGCCTTTTAGGCTTTGCTCTGTGTACAGATGGTAGGCTAAATCATTGCATAAATCTTAGCTATGATAGCGTTGGTAAAACTTTAGTCGATCAAATCGATGTCGGACAAGGCAATTATCGTCAACTGACTATGGATGGTAAACTTGTTTACCGTTTTGTCGTGGAACAGGTTCCTGAAATTATCGACAAAGCGCTTTATTATGCAGGTATGAGCATCGATCGAGTAGACTGGCTTCTATTACATCAAGCCAATAAACGCATTATCGATGCTGTAGCTAAACGTCTAGAATTTCCTGAAGAAAAAACAATTAATAACTTAGCTGAATATGGCAATACTTCTGCGGCTTCGATTCCCTTAGCCTTGGATGAAAGCGTCCGTCAAGGTAAGATTTGCTCTGGGGATATTGTTGCGATTGCTGGTTTTGGTGCTGGACTTACCTGGGGTGCAGCAATTATCCAGTGGGACAGATGAACAGAAATCCGGGATTAGTACAAAGCATTTTTTGTACCAGATTCAAAGTAACTCTAATCAAATATCGTTAATAGAATATGAAAAACACCATACAGGATTTTTCCCATATCACCGAATCAGACTCCAAACCTTCTACATTGGTAGAATTATTAGAGCAAAGAGCACTTCATCAACCTGATAAGCAAGCTTATACTTTTATGGTTGATGGAAAAGTAGAAGGTCAAACTCTAACTTATGCACAACTCCATCGACAAGCTCGTGCAATTGCATCGTGGTTGCAAAAGCATAAAGCTCAAGGAGAGCGCGTGTTGCTGCTTTTCCCCCAAAGCTTAGAAGTAATAGCTGCTTTTTACGGTTGCTTATATGCAGGAGCGATCGCCATTCCTGCTCCTGCACCTGAAGCTAGTAGATTGAAGCGAACTTTGCCCAGACTTCAAGCAATTGCTAAAGATGCCCAAGCCTCTTTTGTATTGACTACCTCGGAAATTATTTCTCTAGTAGGTGAAGGTAGACACCAGATCAAGGAATTCCAAGCTATGGAATGGTTGGCTACTGAGGAAGTAGAACTTGAATTAGCTGACCATTGGCAAGATCCAGGGATAAATAGCGATCAAATAGCTTATCTCCAATATACTTCTGGTTCTACCTCGACACCGAAGGGAGTAATGATTACTCATGAAAATATCTTGTTCCATTGCGCTTATCTGCAAAAAGCCTGTGGATATACCCCTGATAGCGTCACAGTCACCTGGATGCCTTACTTCCATGATTATGGACTAGTTGAAGGACTCACAGAACCACTATATAATGGGACTCCCTGTTATGTAATGTCGCCTTTTGCTTTTCTCAGACGACCATTTCACTGGTTACAGACGATCTCGCGGTACAAAGGTACCCATAGCCAAGCACCAAACTTTGCTTATGACCAATGCGTTCGGCGAATCACGCCAGAACAACGCGCTCAGCTAGATTTAAGTTGTTGGCGTGCAGCAGGCAATGCGGCAGAGCCAATCAACCCCAAAGTTTTAGAAAGTTTCTTAGAAACCTTTACCCAGTGTGGTTTTCGACCTGAAGCCTTTTCTCCAGCTTATGGACTAGCAGAAGCAACTTTGTTAGTGTCTTCGAGTCCTGAAACAGAAGCCCCGGTGGTTCTAAATCTTGAACCATCAGCCTTAGAAAAAGACCAAATAGTAGAAGCATCCAACTCTAGTCAGATAGTACGCCAAGTATCAGGTTGTGGTCGCTTAGTTTGCGATACTAATGTAGCAATTGTTAATCCTCAAACCTTGACTAGATGTGCCCCAGATCGAGTTGGTGAAATTTGGGTGTCAGACAAGAGCGTCGCTCAAGGTTATTGGCAACGCCCAGAAGAAACTAAACGCACATTTCAAGCACAGATCGCAGACACCGTCGAGGGACCATTTCTCCGTACAGGAGATTTAGGATTCATTAAAGATGGTCAGTTGTTTGTCACAGGTCGCCTCAAAGATGTAATTATTATCAGAGGTACCAATCACTATCCACAGGATATCGAATGGACAGTACAGAATTGTTATTCAGGACTACGACCTGAAAACGGTGCAGCCTTTTCTGTAGAAGTGAATAAAGAAGAGCAACTGGTTATTCTTCAAGAAGTAGAGCGGAGTGCCCTTAAAGATTTAGATGCAGATCGAGTCTTTGAAACGATTCGTAAAGAAATTTTTGAAAACCATGAAATTCAGGTTTATGCTGTATTGCTAATCAAGTCTGGGACTATTCCCAAAACTTCCAGTGGCAAAATTCAACGCAGTAAATGTCGGCAAGGATTTATCGAGGATACTTTAAGTATTATCGCCAGTTGGAAATCACCAATGTTAGATTCAGGGGTATCAACTAACGATGGCAAGCTTGGTTTGCATAAGAATTCTCTTTACAATGGTACTCCAGTTGCGAGGTTATCGATCAACAATAACTCCATGGCTAATAATAATTCATCACAAACTACTGCGGCTAAAACTGATGAACTGATTGGGTGGCTTCGCAACTATGCCAATGAGCGGGTTAATTCCCAGCTTTTGGACGAGCGCCGCTGCATCCCTCCTTATATAGTTCTTGATATAGGCAACCGTGGTTTGCTGGGAATGCAGGTTCCACCCGAGCAAGGTGGATTAGGTCTAAATAACTCCGATTCTATGAGAATCATGGAACAGTTGGGAGCCATTGACCTAAATATTGCCTTAGTGGTATTTAACCATAATATTCTCGGTCTTCGCCCCATTCTCAAATACGGAGCCCAGCCGATGCGGGATGAAATGGTACCCATCCTTGCCACAGGTCGAGAATTAGCAGCTTTTGCCGTCTCCGAACCAGGTGCTGGCTCTAATCCCCGGGGTATCTCTACCAAGGCAATACCCGAAGGTGATGGTGTTTGGCGACTGGAAGGGACTAAGTACTGGAGTGGTATGGCAGCTTGGGCAGGTGTGATTAATGTCTTTGCTCAAACCTTAAACCATAAAGGAGAACCCCAAGGAATCAGTGGCTTTGCCGTTCGTCAGGGAACCCCTGGGCTGCGCCAAGGACCTGAAGCCCTCACCTTAGGTATGCGAGGTATGATTCAAAACACCATCTACCTTGAAGGTGCTAGAGTTAGTCACGAACAGCTTTTAGGCTCGCAAGCAAATGGCATGGAAGCTGCTCAGGATGCCATGATGTACGGACGCTTAGTGATTGGGGCATTTAGCCTTGGTGGTATGAAGCGCTGTGCTCAATTGATGCTTCGCTACGCTACTCGTCGCTCGATTTCAACTGGTCGTTTGCTGGATAATCCCGTGACTCTGGCTCGCTTGGGTGAACTCAACGCCGAAATCACTGGCTTAGAAGTGCTGATTTCGGGGATGACAAAGTTGCTTGACCAAGGATGGTCTATTCCAGTTGAACCTTATATTGTATGTAAAGTAGCAGGTGCAGAATTTTTCTGGAAGGCTACTGACAGATTGATTCAAATGTTGGGTGGTAGAGGCTATGTAGAGCCGAATATTGCACCTCAACTGCTTCGCGATGCTCGGGTTTGCCGCATTTTTGAAGGTCCTACCGAGACTTTAAATATGTTCCTTGGTTCTCGTGTAATTAACAAGAGCGAGGAACTGCATAAGTTCTTGTGTGAGGCACTCAAAGCGCCAGCAATTTCTCAAAGTCTCAGAACTGCTGCTGAACAAATCCAAGAGCGCTGTCTGGGGAACCAATCTCCCTTCCAGGATCGAGCTGCATCAGTCCGTTGGGCTTCTGCTTTAGCAGGAGAAGTGGCCACCTATGCTATTTTCTGGGCAATACTACAACAGGCAAATGAATATTCTGGATCTGAGCGCCTGCGTCGAGCAATTGAGTGGGCACAGTTAAACTTCGAGCAAACGCGAGCTAAAGCTCTCGCAGGAGTACCTTCTGAAGCTATCTTGTCTAACGCTGATGTCACAACTGCTTTAATTTCAGATTATTCCCAAGCGATTGGTGATATTGAACAAACCCTTGCAGGGGAAGATCGAGAATTAGATGCATTTCTACGTTTGGAACGTGACAAACCCCAGGTTAAGATAGAAGTTCCGACTGAGATTATTGAAGAAGCAAAGCCTGTAGAGGATGTAGTAGTTGAAGCTTCAGAAAGTGATTCTACTCACACGGTTGTTTCAATACAGACATGGATAGTGGATTTACTTAATAGAGAATGGAGAATTCCTTCAGAATCTATTGTTCCCAATAAATCTTTTGCCGATTATGGCTTAGATTCAGTCATGGCAGTAAGTCTAGCTCAAGAATTAGAAGACTGGTTAGGTCATGTTGTAGAAGCTACTATTGTTTGGAATTTCCCGACAATTGAATCCTTAGCAAAACACCTAGCAAGCGAATTAAACAAGCCAGAATCAACTCAGGAAGATGAAGAAGATAAGTCATCGGAATTCGAGTCACAGTCTGAGGATAATACTACAGTAGAAGATTTAGATTTACTTTCAGACAACGAAATGGCTCAATTGCTGGCTTCCGAAATTGCCACAGCGAAGCAAAGAAAATAAATGTCAGTTTCTAAGTCATAGATTTCAAAGGAAGCTTGCAAAAGGCAACAAACTTACAACTGCAGCATTCGGAAACTTCACGGATTGATCGTAATATTTGTAAACTGATTGCTTTATTGGGCTATTAATAAAAACGTTATTAAATAGCCCTTTATATTTACAAAAAATCCGAAAAAGTCCGACTTTGTTTTGAAGTAATATTTAACAAGGTATCTCCGAAAGCAACCCATATTTAGAGGTTAATTTTTCAACGCAGTAGTTTCTAATTCATCAATATCTGTTATTTCTGGAATTTCTTTTGTGTGTACGGATTTTGTGGTAGCCTACTACCAATTTGTTTCACTCAAGAAATCACTGTCGTATGATTAACTTTTCTGACCAAAAAAATCGGATACAACGGAACAGATTTATCCGTGGAATTAAAAAAAATTTTTCCTTGTTTCAAGCCCCTCGATTCATCGATGGGGTAATAATTCTAAATTCTTAATTCTAAATTCTTAATTCACCTTGACTTTTTCTATTGCACGGAAAACGGAACTCTTAACGACGACACTCAATAAAAATGTAATTATATTTACACAATTTTTATCCATTTTCACGAATATAATTTGAATTATAACGCGGACATTTCATGAAGATTCACCCTAATTCATATTTCTATTATGCATCGCCATAATTTTTAACCTCAACTAAATTGTTTTGACTTCAAAAATTGCATAATGTATCTGCACTCGCACCCATATAGTAAGTTTAACTATTTTTAAATATCTTTTTCATAATCTATCTAAAGGAATATTTTTTAGATAAAAGCATTTGAAATCAGGATTTTAAAAAAAAAATTGTGTAATACTTACTTTGAGTGTTTCCTCAATATTTTGGATAAAACTACAACACCAAAGTTTTTGCAATACTCGCTATTCGAGGCATGTGGATGAATGATTTATTCCAAGCTATTAAGCGATGAAGTTTATATTTTGATTAAGTAATGTCCTGTATGGATATTAAACAATATGTAAATTATTTTTCTGAGCAAAGTTTAGAAAAATTAGGTCGAAAAAATCGTTTTTCAACTGCTGGCGGATTTATTTTATAAACACCCTCAAAGAGAATCTAGCAGAATTCTGCATTGAATTAATTAAATTATCGCAAAATAGAGAATAGCACACATGAATTCTCAAGATCAATTAGACTACCGCTCATTACTAAAGAATGCACTTGTGGAACTCAAGAAGATGCGTTCTGAACTCAACACTATTGAAGAAGCTAAAACCGAACCGATCGCTATTATTGGTATGGGTTGTCGCTTTCCCGGAGGTGCAAATAATCCAGAAGCATACTGGCAACTGTTACGCAATGGGGTAAACGCAGTAACGGAAATTCCATCGGAGCGATGGAATGTGGAGGCTTACTATGACTCAAACCCTGAAGCCCCTGGGAAAATGTACACCCGCTACGGCGCTTTCCTTGATGATGTATCAAAATTCGATCCTCAGTTTTTTGAAATTTCTCCCCGGGAAGCAATGAGTATGGATCCTCAGCAGCGGCTGCTTTTGGAAGTAACTTGGGAAGCCCTCGAGAACGCTGGAATCCCACCGGAGCAGATCAAAGGAACTCAGACTGGAGTTTTCATGGGAGTCTGCTTTGATGACTATGCAAAATTTAACGTTAAGTCTACTGATACTAGCCGTATCGAGGCCTATGATGCTCTAGGTAATTTCCGTAGTGTCGCAGCAGGTCGTATTTCTTACTTTTTTGGTCTCCAGGGACCAACAATGCAATTAGATACCACCTGCTCTTCTGCACTATTGGGAGTTCATCTAGCTTGCCAAAGCCTACGCTCTGGTGAATCTAATTTTGCCTTGGCAGGTGGAGTGAATTTGATGCTAGAGCCGGGGACTACCGTTGGTTTTTCCAAACTTAAAGCTCTTTCTGCTGATGGCAAATGCAAGACTTTCGATTCTGCAGCCAATGGTTATGTACGAGGAGAAGGGTGCGGAGTCATATTGCTCAAGCGGCTTTCCGATGCTATGGCAGACGGTGACCACATCCATGGAATAATTCGGGGTTCCGCTGCTAACCATGATGGTCGCAGTAATGGACTAACAGCTCCCAATGGATCTGCTCAAGAAGCATTGGTGCGTCAAGCTTTAGCAAGTGCCAAGTTGAAACCATCTCAGATCCAATACGTAGAAGCTCATGGCACAGGGACATCCTTGGGCGATCCTATTGAAGTGTCCGCTTTAGGTCGGGTTTTAGCACAAGGGCGCTCCCAGGAAAATCCTTTGATAATTGGATCTGTGAAAACCAACTTTGGACACCTGGAAACAGCAGCCGGCGTAGCTGGTTTGATGAAGGTAGTACTTTCTCTGCAGAACAAGGAGATACCAGCCCACCTGCACTTTCAAGAGCCCAATCCCTACATTCCTTGGCAGAAATACCCATTGAAAGTGCCGACTGAATTAACTCCCTGGTCTGTCAAAAATGGAAAACGCTTAGGTGGTGTTAGTTCTTTTGGTATGAGCGGAACTAATGTCCATGTGATTATCGAAGAAGCTCCTGAACCCACAGCGATTAAGTCAGCAGCAGCACGCCCCCTTCACCTTCTGAGCTTGTCAGCAAAAACTGAATCAGCCCTAGTGGCAATAGTTAATAATTATCAACGATTCTTAACCTCCCATCCGGAAGCCTCTCTTGCAGATGTTTGTTTTACTGCCAACACTGGGCGATCGCATTTTGAATACCGCCTTTGTGCTGTATCTGAATCTACTCAGCAGTTGTGCGAACAACTCAAAACCTTCCATCACGATAGAAATGCTCCGCTGGTAGTTAGTGGACATAAAGCTAGCTCTGGGACTCCCAAGGTCGCGTTCTTATTTACTGGTCAAGGTTCACAGTATATCGGCATGGGATACCAATTATACCAAACCCAACCAATTTTCCGTAAAACCCTTGACTATTGCTCGCGAATTCTACGTCCTTATCTGGATCGGTCGTTAATATCAGTACTGTATCCTGAATCGGAAACAAATACATTACTAGATCAAACAGCTTATACCCAACCAGCTTTATTTGCCTTAGAATATGCTTTAGCCCAATTATGGATATCTTGGGGCATAGAACCAGATATTGTCATGGGTCATAGTGTGGGTGAATATGTTGCTGCTTGTATTGCAGGAGTTTTCAGCCTTGAAGATGGACTCAAATTAATTGCTCACAGGGGGCGTTTGATGCAGGGTTTGCCCCACAATGGTAAAATGGTTTCACTCCTGGCAACTGAATCTGTGGTCAAAGCAGCGATTCAACCCTATATTACATCAGTGGCGATTGCTGCTGTGAATGGAGAAAGCAGTGTGGTAATTTCTGGTGATAGTTCGGCTGTAACTCAGGTGGTAGCTCAACTGGAAGCCCAAGGAATTAAAAATAAAACACTAAAAGTATCTCATGCTTTCCACTCGCCTTTGATGGAGCCAATACTCTCAGATTTTAAAAAGGTGGCTTCTGAGGTTAAATATAGCCGACCTCAAATAAAGCTCGTTTCCAATGTTACTGGTGAGCTTGCAAATGGGGAGGTAGCAACAGCCAACTACTGGTGTTGTCATATCAGAGAGTCAGTAGAATTTGCTGCTGGGATGAAAACACTACATTCTCATGGTTACAATCTATTTTTAGAAATTGGTGCCAAGCCAATTTTATTAGGAATGGGTGTTCGCTGCTTGCCAGAAGTTGAAGCGACTTGGTTACCAAGTTTACGTCCGGGCCTTGATGATTGGCAACAAATCCTCGAGAGTTTGGCACAATTGTATGTACGTGGTTTACCGGTGGATTGGTCGGGTTTTGACAAGTATTATTCCCATAATAAAATAGAATTACCGACTTATGCTTTTGAACGACAGCGCTGTTGGGTAGAAACAGTCCAAAATACTGATCGAGGACTAGTGTCTAGATCTCCACAACAAACCGATCATCCAATTATCAATCAACTGCTGCTTGGGGATACTCAAAATTTAATGCAGTACTTGCAGACAGCAGAGCAATTCTCAAATTCTGAGATGGAAGTGCTGTCGAAGCTGTTGGAAGTATTAACAAAACAACTAGCTGTAGACACCCCTGTAGTAGAAACAGACAAAATTGAGGAGACTGCTTTAGAGCCTATTGAGCCCGAACTTTTACGGCTTTTAAAAGAAACTCCTATCAGCGAACGGTTATCTGTACTAGTAGCCCATATTCAAAAAGAAGTCGCAGTAGTTTTACGTCTTGATCCTTCCCATATTCCAGAACCGCACCGAGGCTTTTTCGATATGGGTATGGATTCTTTGATGGCAGTTGAACTTAAAAAGCGCCTCGAAGCGAACCTTGGCTATTTACTTTCTTCTACCCTGGCTTTTAATTATCCGACCATTGAAACCCTTGCTGAATATATACTCATGGAAGTGATCTTCTTAGGCTCAGAAGAGGAATTGAACGAGGTATCCCACAACTCGGAACAGTTGGAAATCAATGCACACCAACTCGAACAGTTTTCCGAAGCAGAAATGGAAGCACTAATTCTCAAGAAATTGGAAACTCTTTAAGGATAAACTCAGATGAGCAATACTATAGAAGACGTCAGTAAACTGTCCCCATTGAAAAAAGCATTTCTGGCACTCGAAGAAATGCAAGCCAAACTCAATACCCTCAAGAATGCGAACCATGAGCCGATCGCGATCGTTGGTATGGGATGCCGATTTCCTGGTGGTGCTAATAATCCAGAATCCTTCTGGCAGCTATTGCAAGATGGAGCCGATTTTATTCGAGAAGTGCCTTCCGAACGCTGGGATATTAATTCCTACTACGATTCCAATCCTGAAACTCCAGGCAAAATGTATACCCGGCGGGGTGGATTTTTAGATACTAAAGTTGATGAATTTGATCCACAATTCTTTGGCATAGTTCCCCGTGAAGCTGTCAGTATAGACCCTCAGCAAAGATTATTACTCGAAGTTAGTTGGGAAGCCCTAGAAAATGCGGGCATGGCTGCTGACAAACTCGCTGGTAGTAAAACTGGAGTATTTGTCGGCATTAACGCTTCTGATTACGCACAACTACAGACAAAATGTAACGATGACTCTAACCTTAATGCCTATTTCTTCACAGGTACCACCTTCAGTGTCGCAGCAGGTCGCTTATCCTATATTCTAGGTTTACAAGGTCCTACACTCGCTTTGGATACCGCCTGTTCATCATCCCTAGTATCGGTTCATCTTGCCTGCCAGAGTTTGCGATCGCAAGAATGCCGCATGGCACTAGCTGGTGGGGTTAACTTGATGCTGTCACCGCAGACTAATATCATGTTATCAAAAATGCGGGCATTAGCAGCCGATGGTCGTTGTAAAACCTTCGATGCTGCAGCAGATGGCTATGGACGGGGAGAAGGTTGTGGCGTAGTTGTACTCAAACGCCTCCGTGATGCTGTTGCAGACGGTGACAATATTCTTGCTTTAATTCGGGGTTCAGCTATCAACCACGATGGTTCCAGCAGTGGACTAACAGTTCCTAATGGACCAGCTCAACAAGAACTACTTCGCGCTGCTTTTGCCAACGCTAAGGTGGAGCCCAATCAAGTTAGTTCTGTCGAAGTTCACGGCACAGGAACCGCTCTGGGAGATCCCATTGAAGTTGAAGCTTTGGGAGCATTCTTAGGTAAAGGACGTTCGACCTCGCAACCAGTGGCACTAGGTTCGGTAAAGCCAGATATTGGTCACCTTGAAGCCGCTGCTGGCATAGCTGGTTTAATTAAAATGGTACTACAGCTACAGCATCGAGAGTTTTTGCCTCATCGGCATTTGCATGAGCTCAATCCTGCCATATCCTGGGACAATCTGCCAGTGATTATTCCCACTGAGGTTACACCATGGTCAGTAGCACCAGGACAAACACGTTTGGCTGGAGTTAGTTCCTTCGGTATGAGTGGCACCAATGCCCATGTTGTGCTAGAAGAACCACCATTCTCCAAACTCCCACAATCAGAACAAGAGCGTCCACTACACTTACTAACACTTTCAGCCAAGAGCCAAACAGCACTTAAGCAGTTATCAAATCGCTATGAACAGTATCTCGCTGCTAATCAAGACTTAGCTCTAGAAGATATCTGCTTTACTGCTAACCATGGGCGATCGCATTTTTCACAAAGATTATGCGTCCTAGCACAATCACTAACAGAAGTACAGCAAAAACTAACAAGCTTTGCCGCTGGTGAGGAAACACCAGGTATATTAAGCGGGGAAGTACTTAGTAGTTATAAACCCAAAGTCGCTTTTCTATTTACTGGTCAAGGTTCACAGTATGTGGGCATGGGTCAAAAACTTTACGAGACTCAACCCATCTTCCGTAAAACCCTGGACCGCTGCGATCGAATTCTGCGTCCCTATCTGGAAAAACCGCTGCTGGAAGTACTTTATCCTCATGACCCCCTCAACTCCCCCATCAATGAAACTGCTTATACCCAACCAGCCTTATTTGCCCTTGAATATGCTTTAGCCGAGTTATGGCAGTCTTGGGGAATAAAACCTGCTATAGTTATGGGTCACAGTGTAGGAGAGTATGTAGCTGCCTGCGTCGCGGGGGTATTCAGTCTTGAAGACGGTTTGAAGCTGATTGCTCAACGAGGACGTTTGATGCAAGCCCTGCCCCAAGATGGGGAGATGGTTGCTGTGTTGGCAAATGAAACTAGGGTACAAGCAGCCATTCAAACCTATACCCAGGAAGTGGCGATTGCTGCTTTCAACGGTCCGGAAAATATCGTGATTTCCGGTAAATGTGAAGCGGTTAGCAAAGTGGTAGCAGCAATGGAAGCTGATGGAGTTGAATGTAAGAAATTGAAAGTTTCTCACGCTTTTCACTCCCCCTTAATGGAGCCAATGTTGGCAGATTTTGAGCAAGTGGCTACAGAGGTAAAATATTCTCAACCCCAGATTAGTTTAATTTCTAATATTACAGGAGAACTGGCGACAAAGGAAATCGCAACCCCTGATTATTGGTGTCAGCATATCCGGCAGCCGGTAAAATTTGCTGCTAGTACAAAAACTCTATACGATAAAGGCTATAAACTGTTTCTAGAGATCGGAGCTAAACCAACCATTTCAGGTATGGGTCGCAATTGCCTACCCAGTGAGGCGGCAGTTTGGTTGCCAAGTCTACGTCCCCGACAAGATGATTGGCAACAAATGCTCACAAGTTTAGGAAAATTATATATTCAAGGTGTAGAAATCGATTGGTACGGCTTTGAGCAGGATTATTTCCGTAGCAAAGTCGCTCTACCCACCTATCCTTTTGAGCGTCAACACTACTGGGTTGAAAAAGCTCACAATGGTGTTCAAGAGGAAGTTTCTTTTTCTCCACCGAATCAACAGACGAACATTATCAATCTACTCCACCAGGGAGATACTCAAAATCTTGCACAGCAGTTAGAAAAAGCGGGTAATTTCTCTGCCCCTGAGGTGGAGTTCCTGCCAAAGATTTTGCAAGTATTAGCCAAGCAACACAACCATCAGTTAAGGGCAGCAACAGTTAAGGATTGGCTCTATGAACTCGATTGGCAACCCCAACCTCGAAATTCTGATACCGTTCCAGCAAAAGTGCATCCAAGATCAACTGGAACTTGGTTAATCTTAGCTGATTGTCAAGGTATAGGAGAAACTCTCGCAGAACTTTTACAACAGCAGGGACAGCAGAGTATTTTAATATACCCCGGCGAAGAATATAATACTGCCAAAACCGGAGATTGGAGCCTTAATCCCTCAAATCCTGAAAACTTTAAACGCCTATTCACTGAACACTTAGAAACCAGTGATTCGCCTTTAAAGGGAGTAATTCACCTGTGGAGTTTAGATGTACCACCACCAGAGGAATTGAGTCTTGGTACTATCGAGGAAGTGCAGTTACGAGTTTGTGGCTCAACACTACATTTAGTACAAACTTTAGCCAAGTACGACAAAGCCAACTCACCCCAGTTGTGGTTGGTAACCCAAGGAGCAGTTCCAGTTAAACAACCTTCACCTGTGAGTATGGCTCAAGCTTCCCTATGGGGACTTGCTAAAGTTGCTGCCGAAGAACATCCGGAACTTTGGGGAGGAATAATTGATTTAGATCCTCAAGCTTCAAAAGAGCAAGCAGCCACCTTGATTACAGAAATTCAAGATTCACAAGGGGAAGATAATCTAGCCTTCCGTGACGGACAACGTTATGGGCTTCGTTTAGTACGTAGTCGCCAAACAGAAGTACTTCCAGATGTACCAATAAAGTCGGATGCCACCTACCTAATTACTGGAGGTTTGGGAGCTTTAGGATTGAAAGTAGCTCAGTGGATGATAGAACAGGGAGCTAAACACCTAGTATTAATTGGACGCGGTGGGGCTTCACCCGAAACCCAAGCAATCTTAGCTCAATTAGAGCAAACAGGAACTCAAGTTCAAGTGGCGAAAGCTGATGTATCAGATCGAGAAGATTTGGTTCGGGTGCTTGAGCAAATTAAAATCTCAATGCCTCCTTTGTGTGGTATAGTTCACACAGCCGGTGTGCTCAGAGATGCAGTTCTGGAACATCAAAACTGGGAGTTATTTACCCAGGTTATGGCTCCAAAGATCAAAGGAGCTTGGAATTTACATAGCTTAAGTCAAGAACTGCCAATAGAATTCTTCGTTGTCTTCTCCTCAGCAACTTCATTTCTCGGTTCACCAGGTCAAGGAAACTATGCGGCTGCCAACGCTTTCCTAGATGCCCTTGCTTATTATCGTCAATCCCAAGGAATGCCTGGTTTAAGTGTCAACTGGGGACCATGGGCTGAGGTCGGGATGACAGCTAGAATGGATAATCGTGACCAGTCCCGTATGAATGCTAAGGGGCTGGAACTAATGAAGCCAGATTACGCTGTGCAAGCACTCGAACAATTGCTCAAGCAAAATGCAGCCCAAGTAGGGGTATTTTCCATTGAGTGGTCAGATTGGATACGGCAGTTTCCTAGTATTAATCAACCGCCTTACCTCAAAGAAATTGCCCAAGAAGTTTGGCAGCCAACTTCCGAAGTTGAAACCGTGAAAGTTGGACCAACTATCTTTGAACAAATCAAGTCGTCGCCTTCAGAACAACGGCAAGAATTATTAATTCCTTACTTGCAAAAACAAATTGCTAAGGTGCTTGAGCTTGATGAACAACAAATCTCAGTTAATGAGAATTTGATCGATCGGGGCATGGATTCTTTAATGGTGATGGAGGTAATTAATAAAATTGTCCAAGACCTACAATTGATGTTATATCCTCGGGAATTCTATGACCGACCAAGGATTGAGACATTAGCGAATTACCTACTAGCAGAGTTTGCCCAGGCACATGGGGTTAGCGAATCGGAGCCAGAAAATACAATTTCAGAAGACGAAATTCTCGATCGTCTCAGAGGAGTTATCCATAATTTGCCCACCGAAGATTGCGATCGCCCCACAGCCGCTCCTGTATTTGTCCTCTCAAGTCCTCGTTCTGGTTCAACTTTATTCCGGGTGATGTTAGCAGGGCATCCCCACCTGTTCTCTCCTCCAGAGTTACACCTGTTACCATTCAATACCATGGCAGAGCGTAACCAAGAACTCGCCCTTTCTTACTTTGGGGAAGGATTACAGCGAGCCTTTATGGAGGTCATGGAACTGGATGCTCCACTCAGCCAAACAGTAATAGATGAAATATTATCTCAAAATCTATCTATTGAGCAAGTTTATGCTCTTCTTCAGCAACTAGCAGGGACACGCCAGCTCGTGGATAAGTCTCCCACCTATGGTATGAGTCGAGATACCCTCGAACGTGCAGAAACGATGTTCAAGGAAGCCAAATACATCTACTTAACTCGCCATCCTTATGCGGTGATTGAATCATTTGTACGCATGCGTATGGATAAACTAGTTGGTGCAAGCGTTGCTAATCCTTACCAGGTGGCAGAAGATATTTGGGCAAACACTAATCATAATATCCTCGATTTTCTCCAAAAATCGGTAGATCCAGAGCGTTATTACCAAATTAGTTATGAGCAGCTTGTCAAGCAACCAGAAGCAGTAATGGGTGAATTGTGCAAATTTCTGAACATTCCTTTTGAAAAAGAAATCTTGCAACCCTATGAAGGTAAACGCATGACTGACGGTGTCCACGCTCAATCTATGCCCATCGGCGATCCGAATTTCGCTAAATATAATCAACTTGACCCCAAACTAGGAGAAGTTTGGAGGACAATTAAGTTACCATCACAGTTAAGTGAATCTACTCAACGCCTGGCTGCACAGTTAGAATATGAATTGCCCTCGGCGGTTGAAACAACTGCTGTTGAACCAAATTTATCATCTGCTGACCTCCAAATGGAGGAGTCTTTCTTGGATGTCGGCGGCGATCGCCTTTGCTTGTGTAGTTGGGGACCCCAAAAAGGACCTCTAGTGCTTTGCCTCCATGGTATTTTAGAACAGGGAGCAGCTTGGGAAGAAGTAGCTATTCCCTTAGCAAAAATGGGCTACCGCGTAGTGGCTCCAGATTTGAGGGGTCATGGACACTCATCTCATCTGGGGATGAGAGGTAGTTCAATAATGGACTTCTTGGCAGATATTGATGCCCTTGTACACGAACTTAGCAACCAACCATTTACCCTGGTAGGTCATTCCATGGGTTCAATTGTAGCTGCCATGTTTGCTAGTGCCCGACCGCAAGATGTAAGTTCATTAGTACTAGTTGAAACAATACTACCTTCACCAGGAAGTGATAGCGAGGTTGCAACTGGGCTAGCAACACATTTAGACTATCTTGCTTCTCCTCCTCAACATCCTATTTTCTCGGACTTAGATACTGCTGCTGCGAAGCTGCGACAAGCAACCCCTCGGATGTCAGAGGAATTATCTGTGAAATTAGCTAAACGCATTGTGGAACCCTTTAAAGATGGTCTGCGTTGGCGTTGGGATCCACTACTGGGCACCCGTACTATGATGAGTGGCAGCGGATTTCCTTTCAGTAAAGCCAGATACATTGAACTACTGCGACAGATTCAAGTATCTATTACTTTAGTTTATGGAGACAGTAGCACATTTAATCGCAAAGATGATTTGTCTGAACAAGAAGCGGCAATGCCACAAGCGAAGCGAGTAGTTTTGTCTGGGGGACATAATCTCCATATTGACGCCTCCGAAGCTTTAGTAAATATTATTGTTCAGGCAGTAGCTTCGTAGTATTGGACTAAATCAATATTGCCGGGTAGGGGGAGGTGGGGGAGAAAAAATTTTCCGTTGTTACCATCAACCAAGCAAAGCTGTTTTAATGGACTACTTAGTAGTATTCGACCAGTTCCCCCAACCTTATTCCCTAAAAAGATAAGTTATATCTTTTCCGTTTGTATTGGAATTATTGAGCATATGAGCAAAAAAACTCTGCGCCCCTCTGTCTTGAAAAGTTGCTCATGGGGAGTCACTGCGGCGTGCACGGAGGTCCCCTCCGTTGAAGCAAGTGACGTGGAAACCCCCAAGACCGCACTTTATGTCCTGACGGACACGCTGCGCTAACGCTGCGCTTATCTCTGCGTTGGAAAAAAATATAATTCCGATGCCAACGGATTTGATATTACTGCATAAGTTCTATTTACCAGAAACTAATACTAATCAGGAGTCTAGTATGGTCATGATGAATCAAATTCTAGCGGTTGCTCAATTTTTCTGGGAAGTTCCCCTCGGATTTCTTTCTTTTGTATTCTTTAAGTCAATGAAGTTTTCGATTGGGAATCTATACAATTTCCGTCTCTCAAAAGAAAAACAAAAAAATTTGGAATGGCAACCTCTATGTAAAGAAACTTTAGAGCGGTCAATTACTTTACCTTTTTGGATGACATTTGGTCCACGTTTGAATACTCATGCTATTATTGCCACAGTTGGACCATTTGAAGTTAAACAGTCAATTGATCTAGATATCAGAACAGCAGATAATTCTGCAGAATCATGGACGATCGCTGTTTACCGATTCCCAGATTACAAAACGGTAACTAAGATAGTCGCTGGTCAAGTTTCATCGGAAAATCAATGGAAATCATTAGAACTTAAGCCTGGTACATACATGTTGGGATTAAGATACTACAACTGGTCTGAATCAGTGGAGTTTCCAGCGGTTAAGATAGATGGGGTCGAGGTAGTCAAATATAAGACTGTCCCTAATAGTATTAACAATTTTTATTCTGAATTTAGGCAGAAGGAAAATTGGTTTTACCTGTGCCTCCATTATTATCTATTTCCTCTGCTGCGCCTGAGAAAATGGTTGCCCAAATCTTTTGTCAAGAAAGAATTTCTGCCAGTGGGCGATCCTTCACTAACATATTACTATGGAGTAATCAGGAAGGGAGAATGTATAAATGTTGATGTGAATCCCTTGCTTTTTAACAGTTATGATGTTTATATGACTGTATACGACCGTTGCAGCTTCGCAGTATTTTTCCATCAAATAAAAACTGAGAATTATACAAGTAAAGCAATGGAAGAAGATTGCTTTTATCTATTTCGAGTTCGTCAAAAGACCGGAATACAAGAGCAATTTGTCAGTGACTGGATTGATATTAAAGTTTTGTCACCAGAAGTTCCGCAAATTAAAGTTAGCAGTTACTCTTAAAACAAAGGGAAGATATCAGGATAAACGCATCTAAATTTTTCACTGATATTACTTATTTTTCAGCAAAGTAATCTTGTGGAAGAAATAATCTAAGTAACTTGAGTATTAGTGCTATACAGAACTTGTCGGTGAATTACGCTTAACGTATCAAATTTGGAGCAATCCTTCAAACCTAGTAATCCTCAAGAACAGAATCGATAAAAATTATATCTTGATGATTCTTGCTGCTTGTTTATTTGACGTTCGTGATACTTAAGAAGCTTCTTGTAAATAGAATTTGAAATGCGCTAATCCTAGGAAAGAGACTAAAGTTATCCGATGTTTCGAGAGTTATTGTTGACTCTGATTGACAATCAAAATTAAACCTCACACAACCCTAAATCACTCTTAAGAATAAAGGTGCTTGAATTCATGCTTACTCTCCAAGATATTTTTAATGAAAGCTATTACCTAGATACTAACCCAGAGGCATCAGAAGCTGTTGCCAGAGGTGATTTTACTAACGGATTTGAACACTTCCAGGCAGTAGGTCTTGATGCAGGAATGCGATTTTCACCGTTCATCGACCTAGATTACTACCAGCGGATTGCGAACCCAGATTTATCCGATCTTAGCAATCGCGAAGCATTAGACAATCTTCTTGAGATTGGTATTGAAGAGGGTCGTATATTTTCCCCGTTTATCGACCTAGAATTTTATAAAGAAGTTAACCCAGATATCTCGGATCTGACTAATTCTGAGGCTTTACTCCATCTAAGAGATATTGGTCTGGAACAAGGACGTCAATTTTCAACATTTGTTGATCTAGAGGAGTATCGCTCTTTCAATTCAGAACTTTCTACCCAAAGCCTTTCTGAAGCCTTTATTAATCTCGCCACCTTTTATGCTCCAGATAATGAAGGACGAATCCATATTCCGCTTAGTGCAGGTCGCAATTCCATTCCCCACGAAGTGGATATCGTAACACCGGAGATGTTGGCAGGTTCAGCTGATGCGACAATAACTTACTCTAAGTCAGAAAATGAAGTCACCATGGAGTTTGACTTCGAGGGACTGCCTTACAAGCTAGATATTACACGCCCCGACGATGTTTCCACTCCTTTCAACCAGCAACCTGTTTCTGTTGAAGACGGAAAGTGGCAAATGTGGATCATCGGTAACTGGTTTAACGTCGAAACCAATTTTTGGTATGATGGTGTAACTGGAGAACTCATTGGTAATGAATTTGACTTACCTGATGGACCTCCCGACACAAACGGTCCGCTGGATATCAATGGCGATGGAATAGAGGATATCTCGCAAAGATTCAACACAGCTCGAATGATTGGAACGCCATTATTCGAGGGCAACCCAGACGGTACAGCAAATGTCGAATTTACCTTTGACTACGATCAAATGCTGGATTATCGGGGAACTGGAGGAGCTTATGTTAGTGCACTGCCATATAACTTAAACCGGCCGGAAGAAGTAGGTATATATTATACCGAAGGTGGTATTCCACTATCGGAGGCAATGACCTTTGACGATATTTTGGCAAGTATGCGCGATGGTAGTCCAGGACTGGTTTTTGCAACAAGCCTTGAACCGGATCCGAAGCCTGAGTACTTATTTTCCCGGGACAATACAATGATCGCCTGGACTTCTTTCTACCCAGCACTAGTTCCAGAAGATGTCCTGTTCAATGTAGGTGAAGGTATTTATCAACCTCAAACCCCTGAAGATCTCCAAACTCATGTCAATGAACCATGGCCAGTAGATGCAGCACAAATAGCGGCAGAAACAGAACTAGTATTTGGAACTCAAGGTACTGATGAATTTGACGCGGCTGACCCGAATGATGAGTTTGATGGTAATCGAGATACCCTTTTGATTGGTGCTGATGACGATTTTGTAGATGCGACCTCTGTTGACTTTGCCTCTGGGCAAAATCGTATCTTTGGCGGTACAGGACTTGATGAAATCTTAGCAGGGCGGCGCGATCGCGTCTCTGGTGGTGCAGGTAATGACACTCTGGATGCGTCTACTGGACTTGGGAATAATCGTCTTTACGGCAACGATGGCAATGATGAACTCTTTGCTGGCAGTGACGATCGCCTCTTTGGAGGTGAGGGTGACGATATCTTGGATGCTTCTGTAGGTCGTGGTAGTAACCGCCTTTATGGTCAAAATGGCAATGATACCTTCTTTGTAGGTAGCAACGATCGCCTCCTTGCTGGCGATGGTGATGATGCTTTCTTTGTTACTGATGGCGGCGATAATCTGATTACAGGTGGTGATGGCGCAGATGCCTTCTGGATTGCAAATGGCGAACTTGTCACTTCTGCTAACACTATCACTGATTTTGAAATAGAAGCGGATGTAATTGGTATTGCTGGTTTGGGTGCAGCCTCGATTGAGGATCTGGAGATTAATCAAGTTGGCAATGATACCACCATTAGCTTCTCAGGTTTTGACTTGGCGGTGCTGCTCAATACTGAAGCTAGCAATGTAGAAGCCAATGGCACGTTTGTTTTTGCCTAAAGCAAATCTTTCTAAGTACCTGTGCCTGCATTAATTAGACATTTATTTTAGGCTGGGTTGGGGAGAACAGTAATATAACTGAGTAGTAATTAATAAATAATGCAGGCTTAAGTACTTAGTACTCCACCAAGAAAACTTTGCGGGCGTTGATGGTAAGAATGGAAGATTTTTTCTCCCCCATCTCCCCCATCTATACCCCACCCGCGCTACGCGTACCCTCCCCGCAAGCAGGGAGGAGTAACCCGAGGATTATTTTTAAACACAATTCATTATTGATTAAAGGAGCTCGAATAATGCTTTCCGTCAATGAAATCTTTAACAAAGACTATTACAACTAACAACTAACAACTACCCAAATGGTTGTCCCCAAAGTTTCCAATTTTCTTTATTAAAAGGGGATTTCCATTTTTGAATTAAGGCTAGTTCCAACTTTTGACGGGGTGCAGTTGAATGCGGTGCATCCCACCAAAAGGTTATGTTAACTGCCGTGTTTAAACTGTATTGATAATGTAAGTCTTGATACTTTTCAATGTACCGCTTACAATCATGTATTCCTTTCCACCTATGATTAGATTTACAGGTTTCACCAACATACAAGAGTAAATTCGCAGCCATATCTATCACAAAGTAAAGACAAGCTTGACCGGGACTATCGGCTGGTAATCTATAAAATGACAGCGAACAAGGTTTAAGTTGGAACGGATCTATTATATCCGGGTCAACGTGTGCTTCTGACATTTCAAATAAAGCGACTTGTAGCACTGGTTCACTTGTTCTCACTTGTTGTTGATGGGCGGATATTTGCTTTTTCCACTTTTTTAAAGCTTTCACATCCATCAACAACACGGGAGTTTTGCTAACTTTTGATCTCTCAATTTCTGACGGTGAGAACAAATCAAGTTGATTTGTTTTCATTGACATTCCCACAGAACACAACTTGGGAATGGTATCACTGTTTTGTTATTTATTAGACATCAAATGAGTCTAATTTTTTACATTTGTCAGAGAATATTATTTTAAAAGCAAATCGCTGAAAGTTTATTTATAATATAAAACTGATAATTTTTAACTATTTTTGTTTCAGATTTAGTTGTGATAAATATAACTATTGTTTTGTATATTTAGATTACTAAGCTGTATTGCTGCCATGCAAAAGGGATAAAATGCGTAGCAGCTTAATATTAATGTTTTAAATATAAATCAGCGAATATCTCGATAAAACCGCTTGAGATAGTTAGCATCAACACCTATTCCCCAAAGGAATCCGATATAAAGATAAATTGCATTTGCCTTCCAAACACCCCAACGAGCAACGCGACGATCTGAACTTTGTACTACACGGTTTACTAAACATATTCTTCCTTTTCGTACAAGTTTTATACATAAATCTCCATCTTCCATAATCGGTAAGGCTTCATCAAAACCGCCACAATCCCAAAAGTCATTATGACGACAAAACATGACTTGATCGCCAAATAATAAACGCAAACCTTTGAAAAATAAATGAGGTCTAAATAGCAAAGGTGCATAATAAGTTTTAAGATAATTGTGCAGCGAGGTACCCCAGCGAGTAGTTTGGCAACCAGTCATTAAAGAAATAAACCCGCCACAAGCAACCGTTACATCGGCTACAGTTTTCTCTATTAAAGTGATTAAATCATCCGGTACAGTAGTATCAGCATGAAGAAAACATAATATCTCACCAGTTGCTGCTTTTGCGCCATAGTTCATTTGTACCGAACGTCCGCGAAGGTGAGATTGAAGAATTTTGGTTTTTACTGTTGCTGGGAAAGATTCAAAAACAGTTTTTGCGATTAAAAATGTTTCATCTTCGCTAAAACCGTCAACTACTATGATTTCCTTGGGTGATGGTGATAGCAAAGCGAGTTGAGGCAATGTTCTACCCAAGCTACTCTCTTTATTAAAAGTGGGAATAATTATCGAAACTGAGGACATTTATTTAGAATTTAGAATTTAGAATTTAGAATTATTAGCAATCAAATCATTTTGATTCGTCAATTCTCAACGGTTAAAATAATTAATTTATATGAGCGCGATATTTTGATTTGAGGAGTTTTCCCCAAATAAAATTGTAGGGATGAACAATTTCGACTTGATGCTGATTTTGAAAAATAGGATATCCTTGATTAGCCCATTGGAAAATTCCGCCATTTAAATTAAAAACATTTTTGTATCCAGATGAGGACAGTTTTTGAGAAACTATAGCGCTACGGAAACCAATAGAACAGTAAACCACGATGGGGGTATCTAAAGCAACTTCCCCAAGCTGTACTAAATTTAAATTATCAGGATCTATATGTTGTGCTGATTTAATATGACTAACTGCGTACTCTTCCCCAGAGCGAGCATCGATAATTAATGGCTTTGGTAAAGCTTCCTCATTTAACCATCGAGCAAATTCAGAAATTTTTATTGCTTTTACATTCTTAAATTTAAGCTCGATCGGCAATTGGAGCAAATAAAACATAGAAATTATCATTTACTAGTTAGGGCTTGCTGAATAATTCTATAACTCTTACTATGAGCCGGTTTTTAGCCTGTGATTAAATCTTACAAGTGCGGGAAGATAGGGACATGATTAAAAAAACCTTGCACTTCTAATTTTATCTGGGCAAGAAAAATGTGAAAAATAGGTGTAAAACTATTGCCTGTTGCCGGCTTGCCTTTTGCCTACCCCCACTAAAAGACTTTTTCAAAAAACCCTAGTTATCATTTATACCTCTTCACTTTGTAGTATCTTCCACACTCCCATCATTTAACACAAAGTATTTAAAATATGAAGGAAGGTTAAGACGTTTTCACAAATAAGAGTTAACAGCAATGGGATTATTCGGATTTGGTAAAAAGCTAACTATACCTACTCCCCAAGAAGCTTTACCGGGAAGGGCGCAGTCGATGCCGGTACCTGAGAAACATTATCTCAACGGTAATCCTCTCAAGCCTCCTTATCCTGAAGGTATTGAAAAGGCTATATTTGGTATGGGATGTTTTTGGGGTGCCGAACGTAAATTCTGGCAGTTGGACGGAGTTTATACTACAGCTGTAGGTTATGCAGCTGGCTCAACTCCCAACCCTACATATAAAGAAGTATGTAGTGGAATGACTGGGCACAATGAAGTTGTACTAGTTGTGTACGATCCCAAAAAAGTTAGTTACGAACAACTTTTAAAAACTTTTTGGGAAAACCACGATCCGACTCAAGGAATGCGCCAAGGTAATGATACTGGTACCCAGTATCGTTCGGGAATCTACACATATTCTGAAGAACAGAAAAAGTTAGCAGAAGCATCAAGAGATTCTTATCAAGAAGCTTTAAAGAAAGCTGGTTATGGCAATATTACTACGGAAATTCTGGATGCTCCTGAATTTTACTATGCTGAAGATTACCATCAGCAGTACCTTGCCAAAAACCCCAACGGTTATTGTGGATTAGGCGGTACTAATGTTGCTTGCCCTATGGGTGTAATGAACTCTTAAAGGATTTTAGTAGGGCTTTCGGTTTCCTCTAAGAGGTGTTTGACAAGTTAGAAATAAAACTCGCAGACTTTTAGATCCCTATTATCCCCCTTATAAAGGGGGACTTTAACCCACCTTTATAAGGCAGGGCTGTTTTATTTCCTTCAGAACTTACGCAACTGGTATTAGTAAAAACTTTTTTCCACTCAATTTTCAAAGCTCGTTTTGGTTTGTCCAACCGGGCGAACGCTTTCGGAATCAATCAATCCCATTGTGCATAAAAATTACGTAGATAAGTTGCCAGAGTTTGACTAATTTTTCTCCTTTGTAACAGTTCTATTTTGTCCTGTTTAACGAGTTCTGCATACAGTACTGCTGTGAGTGCTTTTTCGTCTAGCGTCTGGTGTTGACTATCCCACACAACCCAGCGCCCGTTAACCATGACGTGTTTCACATGATGATATGTGGCTCGGCGCAATATTACTTCAACTGTTGGTATCTCATCCCAATAAAAGTCAGGTATAGCAGCATCCCGTACAGCTGACCAGTCAATTAAAACTAAGTCAGCTAGTTGACCCACTGCTAATTTACCAAGTGGTACGTTAAATCCTAGAGTAATGCCAAGACCTCCCGTTGTTCCCATCTGCCAAATAGTTTGAGCTTTAACACTACTAGAATTAGCCCCCGGCTGGTTGCTCAAAGTCCAAGCTAATCGCAGTTCACGCAGGTAATCCTGGTCATCTTCTAGGGAGTGACCATCTAAACCAATGCCTAGAGGTATGCCCTTCGCTACCATTTTAGCTAAGGGTGCAATGCCACTGCGTAGACGCAAATTACTACTGGGATTGTGGGCAATACCCACGCCCCGTTCTGCTAATAAAGGTAAATCAAGATCATCTACCCAAACCATATGGGCTAGTGTGAGCCATTCTCCCAGCACCCCAATCTCATCCAAGTGCTGCACAAATGTCTTACCCCATCTTCTTTGAGCGTATTGGCGCTGGTAAGAGGTTTCTAGAAGATGCATTTGCACCTTTGTTTGGTGTTGACGAGCAAAGTCTACAGCGGATTCAATCAATTCATCGCTGCACCATTGACCGCCAACAGGGCTGACTTGGACATGACACATAAATTGTTTACTGTCATGATAGGTATTGAACAAATCAGTACATAACCCAAAATAATCTTGCTTATCCAGCGGTACTGGTTTCATCAATTGCTTTGCTTGCTGCTTCAGATGTGCGGGTAAACCAGCGAGCAATTGTTCTGCATCGTCGTAAACTAATAAATTCTGGTCTACTATGGGTGGATGAAATGCAACCCGGATACCAGCATCTTTATAGCCGCTTATTGTCGCAGCAGCTTCAGCTTCCATATTTTCCCAGTCACGGGGATTGTGACTGTGTGCTACTGTACCTACTCCAGAACGCAATAAGCGTAGCCCGTCATATGCTGCTGTCAAATAGGGGCTAAGATTTGGTAGAGATGAAAGTTTCAGCAACCAAATTTCTAATAAGTCATCAGGAATACCCAAAGCAGCCGTGCCTATAGCCCGTCCGTGGTCATGACTGTTGATAAAGGCAGGTGTGAGCAGAAACTTCTCACCGCCAACTATCTTGGCTTTGGGATAAAGGGCTTGCAGTTCGTTGCGCTTTCCTGTGGCAATAATACGGTTGCCTGACACGCAGACACCGAAGTTAGTTTGTGGCGTGGCATCAGCATCAGCGATCGCTGTACCAGCCCAGATTAATGTAACCACAATGCTATTTCAACATCAACTTATATTCAGACTAATGCTAAGAACCTAACTTCAAATTATAGTAAATTAAGATTACGTTTTTTTAAGTAGCTTGGTGGTATCCCCTAAGCGCTACTACAAACTAATTATCATAAACTTTACGATAATAATCTTGATATTCTTTGGATAATAAGGGTTTCCACCATTCACTATGGTTGAGATACCACCGTACGGTTAAACGCAAACCTTCTTCAACTGTTACTGAAGGTGTCCAACCCAAATGAGTTTTAATTTTAGTGGCATCAATTGCATATCTGCGATCGTGTCCCACTCTATCTTTGACAAATGTAATTAATTCAGCTGAAGGGTTTACTGGTAAGTTAGGTGCGAATTTATCCATCAATTGGCACAACATATTTACGAGGTTAATATTTTCAACTTCGTTATTGCCACCAATATTGTAAGTTTCTCCTGGTAAGCCGGAGTTTATAACAATATCTAAAGCATTACAATGATCGCCGACGTAAAGCCAATCTCGTACGTTTTTTCCGTCACCATAAACGGGTAATTTTTTACCTAATAAAGTATTAATACACATTAAGGGAATTAATTTTTCTGGGAATTGATAGGGACCATAATTATTGGAACAGTTGGTAATAATTGTGGGTAGTTCGTAAGTATGATAATAAGCTCTAACTAAATGATCGCTACCAGCTTTTGATGCTGAATAGGGGCTGTTAGGAGCATAAGCTGTAGTTTCAGTAAAAGGTGGGTCATTTGGGCTTAAGCTACCATAAACTTCGTCCGTAGAAACGTGTAGAAAACGATAATGTTCGGGTTGATTTTCAGCTAACCAATATTGACGAAAAGCTTCTAAAAGTGTATATGTTCCAACAACGTTGGTTTGAACGAAAGCACCGGGACCTAAAATTGATCTGTCTACATGAGACTCAGCAGCAAAATGAGCAATGATATCTATTTTTTCTGCTGACAAAAGTTCCTTAATTAAGGAAGCATCACAAATATCTCCTTTAACAAACCGAAAATTATCGCTTCCTTCTAAAGCACTATTATTAGCGCGATTCCCCGCATAGGTAAGGGCATCCAAAATCACTACCCTATCTGAAGGATAATTCTCACGCCAATGATGCACAAAATTAGAACCAATAAACCCGGCACCACCCGTGACTAACAACTTTCGACTCATTAAATTTACTCCGATGAAGGTTCTTCTACGGTTTATTGTTACTGAATATACTTCTTTTTTACCTTATTGAATATTCTTTGAGTAGATAATTTTGCTAAACGTATTGTGGTTAAAGGTTTAATGTTTGAGGTATGATTCTGTTTGTGGTCAAAGAATTCGTTTAATTCATCTAAAATCACCTGCAAGCGTTGGATAATAGGTTCGCGGCGGTATTCTTGAAAAAAGCTTTCAGGTAAAGTTAAAGGGGACCAATTTTCCAGCACTTTGAGAATACGTTGTATATCATATTCTTTTGAGTAAACAGCAATTTTATCACAATTGAAACCTGGATCTAAATAATCGGAAAGTCCGCCATTGAGGCTAGAAAAAACCCGACAACCGCAAGCAGCAGCTTCCATCGGTTGCAAGCCAAATCCTTCAGTTACGCGCTGTTGTGCCCAGTATTCAGCGGAATCGTAAATGTAAATCTTAGCTCGATTAAATAGCGCTGCGATATCTTCTATATAATAATCAACTAACTCTAATGTACATTTTTTCTGTAATGCTGGAACTAAATCTTGCATTAAATATTCAGAAGATTTTCGGGCTAAGACTAAAACATCAATATCTCGTTGCAGGTTTTGATTGTTGAATTCATCGCTGATTTGATTGGGTAAGTAATAAATGAGTGAATGAGGTGATAATTGTCCCCAATAACCCAAGGTATTGCGACTAACGGTAATAATCGGAATACTCGATGGAAGTTTAAAACCGTAACCAGCGCTATGGGCGTGGTAAACAACGTTATAAGATTTGAGACGGGGAGCAAGTTTTGCCACATCAAATCCCCAGCTAATTACAAATATGATTTCCCCTAAATTTTGAGAAAGCAGCACATCATCTAAAAAAAGCTTGTCTTTCTCCCTTTGACGGTAAGTTACTACCTCAGCATCGCATATTTCTTTAGCAAGATTTAGCGTTTTTAATTCTGCCCATAAACCACCACAAGCAAATTTACCATCTGTCCCAGGAAGTAAAAAATATAGTTTTCGCATTATCAAATTTCCTCAACCACAAAATATAGTGCTTCTCGATTGAATGAAATACATTTTTCCTCAAGGTAATAGAGACTTTTTGAGTTATGTATCTCATCGAGATGCTTACACTCCCCAACGGATAGGGAATTATGCTGATATTACCTATCTCACTACAGCGATCGC
>JBCCSG010000025.1:0-38169 GCA_039200565.1 Cyanobacteria bacterium P01_D01_bin.50 | reverse complement strand
TCGTGGAGAAAAAACCAATACGGAATCTTATATTAGTAAAGCCAGGATTTTAATTGTTTCAGAACAAGCTCAGCCATTAATACAAAGAGCAGTTGATAAAACCATCAAAGTTCCACCTTTACGAGTACGGAAGGCTGATATCAAAGCTCAAGTTGAATATTATATTAGTCTTTACGCTCGTCAAAAAGGAATTCTTAAACCCAAAGTCACGCCGGAAGCCTTACGCCGCTTACAATCTTATGATTTTCCCGGTAATTTAAAAGAATTAAAAAGCTTGGTAGAAAGGGCTATAATCCAAGCTGGTGAAGCAAGGGAATTAACCGAAGAAATATTTTGGTCAGTCGATACTAAGAAAAAACGGTTTCGCTTCAATTTATTAAATGGTTATCCTCGATTAAGAAAGTTTCTTCGCAGTCCGTGGTATCCCGATCGCATTAATTATGGTATCACGTTAACAGGATTTGCTGTTATTGTCGGAGTTTTATTTATTGGTCCGCAAACACGAGATAAAAATTTTGCATTAAATCTATTTTGGGCTTGGTGGTGGCCTTTTTTTCTATTTTTGTTCCCGTTTTTAGGTCGAATTTGGTGCGCATTCTGCCCTTTCATGATTTACGGAGAAGTTACGCAAAAATTATCTTTGTGGTTGTTTCCTCGAAAATTACAAAAATGGCCGCGACAAAAAGCTGAAAAATGGGGTGGATGGTTTTTATTTGCCATGTTTACCTTAATTTTTCTCTGGGAAGAACTTTGGAATTTAGAAAATACTGCTTATCTTAGCGCTTGTTTATTGTTATTAATTACTGCCGGAGCAATGATTTTTTCTGCCATCTTTGAAAGGCGGTTTTGGTGTCGTTATTTATGTCCTATTGGTGGGATGAATGGTTTATTTGCTAAACTTTCAATGACCGAATTAAGAGCACAGCAAGGAATTTGTTCGGCAACTTGTACAACTTATCAATGTTATAAGGGTGGACCTGAAAAAGGCGAAGGAATGGAAACTAATGGCTGTCCTTTATATTCCCATCCCGCACAATTAGAAGATAACCGAGATTGCGTTTTATGTATGACTTGTCTTAAAGCCTGTCCCCATCGCTCCGTTGAATTTAATTTACGTCCTCCCGGTATTGAATTGTGGACAACTCATATACCTCGTAGTTATGAAGTCGCGCTGTTATTTTTACTTTTAGGGGGAGTGTTTCTTCATCGCTTACCTGAAATTCAACAAGTGATGGAATTACAGTTCGATTTAAATAATTTTTGGCAACATTCGGAGTTATCAATACTCGCTTTAATCATCCCGATCGCAATTCCCTTTGCTGCTTATATTTTAATGCAGGCTTTTTATCGTTTTAATTGTTATCTAAAAAAGACAATATATCAACAAAGAAATGTAATTAAACCTAAACCTTTTTTAGAACTTGCTTATGGTTATTTACCATTAATATTAGGTGGTAGTTTAGCTCATTATTTACGTTTGGGTTTGAATGAAGCAGGACGCATATTACCAGTAACTTTTGCTACTTTTGGTTTGAATAGTGTATCCTTACCCATAATCATAGCCCACCCCGCAGTCATAGCTTTTTTGCAGGGTATTACCTTGATTTTTTCAACTTTACTAACGATATTGCTAACACAGAAAATAGCTCGTCAACCCCTGCGCTGTTTATTTTGGCAACATTTAACAGCTATTGCCTTAGCAGTAAGTATGTGGACGATAATTGTATCTGTATAGGACTCATTAATTTCTTCCTGGGCTTAGGATTGCTGAATAATCAATTAATTGGAACGACTGTAGAGCGCGACTATGAGCCAGTGGAGTAAGCATCCTACTAAATATAGATATATAAACTTTTAAATAGATAGTTAATAATATTACGTACTTTATTGTATAATGAGTGCGTTTTAATGTACTTATCCTATAAACTGAGATTTTCAGTTCTAAGCATATACGAGTACAGTCAAAAAATACGATCATTGGTAAATTTTATGACTTATAAATAGCTAGTATAACAAATGATTTTTCTAAATTTTCGTCTCTTGACTTATCTTAGTTTGGTCACTTTCAGCGATCGCTGCTAAAGTTGTTTATTGAAAAGTATACCGAACTGAACTCACCATTCACCTATCAACACTCAAAAAAACCTATTTCAATGAGGGGTCATACCCATTACGATAAAATTAGCTGAAACCCTTTTCAAATCTGAATTTCAAAGCAAAAAGTTTTTCATATTCATAGTTATTCGATCAAAATTTTTAATATCTTCAAGAAAATTTCATATTTATTACGTAAAAATTATGTGATTCTATTTATACTACGATAAACTAAATATAAAATTACACCAAGTAGTGATTATTCAAAGACTTCTAAAAATCACTCTCAGTTTACCTGGTATACAAGCACAACGGTAGATAATCTTAGTTTTTTAATTAGCTATTTACTGCCGATGCAGATACAAAGGAACTAATAGTAGAAAAGCTAAGTCCTGAAAATTGTATAAAAGGTATATAGCTTTGGTTTCTTGCCAAATTCCTATTAAATCAAAATTTTGAAATCGGCTAGTAATCGTTGAATTGAGTGACTTATTTGTCACTAAAATTGTCATCGGTATTTACTCGTGCGGAAGGTCGTAAAACGAACTTTCAATCTTAAATTACCGTTAATTTTGTGCTCCATAATTAATTGTTTTAGAAGAGTTTAACGTTATGTCGATCGGTATATATGGTATCCATAGGAATCAATTATTTATACCAATTCTGTATAGGATTGCGCTAGATCGATCGCCCGCAGCCTATAAAGCTGGGGCTATAGGTAAAGAGCAGCGCCTTAATGGACTTCAGACTTCACTCCGGCGCATCTTCATACAAAAAACGGTATTACTATTTAGAACTTGATTAATTAGAATTTTTCTTGCCTAATTTTTTTATAGATCCACAAAAAATAGAGGCGTTAATTACAAGTAAAACTACAGCGATATTGGGGGTAGATTTATGGGGATGGGGATGTGATGTAAAAACATTTGAAGAAATTGCTCGCCGCTACAATTTAAAACTTTTGTTTGACGCTAATCATGCTTTTGGATGTTCTGATCAAGGGCAAATGATAGGTAATTTTGGAAATGCAGAAGTATTTAGTTTTAATGTAATAAGATTTTGCAATAGTTTTGAAGGAGGTGAAATTGTTACAAATGATTCGGAATTAGCTAATAGAATTTGCTTAATGAAGAATGTTGGTTTTTTTTAATTACGATTGTGTTGAATTCATAGGTATTAATGGCCTGGAGGAGCAAAGTATCTGTCCCTATGGGGTTGACATCTCTTGAAATTATGAAAGATTTTATTATTATCAATTGTAATAACTATAAACAATATTAACAATAATTATCGAATATTACCGGGATAAATTTAATCAAATATTATGAAAAATAGATATGTAATTATCAATATATTATTGTATAAATCGATAAGTTTATAGCTGGAATTAGCTGCGATAAACTTTAGTAAATATTCTTAGCAAAAAACACGCTTATCATCAACTCGAACCATTACACTCCCCTATTGCCCATATGGATTTTATTTTAAATAATACCAGAAATTTAGCAGTCCGAGTACTAAAATTACCCACATATACAGCAATTATAAGGAGATAAATTAGTCACATTTGTCAGAATTTCAAGTTAGCAAATACAAGTAAAAATCGAATAAATAAAAAACTCTATGAAAATTTTTATGCCTGCTAAAAATATGCAATTACCAAAAAATAATATAAAAGTTAGTGTATCTCTGATAACTTTCAATCATGAAAAATTTATTGCGCAAGCCATAGAAAGTATACTGAACCAAAAAGTAAATTTTAATTATGAAATTGTCATAGGTGAAGATTTTTCCAGAGATAAGACACGGGAGATTGTAATTAATTACCAGAAACAATTCCCAGATAAGATTCGCTTAATATTACCTGAAAAAAACTTGGGCTGCTACGGGCAAAAGATTTTTGTAAAAACACTTCAAGCTTGTCGAGGTGAGTACATTGCTTTGTTAGATGGTGATGATTATTGGACTTTTCCTTACAAGCTACAGCAACAAGTTGATTTTTTAGACAATCATCCCGAGTGTACGATCTGTTTTCATGATGTGACAATCATTTTTGAAGATAAAGCTAAATTACCTCGGAGATATAACGATTTTGAACCAAGTCAATTTTCTGACTTAGAAAACATTTTAAAAAGTAACTTTATACCAACTTGTTCAACCTTGTATCGAAGAGGGTTATTTAGTGAATTTCCAGACTGGTACTACGATACCGTTTGTGGAGATTGGGTACTGCACATTTTAAATGCAAGACATGGCAAAATAGGCTACATCAATAAATCAATGGGAATCTATAGAGTGCATCGAAACGGTTTATTTAGCAGTATGAGAAAAATACAACAGCTACAAGAAGTAAGTAAGTGTTATGAGTTTTTAAATGAATATTTAAACTTTGAATACAACCATCTAATTAAATCAGAGCAAATTTATCGTTACTTAGCTTGTTTTTCAATTTATAGAAATGAGATAAATTTAGTGAAAAAGAAGGACTATATTATACAGTTACTCCAAACCTTGCTTAGTAATCCATTGATTAGCTGTATAGCAATTTTTAAATTCATCAAGAGAATAATTTTTAACCGGCTAATTAAATATAAGCTGCGGAGAGAAAAGCAGAAAGTTAAACTGCTAACTCATGAATATTCAAGTAATTGATTGCCAAAACCCCTTGTGGTTAGAGACTTTGCGAAAGCTGCGGTATGATGTATACCATTTACCAGAATATGCCCGTTTGGAAGCAAAAAGAACTAAAACAAATTCACAAGCTTTTGTAATAGTTGACGGTGAAAAAATATTTTTCTTACCTTTTTTAATCCGTTCCTGCGATGACATACTAGGTTCAAAAGCACAAGAATATAGGGATGTAATATCACCATATGGTTATCCCGGTGTTTTATTAAGCGAAGCCGCTGTCAATTCTCCTGATTTTACCGATTTTGCTCTCAAACAATTAAATGATTATTTCAAAGTTAAGGGTATATGTTCGGCATTTTTCCAGCTACATCCTATTTTGAGTCACAATTTTAGTCAAATATTATCGCGAGAAACTGTTGATAAACTTGGTGAAACAATTTCCATAGATTTAGAACTTTCAAAGTCTGAAATATGGGCAAATACTCGAAAAGGTCATAAAAGTACAATAAATAAGTGTAAGCGACTTGGCTTTACTGCCAGGATGGTAAATTTAGTTGAATATGCCGAAAATTTCCAAGCGATTTATGAGGAAACTATGAATCGCGTCGCAGCAAAAAAATGCTATTACTTTGAGCAAGAGTATTTTTCCGATCTATTAAAATTAAAAGGAAATATCCACCTGTGCTTAGTAGAATTAGAATCAGAAATTGCCGCAGCTTGTATATTGTTTGAATGCCGTGGAATAGTTCAAGCGCATTTAGGCGGAACTAAAAACAAATTTTTAAAGTATTCTCCATTTAATTATTTATTAGATTACGTTCGATACTGGGCAAAGCAACGCGGTAACAAATTGATGCATATAGGTAGTGGTGTTGGAGGTATGAAAGACAGCCTGTATCACTTCAAAGCAGGTTTTTCTAAAAAAAGGCACGATTGGCTTGCACTACGATTAATTCCAGATCGTGAAAAATATGATTACTTAACTCATCTGCGAGCAGAATCTTTAAATATTAGAGTCGAGAAACTACTTCAATCAAGTTTCTTTCCCGCTTATCGTTCTAATTAATGAAGGAGAGAGGGAAGAGATTTTTAACTCCTGACTCTTAACTAATATCACTGATTAAATGGATGATAGGAATGACACTGATAATTGATAACTTATTACTAACTCCTAACTCAATAACAGACGTAGCACTGCGGAAGTCTCTACAACTCCTAACCTTTAACCTTTTTTTTATATCGTTCCTTCGGCTACAGTCTACTGGGTGTAGATGAGCTTGAATGTGAATAAACGCTTTGTTTGTGCAGCTTTTCGTATTCATTATGCTGCTTTTATATGAAACCCCGAATTATTGTTTGTAATTTAGGACGCACCGGATATAAAATATTTCGTTTGTTGAGACAGCAGGGAGCGTTAGTTGTTGGTATTCACCATCAATCGATCTCTGGCGAAAGGGCTGGAGATGTGATTGTTGGCGATTTACACGCGGCTAGTACTCTCAAGGCAGCAGGAATCCAACAAGCGAATACTTTAGTCATTGCTGGAGGTGATGATGCATTAAATTTATGGATTGTTATGCAAGCACGGGTGCTTAATCCCCGCATTCGGATAATCAATCGCTTTTTTAACACTAGTTTGGGCGAACGTTTAGATTATACTTTGCCAGACCATTTAAGTATGAGTGTTGCGGGTTTAGCCGCGCCAGTGTTCAGCTTTGCCGCACTTGGAAATAAAGCGATTGGACAGATTAAATTATTTAAACAAACTTGGCCCATACACGAAGAATATATTCATCAATATCACCCTTGGAACGGTCGCAAACTCAATGAGTTATGGGAAGATCGTTCGCGGATGCTGATTTATTATTTACCTGTAGAAGGCAATTTGGACTTAGTATCGGCAGTTACCTCTGGACACGAACTTCAAAAAGGCGATCGCCTGATTGTCGGTACCCAACCTCAAGTGCGTACAACTCGTAAATCATTGATTGCCAAATTGCTCAAAGTCTTAACCAATTTACGGCAATTCAGACATCATGCTCAATCAGTTTTGGTGGGAGCAATGTTGCTAATGATGATTATTTCACTCGCAACTCTTACTTATGTATCTACCGAACTTAATATGTCTGTGATCGATGCCCTCTATTTTTCTGTCGGTATGATTACAGGGGCTGGTGGTAACGAAAAAGTAGTAGAACAAGCTCCTAACAGCGTTAAGCTATTCACTGTTGTCATGATGTTAGTTGGAGCGGCGATATTTGGTATTTGGTATGCTTTGCTCAATGATTTTGTATTGGGAACCCGTTTTAAACAGTTTTGGGATGCAGCACGAATACCGAGACGCAATCACTACATTGTCTGTGGTTTGGGTGGTCTTGGAATAAAAATTGTCCAGCAACTTCATAATAATGGACAAGAGGTTGTAGTAGTTGAACCCAACAGCAATGGTAAATTTGTCAATACCGCTCGTAGTTTGGGTATTCCTATAATTCATGCTGATGCTAGTTTCCCAGAGACTCTCAAATCTTGCAACATTACAAATGCTGCCTCTTTAATTGCCGTTACCGGCAACGATGCGACTAATGTAGAAATTGCTCTCAAAGCCAAGGGATTATCACTTAGTATTCCCGTAGTAGTTAATTATGCAGAACCTGATTTTGCCCGCATGGCACAAGAAGTATTTGATTTTGAGGCAGTACTAAGTCCCGCAGAACTTGCTGCTCCTGCTTTTGCAGCCGCAGCCTTGGGTGGAAGAATCCTTGGTAATGGCATCACTGCAGATAGTTTATGGGTGGCCTTTGCGACAATAATTACACCTTCCCATCCATTTTGCGGGCAACAAGTTAAAGAAGCAGCTATGTATGCCGATTTTGTACCTTTATACGTAGAAACTAACTCTCAAACCATCCACGGTTGGGAATTACTCGAAATCTGTCTGAGTGGTGGGGACATGTTGTATTTGACGATGCCCGCAACTCGCTTATATCAATTGTGGCGCTATACTCCCAAAATCAATGCTGTTAATTATTAATTAGATAACAGATGGGAGCAAGATTTCGGATTGTTTCATATTAAAACTCATAACTCTTAACTCCTAATTCATAACTAATAACTCTTCATTTCCTCATTCTCTTATCCATTCAACTAGACTGAGGAAATACTGTGGAGTGCCAAAGCGATCGCCAATGGTGGAAATGTTGACGTTTACTCTTATTAACTCGCCATCTTTCCGAATAAGTTGCTTTTGTATTGAATTAGCCTTAGTTTTACCATTGAGAATATTTGACATAAACTCCATAGAAGAGTCTAAATCATCTGAGTCTGTAATATCTTGCCAGCTTAAATCCAATAATTCTGACTCACTATAGCCGGTAATTTCGCAAAAACGTGGGTTAACCTCGATAAATTCTCCAGATAATTTTGTCTGATAAATTCCCACGGCGGCTTGCTCAAAAATGGCGCATAAACGTTCTTCATTTTCTCGTAAAGCATCTTCCACCCATTTGCGTTGGGAGATATCTTCGACTGCGGCTAGAAAATAATCGGGCATTCCTTGTTGGTTATGTACCAGCGAGACACTAACATTAACCCATTGCTCTTGATTGTATTTATTCCACTTACAAATAAACCGTTTTTGTAGGGAGTAGTTAGAAATCTCCTTGGTAAATAACTGTCGCAGGTGCATCAATTCGGTTTCAATATCATCTTGATGAGTAATATCTTGCCAACTTAGCTGCTGTAAAAATGATTCTTCATAACCAACTATTTCACAAAAGCGTGGATTAACTTGGATAAACTCACCGTAAAGGGAAACCTGATAAATTCCCACAGCAGATTGTTCGTAAATAGCACGAAAACGTTCCTCACTTTCCCTTGAAACTGACTCTGCTATTTTGCGTTGAGTGATATCTCGTGCAACCCACAACACACTTTTGTCCGAAATTGGAGAAATACTAGCGCTAAACCATACTTGAGTATCTTCCTCTTCTAAAAGGTAATCAAAATGTAAAGTTTTTTGTATATCTAAAGTCTGTTTAACTTGTTTTAAATAGGTTTGGGCTGTTTCTTTATCAAAAAAAAGTTCCGCAGTTTTATTAATCAATTCGTTAGTAGCCGCATCGGAATCACTCACACAAGTCGGTAGAATTTCCACATTAGACAAATTATTGTCTTGAATGCTTACCACCAGCATGATATCTTGGATAGCCTCAAAAATAGCGCGTAACCTAGCTTCAGAACTAGTTAACTTATCCTCGAGCAACTGACGAAAGCGAGTTTCTTTTTGCAGCTTTTGGTTTAAATTTTGATTGTCAGCTTTTGTTTGTGCTAGAAAATCCTGCAATTTCTGCAAAGTTTGCTTAAACTTCCCATTGCTTTGTCTGTGGCTAATCAGTGTTAAAGCATCTTTTACAGCGTTATTCGATGTGCTAGCTGCACAATTATCGTTAACGGCTGGAGAGTTTTTAGAGTCTTGCATAAATAAACTATTTTGATCGAATTATTGATTGCGACAGAATTGACAAGTAATTCGGCGTAAAATAATATACATATATCGGCAGGAATTAGAACGTAGTAAGTTCGCGATCGCAGTATTGTTGGAAGTTTTTTACATTATGTTACAGTGCGCCAGTTTATTAGCGTTTAACTAACAGCGATTAATTTTTAGAACTTACGCCATCCGTCTCTTTTTTAAGGAGAGCCATTCTCTTTCTTATATTCCGCCAGTCATAGCTCCGCCATGATTCTCAAGGCAGCGCATTGCGGGGGTTGGAGGAATTGAAAAATTTAGATAGAAAAATAGTTTACGCGTAAGCTGTGTAAGTCTTGATTGTGTTTAGTTCCAGAAGATAATTTCAAAACTATTAGTTAAAAGATAGTGCTGCTGATTAATAATAATGACACTAACTTTTATGTAAAAACAAGTTAGATTTAAAACATTGAAATTTATCTTAATCCTATTTGATTGATTGAATATATTTACCCAAATGCTCTAAAATCAAGTGTTTTAACAGCTAATGTTCTTAAAAGGACTAGCAATAATATGTATCAAATGTAAAATTTACTTTATTTAGGATACAGCTTAGTGTCTTCTACCTAAAGCAGCGAACTACTTATTTCTTACAGCTTTTAAAAGATAATTAGACAGCTCGCAAAAACCTTCACCTTCCTTATTCTGAGTTATGTAAGCTGGTTTATGCTGTAATTTATTCACATATTCGAGCACATTAGCAACACCCACAGATGCAGCAAAATAATTCTTGTCGAACAAACTTTCATCGTTAGGGCTATCGCCAACGGTAACAACTTCATCCGAGCTGTATTCAGGAAAATATTCTTGCAGTACTTGGTATAAGCCTATAGCCTTATCTTGTCCCAAAGGTTTTATATGACACTGAACATTGCTATAGGTAAATCCCCAACCTAATTCCCGACATTGATGTGAAAGGGTTTTTATGATATCACTACTCAAACCAGCCACATCAAAAGTCCAATCTGTAAGGCGAAAACGATTATCGTCCGATTCTTTAATTTGCGGGAAATTACGCTTTATTTGCTGAAAAACAGCCGCTAAATCTCTTCTATGTTGATCTAAATCTTGTATAGGTGTAATGGCAAATGCTTGCTCGCTTTGAGATGGATAAAATAACCCGCCATTTTCAGCAATTGCCCCTACAACTGGTAAATAGTACGCCAAACCGCTAACCCAACCAGCAGAACGCCCGGTAACAATTATAACTTTGATATTCGCTGCTGCTAAATCTCGTAAGGCTTGCAGCACTACATTGGTAAATTTACCTTTTATGGTTAAGGTACCATCCATATCTGTAGCAACAAGACGAATTTTGCTCAAGCAATTGCTGTGGGGAGGTTGGGGAAGTGATAAACAGAACATTTACAATAAAGTCGCTTGTATAAAAAAGCAGAAATCAACTGCTTCGCGGAATTAAAAACAGATGGAGCCCCGGCGAGCAAAAGTCAACGGTCAATTATTGATTTGATATCTAATTTTTCCCAATAAAATATAATCATATCGCAAAACGGAGTCGCAAATTTGGGCATCCTAACAATTAGGAGTCCAATTTTTTTGTCCATGATTTCAACTTCGATGCTTATTGCTAAATCTCCCACAGCAAAAATTACCAATACACCTCAACACCTTCCCGTAGCAAAAGATACTCAATTACCGATAATGGTATCGGGAGGACTTACTGCGATGGTAATTATCTTGATAATCTACGGCAAAATCCAAATTAGTAAGCTGCAAAAAAAACTTAAGTTTGAAAAATTCCGTACCCGAGAGTTAGAGAAAAAGCTGAAACTATCTCTCCAAACAATTCGCAAAATGGAAACAAACCCCGATTTGATTAACTCTCGAGAATTTAACCTCGATTATTTGCGAATGCGGATGGAGGAAGAAGTTTTCCACTTTGCCATTGTGAATCAGATAAAAATCAAAATCAAAGATAAAATTTCTCAAGCATTACGTCCAAATCATTCCCAACAAGGAGTTGTAGGAATTGCCAGTAGCGCCGGGAGACAGATAGATGAAACTTTTGATGTGGAGTATGAAACCGGCGTTGCCACAAATAACGGTAAGCGAATACTATTTCGTGTTCAAATTAAGTTAATGAAATTGCCCACACAAACAACTTCAGCTACCATTAGTCAATTGATTGATTGCGTTGAAACTTATTTAAGTCCGGCAGAAGATCATGATACATGGCAACCGACAATTCAAGGTAGAATTGCCTTTATGCATTGGGATCAAAAAGCTAAACCCACACCTTTACTAGTATTAGAACAATCTAACGAAGGTGTAAATGTCACTTTTCGTACCAGTCGTCCAGCTAATAACGGTATGATGAATAACTTGTCGAATAATAATACTAGCTCTCGAGAATGAAGATTAAACAGTTGACAATTCTGAGCTATCAGTTCATAGTTATCAGTTATCTTTTATCATCTATCATCTACCACTACCGCATAAAATACTGTTAGTGATTGAATGTTAACTGTTCGCTATTTAAAATACCATCTTCCATATTTATAATACGGTCTGCAATATCTAAAATACGACTATCATGAGTAACTAATAAAATAGAAGTTCCTTGTTCTTTAGCTAGTTGTTGCATTATTTCTACAACATCTCTTCCCGACTGTTTATCCAGGGCTGCTGTCGGTTCATCTGCTAATACCAATGGTGGATTATTTACCAAAGCACGAGCAATAGCTACTCTCTGTTTTTGACCGCCAGAAAGGTTATCAGGGAAATAATCAATTCTATTTCCCAAACCCACAGATCGTAAAATATTTTTAGATTTACTAATAGCTTCTTTTTGAGAATTAAATTTATTTAATTCTGCTGCAATTTGGACATTTTGCCTAGCGCTTAAAAATTCTAGTAAATTGTGTGCCTGAAAAATATAACCTATATTACGTCTGACACTTACCAATTTTTTCTGGCTAGCCCGATATAATTCTTCTCCTAAAAATTTAAGACTTCCTTCTTGTACAGAACGTAAGCCACCTATGAGACTAAGTAAAGTTGTCTTTCCCGAACCAGAAGGACCAGTCATAATCACAATCTCACCGGGATAAATATCCAAGTTAATATCATACAAAATCTGCTTTTTTAGTGCACCTTTTCCATAGTAGTGATTGAGGTATTTGATTGAAATTACAGGTTCTTTATTCATTCTAAATATGTTAGTTTTTAGGAGTTAGGAGTTAGTACTTATAAATTATAATTTCACTATTCACTATTCACTGTTAACTGATTAAAAAATATCTGCTGGATCGGCTGACTTCAATTTTTTTACGGCAATTGTACCAGATATAAAACACATTAAAATCGTTAAAATTAGTACCATAATTGCTCTACTAGTACTCATAAAAACTGGTAAAAGAGTAGCTGCTCTTGCCTGTTTGTATAGAAATAAAGCAAAAGCAACTCCGGGTAAATATCCTAAAACTGCCAAAATAAAAGCCTCTTGAAGAATTACAACTAAAAAATAATTATGGGAATAACCGATTGCTTTAAGAGTGGCATATTCAACTAAATGGTCTGAAACTTCCGTATAAAGTATTTGATAAACAATCACGGTTCCGACAATAAAACCCATAATTGTTCCTAAACTAAAGATAAAACCAATAGCTGTACTACTTGCCCAAAAGTTTCTTTCAAAATCAATAAATTCTTGTTTAGTTAAAACTCTAACGTCTTTATTTAAATAACTTCTCAACTTTTGAGCAACCAGATTTGGATCTGCACCAGGCTTTAATTTAATTAAACCGATATCAATCAATCCAGGTTGGCGATTTTCAAAAATTCTCAGAAAATTAACATCACTAGTAATTAAGTTACCATCTGCTCCAAATGAAGCACCTAGAGTAAATAATCCTCCAACCTTAACTAGCTTTCTTCTCACTTCAGCGGTAACATCATTACCTTCTTCAAATTGAGTCGCAATTGGTCCATATTCCTTTCTAGAAGAACGATCATATAAAACTACATTTGGTAATTTAATTTTATCTAAATTTTCTTTAACTCCAGGAAGTTTCAATACATTATTTTGTGGATTAACTCCTATAACTAAAAGATTTCGAGGAATACCTGTTTCGGGATTTTTCCAACTTGTATAGTCGAGATAAATTGGATGCGCCGACTCCACAGACTGTAAATCTAAAGCTTGGTAAAGACGCTTTTGAGAAATTTTTTTCATCGACAGTAAAGCACTTGACTGACGATTAATTAAAACTATTTCTCCTTGTAAACTATGATGAAAACGAACGTTACTGTAATACAAAGAATCGCGAAACCCAAGTTGCATAAACATGAGAATATCCGCAAAGGCAATTCCCGCTAATGCTACTGCCATTCGAGTTGCTTCACGCTTAAGTTGTAACCATGCTAAAGGTAGTTTTGCCATTAATTATTAGTTGTTAAGAGTTAGGAATTAGGAATTAGGTATTAAACTTCGATCTTTAAATTTGAATCGTAGCAATCACCTTAGCGTTAGTTAAACCTGCGACTAAAAGGGCATCTTCTTGAGATAGAGAAATCTTCACCTCTACAACTCTGGCATCCACATCTGCGGCAGGATCGGTATTTAGCACATCTTTCCTGCCTATTTTTCTACCAATTTCAGACACAGTTCCTTGTAGTTTGCTGCTAAATGCTCCATTGTCACTAACTATGGAAGCTAATTGCCCCAAACGCACTCTACCGATGCTCCCTTCGGGAACTTCAGCTACAACAATCATTTCGTTAGTACGTCCAATTTCAGCAATACCTTCAGTACCCATAGTTTCTCCCGCTTTGGTATGTATTTCTAAAATTTCCCCTGTTATTGGTGAAATAACATAGCTCAATTTCATATCCGCTTCGGCTTTTTTCATTTGTGCGATCGCATTGCTCACTTGGGCTTGTGCCATCTTAGTGTTGGTAGGGTGAATTTCTTCAAGCCTATCGAGATTGGCTTTCTGTTCGTCTATTTGTCTTTGTAAGCTTGTTATAGTCTTGTTTTGATTCGCTGCTGCTTCTGTAAGCTGCTGTTGCAGGATGGCGATGGTTTTGCCTCTATCAACCTTAGCCTGAGTAAGTTGCTGTTTTAGGCTGGCAATTGCTTGTCTGCGACTAGCTTGACTTTCTATTAATCTTTGGCTTGCAGTTTGTGCTGTAAGTCGTCTTGTATCAAGCTCTTGTTGAGAAATAGCACCTTCTCCGTGTAACCTTTGATAACGTTGGGCATCAACATGAGCATTCCTAGCTTCCGCTTTAACTCTTGCCACCGTTGCTTTGAGAGACTCTTGTTGTCCTTGTAGTTCGACAGATAAACGATTTATTATTGCTTGTTGAGAAATAGTTTCTCCACGTAACTGTGCCCTGAGTCGAGCAATTGTTGCTTTGTTAGCCAACATTTCACCACGTAAGTGTGCTTCAAGGCGAGCAATAACCGCTTTTTGAGCCTGAATTTCTCGCGGCGAGCCTCCTCTGACACCAGCTAAATTCGCACGGCTTTCTTGAATTTTGGCCTTTGCTTGTTCTAAGGCAGCTTGACTACTCGTAAAGCTATCTAAAACGGCAATAACTTGACCTTTTTTAACTTTTTGTCCTTCTTTCACCAAAATTTGATCTACTCTCGATGTACCTTGTACTCCTGTTGGTGCAGAAAGCTGAATCACTTCTCCTTTGGGTTGCAAATACCCCATAGCATTCACACTACTTACTACAGGTGTAATTGGTACTGGTGTATTTAAATTTTCTAATTGTTCCATTCTCGCTTTGGTTAGCACCCCAGCAGTAATTGCTAACGGTACTGCTAGTGCAATACCCCACCAAAGCTTAGATTTACCAAGTGGTTGCTCCCTTGGTACTGGTTTCTCATCCACCCTTGACATGGTAGGTTACTCCATACTTTTCATTGGGCTAAGCGGAAATAATAAGTAATTCCACCTCAAGCTGTAATCTTGGCTCAAAATAATCAATGTTTTACTGAAAAAAAACTGTACAAAAAATGTTTTGTCAACAGAAATATTGAAGATTATTTCTGTTATAGCTGTATAAGTGCTGTTTATTTCAAACTCAATTTTTGGAATATTTAATCAGTTCCATAGCGATGAATTTATCATAGCTAGCTTCTAGCTAAAATTGCCGATTCTTTCAATACAATCTTGATTTTTTGACCAGTTACTTATATTAATAATAAATTTATTTTCGCAAAGAAAACTCAGTAATAGCAGTAGTCAACCGCTTCGCGAAAGTCAAAAGTCAAAAAATTATAAATTATCTTTTTTTAGAAAAAGATCGAGTGAATCTGTTTAAAAATCAGATTAATTCAAAATTAGTAAGTAGTTATAAGACTTTAATCTAAAGCGACAAATGCCAAACAATAAATATGGCTACGACAGATATATTTACCTAAGCATTATTCTATAAAATATTGAAAGTCTAAACTTTATTCATCCTATAATATATTTATACAATAATTTTTTTTTCGATAATAGTGATAATTACCTGCTAAAAATAATGATTTCAAATCAGGCAAAAGAATATTATTCTGTATAACAGTTTTATGTGGATTACAATTTACTTTTAATCATTTATATATTGATAATAAGTAATTTATCCTAGAGGTAATTTTTACACACTTATGGAACAAACTGTGAACTTAAAGGATAATCAATTGAGAATTTTCTACTCTAATAAATGCGCATACACTTTATTTTATCCTTGATATTTTGTATATCTAAATTATTATATATCAATGCTTTATTCAAACTACATAAATTCTACATTGGTAATTTTTTATAAAACGTAACAGAATCTACAGATGAGTAAATCTATTTAGAAGAATAAATGACAAAAAACGTGATTTAATAGCTAAATACACGCCAAAAAAATTATATATAGCTATAGAAAAGTGTGGTATTGAAAAACCGGTTCATCAAAAAACCGGATTTTTCAATCCTTACAAAGGATGACGGCAGTACTATAACTATTCACGAAGGAATATCAAATAAAACAGTTGTCATATAGTATTCAGCCCAATCCGAACCAAAAGCTTTTTCTAAAACGCGTCGAGTTTTATCATTTTGCTGTTGTTTAGTGCAGTAATTTAACTGCCCTTCAAGTAGTTTATTTGCTGTTTCCGGTGAAACGGGTTTTGCTGCAATAGCATTTTGACAATGAATTTCCAAAAAATTCTCCACCCGTGAGAGAAACATTTGTTCTTCTTGGGGAGAACTAGGGCGTACAAAAATACAAAACTCAGAAAAAATGTCTCCCCATTGGGGTAATTCGCGAGGTTGAGAGAAATTAAGCACAGGTAGCGCACTGAGTGCAATATTGTAATTAGATGGTAAGCTACCCCTCATACGAAGCGGAGACAAATCGGCGATCGCCGCACTAATTTGACCTTTACCGCCTACCAAATCGCAACCAAACATCGGTAAGTCATACTCCGCACGAGGAAACATTACACAATGCAAAATATCCAACATTGGACCAACTTTTGCTAGTTCCATATGTAACTTGCGGAACTCTCGAGTTTGATAACAGCGATTTTCAATCGTGAGTTTTTCACCTTCTAACTTACCTTCCACATATCCTAGCTCAGCAGGCAAATTATAAGAAGATAAGTCTAAGTGCTTACGCCAAACTTTTTCGACGGTATCAGCTAACTGCCGAATAAGGGAGTGTTGTTGTTCGCGAAGGGAGGATTTAGAAACTGCCGACATATTTAAACCAACAAATCTTATCTAATAGCCAGTCTAACGCTATGAGTTAACAGTTATTAGTTAAGAGTTATGAGTTAGTAGTTAATAGTGGGTATACCAGTTTTCAGTTGAGTGAGATACATAATTAAACCTCACCCCTTCCCCTCTCCAAAGCATCGGACAGGGGTTTGTGCAGATTCAAGTTGTATTGCATCCAAGTGAAATTGGCTATAGTTAGGAGTAATTAAACGTCCTTCACGAGATTATACAGCAGCTTCAGATTCTTGAACTTTAACTTTAGATTTCAGTGCACCTGGCGAGATTGATTCCAATTCCCCATGACTTAAAGTCCAGCAACTATCAGCAATTGGTAATAAATCTCCTGCATCGTGGGTAACTACTAACAAAGTCCAATGTTCTTTTAATTTCGCTAATAAATTTACCAGTTGGCGACGCATCGACCAATCTAAACCTGCTGTAGGTTCGTCTAATAACAATAGATGTGGCTGACGAATTAATTGCACCGCTAGAGCCAAACGCCTTTGCTGCCCCCCACTTAATGCATGAGGTGGTGTTGAAAAAGATAAATGTTCTAATCCGACTTCACTTAATGCTTGTCTGACTCGCTCTACCCCTAACTCTGGGTGTCCTAAACGTAACTCTTCTAAAATCGTACCCCCGCAAAAATGACGCTCTGGAAATTGAAATACTAACCCAGCTAATTGCTGCATTTCTTCGGCTATTAATTCCTGCTCTCGCCAAAACAGCGAGCCAGATGTAGGCTCTGCTAGTCCAGATAGCATTTCAAGCAATGTACTTTTTCCAGAACCACTTGGCCCTATAATTAAACCCAATTTTTGAGGTGCTAAATCTAAATTAATTGATTTGAGAATTGCATTTTGGCTAGCAGTAGGATGATAAATTAAATTTCTGAGATAGAGCATTGGTTACGATTACTGAAAATTAGTCACTTATTAATTAACTAAACTAGAACTACAGACACAGTTCCGAAAGATCCCCATTCCACTTCCTCAAAAGATATAGCGGGTTTCACTTGAGTCAGTTACACAAATCAAAATTTATCTTTGAGTTTAAGGCCTCTCCTACCGAATTTAGGAAAGAGTTAAAATTGTGCGACCCGCAAACGAAAACCGATATATTATTTACAGATACAACATTCAACAAGCATCTCTACTTATTGTGGCAGACTGATCGCCCCTTACTATTAGTTACAAAAAAAACCTGGGAACCCTTTCAAATCTACCCAGTCAAGGGCACCCATAAGAATTTTTTTTAGAATCAAAAAATTCTTATGGGTACCCGTCAAATTATTTATAAAATTGTTGCGTGAATATACACGGGGTAACGGTAAACTATTTACGTAATTATAAGTAATATATTCAACTCATTCAACAGTAATAATTCTGAGGTTGATCGTGACTGAAAAATTTTCTGTTTTACCTGCAACTACCTCCAACCAATTTATAAGTTTTGCTCGAACTGTTTTTGCGACTGTAGTAGCACTAAATATATGGGTAAATCCATCAACAGCCGCAGATCCTTTTCCCCGAAATCAACCGCGTAATATTGGCGATCGTACCGAAGCCGCATTTAAAGCAATTTTTGAACAAGGTAACTATCAAGCAGCACAAAAGTATTTACAACAGGCAATATCAAAGGAGCCAAACGAACCTCTAGCTTATGCCATGCAGGCATCTTTAGCTTATAATAACGAGGATTTAACTACATTAGAATCTTACAGCGCAAAGACTTTAGATACAGCAAAAAAATTAATTGTATCAGACCCATTACGTGGCAATTTATACGCTGCTGTCGGTCATTTTTTAAAAGGAGCAGTAATTCTCACGCGTGAAGGCACTGTTAGCGGTGCGCCAAAAGCACTTAGTCGTTTGCGAGAAGTTTACAATCATTTAGACAAAGCCGAAGCTATTTCTCCTACAGATCCAGAGCTCAATTTAATCAAGGGTTATATGGATTTAATGTTGGCTGTAAACTTGCCTTTCGCCAACCCCCAACAAGCAATTAAGAGATTGGAAGAAAATGCAGGTCCTCAGTACTTAGTAGATAGGGGTATAGCTATAGCTTACAGAGACTTAAAAAAATATCCCCAAGCTTTAACATACGCCAATCGTGCCCTCAAAATAACATCCGATAATCCAGAATTGTACTATCTCAAAGCACAAATTCTCCGCGAACAAGGTAAAAAACAGAAAAACCCACTTTTGATGCAACAAGCACTTACTCATTTTGATCGAGCACTAGAGAAAAAGTCCCAACTACCGGCAAGTTTAGTCAAACAAATAAAACGCGAGCGTCGAAGAACAGCAAAAAAAATTAACCAAGAATTAGGAACCCAGCCCCATGACATTGAAAAATAAAACTTAAAGGTTTGCATGTTAAAGTTTAATAGTTCTCAATTTTAAATTGCTAACTCCCAACTCCTAACTCCCAACTCCTAACTCCTAACTCCTAACTCCTAACTCCTAACTCCTAACTCCTAACTCCTAACCCCTAACTCCTCACTCCTAACTCCTAACTCCCCAAGTTCTTCTAAAATGACCTTGGGTAAAACTAATCTGGATATTAAAATAAACATGAAGATAGAATTCCGTGAGATTAATCCTTTTGATGTCTGGATTTGGTTGAGGTTTAGCACAGTTCCTTCAGAGCGTGAAAAGCAGTTTGTAGAAGAACTTTTTGATTCTTGGTTTTATTTGGGTAAATTGGGTGCTTTCAACGCCGAAAATCTCCAAGTACAAGAAACGGGACTTGATATTAGCTATTTACATTATGACCAAGATGGCTATCAAAATAGTTTGTTGGCCCTAATGCATAATATGGGTGAATTTGAATACAACGGAGATTGGGCGCGGTGTTGGTTTGACTTAGGAACTTCCGACGCGATCGCCCTTGATATTCTGATTAACGCCCTCACTCAGCTTGGTGTAGAATACGTCACCATTGATGAAGTTTACATTGGCGGCGAAAATCCAGATTGGCCCGTTGAAGATAGCGATAGTCGTCCTTCATTTATTTATGATAATTAGAGAAAATAATGTATAAAGAAGGTACAATCCGCGTTCTTGCCCTAGGATTAATTAGAGATAGCAACAATCGCACTTTGCTCTCCGAAGGTTACGATCCAGTCAAGAAAGATAAATTTTACCGTGCATTGGGTGGCGGCGTTGAATTTGGTGAAACCAGTTTTGAAGCCCTCCAACGCGAATTTCAAGAAGAAATTCAAGCAGAATTAACCAACATTCGCTACTTAGCCTGCTTAGAAAATATATTTACCTTCCAAGGAAAACCAGGTCACGAAATCATTCAACTTTACGAATGCGACTTAGTAAACCCCAAATTTTACCAACAAGAAAAAATCACATTCAACGAAGGAGAACGACAAAAAATAGCCCTCTGGATAGATATTGAAAGCGTGAAATCTGGCAATCTTAGATTAGTTCCTGAGCAGTTTATTGAATACCTCTGATAAACATGGAGGGAAAGTTAGGAGTTAGAAATTAGGAGTTAGTTGTTAATAATTATAAATTAAAAATTGATAACTATTAACTGGTTAAAAATAATTCCTCCATCCTAGCTATTAACTACTAACCACCAACCACCAACAACTAACTACTAAACACTAATCGCAGTTAAAACTGTCCAACCATCAACCAAAAACATAAACAAAGTAAACATTAGCAGAATTAAATACATCCAGGGCTGTGCTAAAGGATAAACATCGGTAGTGTCAATGCCGGTTTTTTCTTGTACAGTTCTTACCAAACGGGCAAATCCTGCTACACGCATTGGCAGTAAATAAGCTTTCTCGTCTTTACTGAGAAAATAGTAAACTATACCGCCTTGTCCGGTAGTACGTGGCTTTAACTGTTGTACCTCAGACCAAGGTAATGACCAGCCTTTACGGAAAAACTTTGGGACCCAAGTAGCATAAGCAACTTTAATTCCCTCCTCAGTTAAAATCACCCGTTCGGTTAAAACTGCATATAAAATTACAAAACCCAAGCCAATTCCTAGCCAAAGTAATGCAGGCGCTACGGGCGCATTAGTTACATCCGCAAGGAAAGGTAACGGCAAAGTTAGCGCTAAATACAGACTTAAAAGCGTAATCCTGATTAAAGGGGATAGTCGAAAAATAGAAGACGTTTCCATAAACAATTAACAATTATCAATTAACAATAATCTGTTAAGAATTGAGCATATTCTCCCAAAATTTTGCCAATTCTGGAAAAAAGTTTTTTACTTCATTAGTAATGGCCACAACTGGCTGCCTTTACTTGTAGGGGCACCTGACGGAAACCCATTAAAATTTTTAATGAGAACCCTGTGAGACTTCGATTGATTGTAAACGAGAAATATCACAGCTTGTAGTACGGCACCAACATAAAAGCTTGTGACAATTGGGTAAGTCCTGTTCATAACTGATAATTGATAATTGATAACTGATTAAGGTAAGTACTTTTGTACCACATTCCAGCCACTCAAGGATACCCAGACAAATACAATAAATAAAGCAATATTTGTACTAACGTGAATACGTCTAGCCCAAGCCCAACCAGTACGGATCAAGATCGCACTTCCAGCAGATACCAAAACTAGTACTACAGTACTTAAACCAGCACCTAGGTGTTGTGAATGTCCTAAATAACCATATTCACCTAAAGTTCCGACAATACCAATAGCCAGCAGTAGTATCACTAAACCAACCATAGTGATACCCATTCCATAGTGAAGTATCCTTAATCCACCAGAACCCCCCGGTAACAGGGAGATAAATCTAGGACTTCCAGATCTTCTGCTACGAAACATCAAGATACCCGTTACTGCTAGCAGTAAGTAAGCAAGTAATGATAACCCCATCGACCACGCGGCGATTTTCCACAACCAAAGAAATGAAGGTAGATTCATACTTAGGATTGTAGATTGCTTTGGGACATATTGGCGAGTGGAAGCTATGGGGACTTTTGGTACAAGGGAGAGTAGATAGGTAATTCTTAACTCTTGATTCTTAACTCATCACTCCTCACTCTTAATAATTAAAAAATAAAAAGGGGTTACTAATATCAGCAACCCAAAAATAGAGAAAAAAATTTTTAATCAATAAATGCTTTAGCCAACGATTGTTAATGGTTTTGTTGAATCTCCGTTTTTTGAATTAAGTGAGGACACAAGAGAATTATTATCGATGGAACTACTATTCTGACTATCTGAATTTACTTCCAAATCAGAAATATTTGCTTCGTTAATAGCAAGCCGACTGCACGGAATAGTATCCGACAAAATTGAACTTGCCATCATCCCCGTATGGATCTCTAATTGAGCATATAAGGGTGCTTCAAAGATTAATCTTTGTCCAGAAAATACAACCCTTTCAAAGTACCAATTAGAAACATTGGAGATGCGAGCCACCTGTATTTTACTTGTGGCATTAACGTAGCAGCAAAGAAATTTTCCTGGTTGTTCAGGAGGTAGGGGATCTAATATTTGAGCCATAACTGCTGAGGAGCTTGACGCCACAATTCTATCTTACATCAGCAAAATTAGCACTGCTCGATCCCCGCCTGCTGTAACTCTGAATACCAACTGGCTATTTGTATGCTATTTCTACCTTAAGATATGTTCCACATATGAAATTTTTATAAAAATTTATGCGTTTCCTGCAATTATATATTATGCACTAAGCATGAGAATCTTTTTATGAAATTTATAAAATGATCTCGTGCAGTTTAATGAATTTTGGAGTAAGAATATATGAAATATTTACTGACCTATAGCAGGGTTGCTAAAGTAATTGTCTGTAGCGTAAAAGAGTTACATTTTCCGTAAAAATGCAGAGGCAGAAATAGATAAGCGATCCGTCTTCGTGTAGTAAGCAGCTTTATCTTTCACAATTTTTTTGCACAAAGCATTTTCAGGTTGCTGCTGGCAGGGTTTAAAAGAATTTAACTCCTACTCTGTGTAATCCCGTATCTAAGAATAACTAAGTAACTCCGCAAAGCAATTGGAGGCTTGCATCTCGGGATGAAAAATTTTCAGGGGATCTAAATTTTAAGTTTCAAGTTTAAAAATTTTTCCCATCTTCTTGTCTCCTCATTTATTTGGCTCCTGCAAAAGAATTTTGCTCTTGGGTTAGTCAAAAGTCCAACTTGTTTTTATCCCCTACTTTAAAAGTCGTCTTGGGATACTAACTGGCGAGTAACCCTGCGTCTTAAGCCGATAGCCGTTTCGTTTCCCCAAGATAATCGAAGTGCAAGATTAAATTCGAGATATTGATCCCAAATTATTAATAACCCATGACCTATAAAACATAATTGCCTATATATTGTGTTGACCAAATAAACTTATCTATAAAATGAAACAGCCCTGCTGTAGAAGCAGCATACAACCTATAATACAAAGCCCTTTGTATCCTCCATCCCCTCTTCTCTACCATCTTCAAATCAGGAACACTATAAGGGCAGACTCATACCTCAAAACAAATTTGATGTGGATCAAATGGGTTTAAGAAACGAAGTGGATGTTATTGTAAAGCTATATGAAGTTAATTTTCATAAAATTATGTGTATGAATATGAGGGCTTTATCTCCCTAGGTGAGAGTTCTTGCCTATAACCACAGGATTTTGAAAGGCAATATACATTTATTAATAATTGAGTAAAAACTCAAGTACGATTGTGGTAAAGGACGAAAATTGATTTAAATCAGTAGTTTTAAAGTCGATATTAACTCTGTTTTTTATTTGATGACGGTTAGATGGAAGTTGAAATACCCACCATGGAAAACAAGATTCTCTACGTTCGCCTTCCTTGCAACCCCATTTTTCCGATTGGGGTTGTTTACCTTGCAGATCATGTCCATAAGCTGTTCGAGAATGTCGAACAGCGGATTTTTGATTTGGGAACGATACCACCTTTAGACTATAAATCTGCTCTGGACAATTGTATTGATGAATTCAAGCCAACGCTATTAATTTACTCTTGGCGAGATATTCATATTTTTGCTCCAGTTGGTGGACGAGGTGGGAATCCTTTACAGTATTCTTTTGAGATTTTCTACGCGAAAAATCCTTTTGTGAAGCTACACGGTGCTTTGGGCGGGTTGCAGATGCTCAAAGGCTTTTATACAGAACTTTGGCGTAATTCGGCATTAATTAAACGGGGATTAGAACGCGCTCGTAGATACAACGAAAATGTCCGCGTCATTATCGGTGGTGGTGCGGTTAGCGTTTATTACGAACAGTTAAGCAATAGTTTACCCAAAGGTTCTATTGTTTCTGTTGGTGAAGGGGAAACTTTATTAGAAAAATTGTTAAGCGGCAAAGAATTTCGGGATGAGCGCTGTTATGTTGTGGGAGAAACTCAACCGCGCGATCGCTTAATTCACGAAGAACCGAACAAGATTGAAAAAACTGCTTGTAATTACGACTATATCGAAAGTATTTGGTCGGATTTTAACTATTATCTCCAAGAACAAGACTTTTATATTGGCGTACAAACCAAGCGCGGTTGTCCTCACAATTGTTGCTACTGCGTTTACACAGTTGTGGAAGGTAAGCAGGTACGGATAAATCCCTCCGATGAAGTCGTTGCGGAAATGCGACAACTTTACGAGCGAGGAATTCGTAACTTCTGGTTTACCGATGCTCAATTTATCCCAGCGCGGAAATTTATGGATGATGCTGTGGAACTTTTGCAGAAAATCGTTGATTCCGGAATGACGGATATTAATTGGGCTGCCTATATCCGTGCCGATAACCTGACTCCCAAGCTCTGCGATTTGATGGTAAAAACCGGCATGAACTACTTTGAAATCGGTATTACCAGCGGTTCTCAAGAACTGGTGCGAAAAATGCGGATGGGTTATAATCTGCGAACTGTTTTAGAAAACTGCCGTGATTTAAAAGCAGCCGGGTTCAACGATTTAGTTTCGGTTAACTATTCTTTTAATGTAATAGACGAACGTCCAGAAACTATTCGCCAAACCATCGCTTATCATCGCGAATTAGAAAGAATTTTCGGAGTAGATAAAGTTGAACCGGCAATTTTCTTCATTGGATTGCAACCGCACACTCATCTAGAAGAATACGCCTTTAAAAAAGGTATCCTCAATAAAAATTACAATCCGATGCTCTTAGCACCCTGGAATGCGAGAAAACTGCTATGGAACCCCGAACCTCTGGGTTCCTTTTTTGGTGAAGTTTGCTTGCAAGCCACACGACAAAATCCCAATGACTTCGGACGTGAAGTCATGAGGATTTTAGAAGAAAAACTTGGTTGTGCCGACTTGAAAGAAGCACTTTCAGCACCAATTCAAACAAAACCAAAACAACTCGCCGGTATATCATAGAAAATATGTAGGGTGCCCCAAAACGCCCTACTACAAAGAAAACAGGGGAGCAACAGAAAGCTCAATAGCCAAAAGAAGAAAAAACAGCATCAGGGATTTAGACTCAAAGCAATACCTCAGTTATTTATGTCAATTTACGGGGGTTTTAAACAATAATTAATAGTTACTATAAATAAATTACTCTATAGCTGTAGGGTGTTAAAATTACTCGCAATCCAAAGCGCGATTACTTTAATAAAACCAAATGTTAGAAGGCTCAGTACTCCAAAGGCTACAGAAAGCCCATCAAAATAGCAAAAGACCGATTAGATACGGCGTTTACTATAAAAATACCTTGGTGGCTTTATGCCACGCTTTAGAAGACCACATATTAAATGATGATAGTAAACCTTTAGTCATCACTGCTTTTCAGCAAGGTAAGTGGTATTTGGAAGAAGCGGAACGTTATGCAGAAATTGCTAAATGTTCGCAACAAATTGCCATCATGGCAGCTCCCGATAGTGGCTGGCTGGAACATCCTACCAGTAAGCTACTTAATGTAGACTTAGTGGCTATAAAACCAGAAGATGCCGTTGCAGAAGAATGGCATTTAATTATTTTATCGCCTAAATACACGGCAATGGTAATTTGTCAAGAACTATCGTCAGCTGATTATGGTTCATCCGGACAGCCAGAATCGGATTTGGAACGGAAATTCTATGGTTTGTGGACGTTTGAACCAGATTTAGTCAGGGAAACCGCGAGAATAGCTATCAATCATATTGAAAGTTATAATCCCCAACTGGCGAAAAAATTGCACGAATACGAACAGGAAATTAAGCCAAATGCTGCCACATCAGAAGAATTAGCAACCGTGGTTTCCCGAGTTGTAGACTATTTGCAGGTGGGAAAAACCAATATTTCCGTTCCTGCTGGAAATCGCCATAGAATTTTAGATAGAAACTTATTTTCTAATGAAATTCAGGCATTTTTACGGATGGCACAACTTCTTGATGCTGCCGATATGACAAATCCAACCGCAGGAACAGAGGTTGTAGCATTATCAGAAACAATGGGGCAGCTTTTAGATTTGCCCGCATGGCAAATGAAAAGATTGCGGCTTGCGGGGTATCTACATCGCATACATCCGTTACAAACAGCCAAAACCATTTTGACTCCGGGAATATCAACTACCTACAAAGAAGACGCACCTAGTTGTGCTTTAACTTGTCCTTTAGTACCAGGAACGCAAGTTTTACGCACTATGCCAAGACTGCGAGCGGTAGCGCAAATTATTACCCATCAGTCAGAATGGTGGGATGGCACAGGCTCACCAGCAGGATTAGGAGGAGACGAGATTCCTTTAGAGTCAAGAATTTTGGCTTTAATAGCAGATTTTCAAAGTAGAGTGAACGAGAAATTCACTTCCGGATTCACTAAGGAAGAAACCCTTACTCAAGCTCTTGAAGAATGTAGCTTACAACAATCAACTCGTTTTGATCCCAAACTAATAGAAACTTTAACTTTATTAGTCATGGGTTTGCATCAGGGGCTAGAATTACCCGTCATTACACCAAAGTTTAGTGCTGGAATCTGGTTACTTGATAACAAACAAGAAGAGATGAGCGAATTCGGTGAAATAAGAACTTACCTTAAATAATTCAGCTTTGCTTGCAGTTTTTTGTGGATAATAATCTCCTGTATGGACGTAAAGAGCAGCAATAATATTGAATCTCTTTGCGTCTGGTTATTTTGAATTTAAATTTATTAGTTATTGTTGATAATTAAAAGATATATATATGAATATAGAAGCCATTAAATCAGGGGAACTCAAGCAGCTGGCTGGAGTTAATTTAGAAGACGAAGATCTATCCCAAACAGATTTGAGTCGAGTTAACCTTGCTGGCGCAACCCTAGTAGGAACAAATTTTACTAATTCCAGATTGGAAGCCGCTCATTTAGAAGGAGCAAATTTAATGGGTGCAAACCTGCAAGAAACTGACTTGCGAGCCAACTTAATGGGAGCCAACTTAATGCAGGCAGATTTAACTGGGGCTGATGTCAGGGGTAGCAATTTACGTGGCGCTAACTTTATGGGTGCTAGACTTAGCGAAGTTTCTTTCGCAGGGGCTTTCTTAAGTGGGAGTAATTTAGTTAACGTTAACTTACAAGGCGTTGACTTACGTGGTGCCGATCTACGCGGTGCTAATCTTACGGGTGCGAACCTTAAAGGTGCAGACTTAAGTCGTGCAGATTTACAGGGTGCGTTACTAAGCGAAGCCAACTTAGAGGAAGCTGACTTACGCAAAGCTAATCTTTCCGGGGCTAATTTAACAGGGGCAAATTTATTGTGTGCAGAATTAGACGGTGCAAACTTAAGCGGTGTGAATTTCGATAAAGCCTGTTTGGTAGGAACTATAGCCCAAAAAGTTTCTAAATAAACAGTAGCATTAGTTATTTGATTGAAACTGAAATCGATATATTGACTTATAAAAGGTGCATTTTGTTAAACTAATATGATCTCCGGCAAATCACCCATAATATGTCGTTGCGAGTGAAACGTGGCAACCGCAGGGCTTTAAGATTGCTTCCTTACAGTCGCAATCACACTCATTTAAAGGAACATCATATAATATCTTGCGCGGAAGAGTTGTAAGAGATAATATAATAACGTTTCAAGTTACTGGCGATACATACAGATTGTCCAGATACATTGTCTCGTCAAGCTTCTGTACATTTACGCTCCGATTAATAATTCAGTGCAATTCCATGAGTTCGTAGTTCCTGATTAACTATATTCTCCGAGTAAATACTTTTAGATCGTAAGCGATCGCTGACTAGTAAGCTGTTGTGCATTAAAAATGCACAATACTCTTGGCAAGAGGCTGTCATGCAGAAGGCAAAAGAGATAAGATTTTTAGCTTTTAATAATATTTCTAAATATACTACTTTTATGCGTAGCAGCTTAATACAGGAACATTCTCACAATCACTGACGTTATCAAATTAGGTGGAATAAATATCTAATAACCTTTATCTAACTAGCGAGTACAAGAATTAAAATCTATCAAAATTTGACACAATTTTATGGTTGTATCACCCAAAGCAACTTTTTTAGTAGCTTGCAACCGATTAGCAGCAATTTCTGCAGCCGTTGTAACTTTTTCCTGGCTAATATCTGTACCACCAGTCTTTTCTAAGCCGAATAATTCATTAACTAAACGTCTTAAAAGCAGTAAAAATAGCAAGTTTACTTTTATAATTCAGCCAAAATTTACATCTGTAAGTGGATTTTCTGAAGGTTTGGCTTCAGTATACATTGGTTATCGTAAGGCATATATTAATAGTACCGGTAAAGTCATTATACCTCCTGTATTTAAAGCAGCAGGAGAATTTTCCGAAGGGCTAGCATGGGTAAATGTGGGGGAAAAATGGGGATATATTAATAAAAATGGTTTATTAGTTATCAAACCCCAATTTGAGGTAGCTAGGGATTTTTCACAGGGAATCGCACTCGTAAAATTAGGGGATAAATGGGGTTATATTAATAAAACTGGTCAATTTGTCATTCAGCCTCAATTTGACAATGCCATGTCTTTTGCAATAGATAAGCAAGGTAAGGTTGCGAATAAAATCCCATTAGCACCCGTTAAATTGGGCAAGAAATGGGGCTATATTGATAATACTGGAAATTTTGTTATTAAACCCCAATTTAACGATGCTGGTTCTTTTAATGAAGATATGGCACCAGTTAAAGTTGATGGGAAATGGGGTTACATCAACATCATAGGTAAATTAGTTATCCAACCTCAATTTGAAAGGGTATGGAATTTTTCCGGAGGTTTGGCATTAGCAAGTAATAATAGCAAGTGGGGATATATAAATCGCCAAGGTAAATTTCATATCAAGCCATCTTTTTTAGAAGCCAGCAATTTTTCTGACGGGCTAGCATCAGTATGGATAAATGGCAAATATGGCTATATAAATAAGAAAGGTTCACTTGTTATCAAGCCGCAATTTGACGATGCGGGTAAATTTTCCAGCGGCATAGCAAAGGTAAATCTCAATGACAAATGGGGTTATATTGATAAAAATGGTCAAATGCTAATCTCGCCGCAATTTGACCATGCAGGTGATTTATCCTTATACCAAACAAGTGCAGTCTCGCCAAAAGTCGGCCAGGCATGGGTTAAAGTTGGGGATAAATGGGGTTATATCAGCCTGCCTTTAATAATTAGATAGTTTATTTTTAGCTTAAATAATTCAAAAACTTATTTTACAAGAATTTGTAGAGGTTTTTGATCTAGCCATACAGATATATATCTCACATTCGGTAGTTTGTATACAATGCAACCATCATTTAAGCAAGTAAACTCAATAACTTTTAACTTTTAACTGTTTTTGGCGCATCCACAACGCCAACAACATTAAACTAAATAAACCTATTACTCCGGCTAAGGGATTATTATTTACGCCAGTAACCCATTGGGGAATTGTGCCTGAATATTTTATTAGTTTTCCTACCTCGATAATGTAATTACCCCACACTAAACCCCCATGAATTCCTATAGGTAAACCTAAGCGCCCCCTGCAACTACGTTTAGCCCAAGCGCACGCCAAGCCTAAGAGCAATAATCCGAAAAATTGCGGTGATGTACGAATAATCTCTGGGAGTGGTTTAATAAAATGCAGTAACGCAAAAATAATTGCGATTGCCCAGACTACTGTTTTAGAATTATAGTCTCGCTGCAATTCATCGTATATCAATCCCCGGAAGAATAATTCTTCGGCAAAAGCCACACCCAAACCAGTAATTAACCCTTCCAAAATTAATTTGAGCATCGGAAAACTGGGTTGTTGCCAAACTAACCAACCCAATATTCCTTGTAAACCAAATAAAATTAAAATACTAATTAATCCAATGGCTACACCACGTAGCAACTCGACTGCATTTTTCCGCGTAAACTCCAAACCATAATAAGGAAATGTTTGGGATTGCTCATGGATGTACTTACTCCACCAAGGTAGTATAAATAAAAATTCAACCGCTAAAATACCCATTGTTAAAATAGTTCGGGTATTTTCATCGTTGACTAAAAGATAAATTGCTGACGCATAAGGCAACCACGCTAACAGTAAACTAAAAATAAAGCAGCCCAACCTTATGGGGGCAGGGCGCTGAGCGAAACTAAGCAAGTTTATTTTCATCCCAAGTCATTTATATAGGTAAAGATTGGACAAACAATAAACAGATTAATACTAGTTTTTGTTTCCTTACCATGCCTCTAAGAGGGACGAAAACTTGGTATAAACAGTTTCATCAATTTTATTCTTCTGGTTCTATTGTGCTGCTTAACCCGTGATTTTTGAGAGTCTCGCAATAAAACTCGGCGTGTTCTTGAGCACAAGTGATGACTAAACCAAATCCATTTGTGTGGGCTTCCATCATAATACTGACAGCCTGGGGTTGGCTGAGGCTCGGCACTGTGGTTATTAGTGTCTGTACCACAAACTCCATAGTGTTGTAGTCATCGTTATGGAGCAAAACACGGTACCGAGGCGCTGGCTTACGGGTTGTTGAACGCTTCTCTAAGATTTCGACTGACACGGCTAGTATGCTAATATAACTATCTATTTACTACAACAGAATTGTTTTCTAAACTTTACTTAACTGTTATTTTAAATATTGTATAGCATCTAATTGCCATACTGGAATATAAAAACAGTTTTCTACAGTAGATTAATTATTGCATTGGTGAATAAACATTACGAGAATAGTAGTTTACTTTTTCAGTTTAGTTTCACATAGGACTTATTCAACTGGCTGGCACATAATTTCAAGTAGGGTGTGTTACACTTCTTAAGATTATAAAGGCAATAATAAGATTTCTGAACTCACGCACCACCCGTTACTTATGAAGATTGCGTAATTTATATCACACTTGGAGTTGTTCAATTTCTTCTGAACTAGCTCGAGTTAGCTAAATATAGATAGCAGTGATGTCATCTTTGTAGCCCTATTCCCTCGTAACTATGGAGATAAAAACAAAGTTCCAAGACGGACAAATAGTCTTTTTAGAATGTGGCGACAGCAGGCTATATGCAGAAGTTATTCAAGTCGCGATCGAGCGTCATTTATGTTGGGTACGTCCTTTATTGCTTGTTACTCAAGAGTGTGAATCACGGCAAATCACTGATTTGCGTTCTACTTCCGATTTACTCTGGCCAATAAATTTATTTCAACCAGCTTTAGATACACAAGTAATTGCACTATACACTGAAATTTTAGCAAAAGAACCAAAACCTGAAGTAGATCGAAAAGCTAGGCAAGAACTTCATCAGTTTATTCGGCAACTTTGGCAAGCTAACCAAAATTTGTTGTGAATAAGCAAAGGTTAGATTTATCAAAAACAAACTATTGAATGTGATATTGAACTGAAGAGCATCACACCCATTTCCATCTCAAAATAAGTTTAGCGGCGGTATTCTCTCTATACCCGCGCCATTTGCGTTACAATTTGTATTGCCGAACGCTAGCCTTGATGAAAATTGATTAATCTCTCAATATAAATGCTCGATAGGTGAAGAAGCAGGCTTAGTTAAAGACTGGGAACCAGCTTAATTCTACCTGCATCCATTTCCGCCATTAAAAGTTCTAACGCTTCATAGTCAACGTCAGAAATATAACCCATCTGAGTTAGTTCAGAATTAATTTCATTTTCTATTTCCGGAGTTAATTTCTTGATAACCAAAGCTCTTTCAACTAATTGACGAATAGCGTACTTAGTTCTCATAGTAAGCAAAAAATATTTATTTAATACCAATTATCTCAGATGTTTTTCGGTATAAAGCGTGATCCAAGTACTACTTAACAAGTGATTTGGATCGCACTTATAGCAGGCAAGTAGCTTGTCATCTCCAGAAGATACAAGTCAATGATTAAGGAAAAAATAAGGATACTTTATGTTTAATTAACACCAAGATAGAACCTTAAATGCACGGACCTCTCAATTGATGTTCGCGCAGCATTTTCAAAGGAAATAAAATGCCAGATAGTATACAAGGTAGAATTAGCTATATCAGCATACTCCTGCATTATACGCCGAAGGCAATAGCCAAACTGTTTGCTCAAATGTAACCGCTAGAACAATAAGTCCTAATACTTTATAACTAATATTTTTCAAATATGTTTTTTCATACCCCAGCAACTAGTTATGCTAGTTATATAAATTATTTTTTAACTTGAACGAGAAAAAAGTATATTTAGCTACAGTTGTCTGGATAATTGTGACAATCTTTAAACATAAGCAGTCTCGTAATAAAGATTCGACAAAGATAGTTAATACCAATGGTCGATGCGATAAAAAAAGATTATGGTCGAGTAAATCTATCTCTCAAGAAAGAATATTTAAATAGAATGTAACCATGCAAGCGATACTTTATAATCCTAAAATTACTATTATTCGTCCTCAAGGGTCTCTAAATGCTGTAAATGCAGTCAAATTTGAACGAGAACTTAGTGAGGCGCTCAATCAATATACCAATACTATTGTATTGATAGATCTTGAAAAAGTTGATTTTATAGACAGCGCGGGTTTGATGGCATTAGTCTTTGGAGTTAAGGAAGCAAAGCAATTAGAACAACGTCTTTGCTTTTGTTCGGTTTCTCCTTCTCATCGAATTATCTTTGAACTTACCCAATTAGATAGAGTCTTTGAAATATTTGAAGGTAAAAGATTTTTCTCATTCTATACTTAGGATCTGAGTATTTAAATATACTTTTGTTCTAGAAAGTAAGAGTAAAAACTAGTAAGTTTACATGGTGAAACATTTAAATAATAAACTAATCCAGTTTTTATGCTCTACTAACCACTAATCAATGGTAATGTTGGAAGTGAGTAGCTGTAATTACTAGAGGTAGCTAGAAAGTAGCATAGTGGCTGTTGCAGTAGATAAATTAATCACGTCGGATATTTTAAAACCATCCCGTTACCTGGGTAACGAACTTTTAGCAAAACGCAAACCTTGGGATGCAGCAACAATACGCTGGGTATTGACTTACCCAGAAGTATATGAAGTTGGTGCTTCCAACCTAGGTCATATCATTCTTTACAATATACTGAATGTTCAACCTCGCCAGTTATGCGATCGGGCTTATCTACCAGGTGCGGATTTGTCGGCAAAATTAAGAGCGACAACTACACCTTTGTTTGCGGTAGAGTCAAAACGAAATCTTGTTGATTTCGATATTCTTGGTTTTAGCCTTAGTTATGAATTAGGAGCTACCAACATCTTGGAAATGTTGGATTTGGCTGGCATTCCTTTCACATGGGAAGAAAGATTGAAGGGAGATTATCCCTTAATTTTTGCTGGGGGACAAACTGCTACATCTAACCCCGAACCTTATACTAACTTCTTTGATTTTATCGCTCTTGGAGATGGTGAAGAACTATTGCCAGAAATCGGTTTAATTTTAGAAGAAGGTAAAAAAAGATTATTAAGTCGTAAAGATTTATTGCTAGATTTAGCACAGGTGCCCGGCGTATATGTACCGCAGTTTTATGATTTAGCTGCTGATGGTTCGGTATATCCCAACCGTTCGGATGTACCCAAACGGATAATACGACGGGTTTGTAGTCCTATCCCAGCTTATTCTATCGGTTTAGTTCCTTATGCCGAAACTATACACGACCGGTTAACAATTGAAATTAGGCGCGGCTGCACCAGAGGCTGTAGATTTTGTCAACCAGGGATGTTAACTCGTCCAGCACGAGATGTAGAACCCGATAAAGTTGTGGAAACGATAACTGAGGGAATGCGTCAAACTGGTTACAATGAATTTTCTTTGTTATCCCTTTCCTGTTCGGATTATTTGGCTTTGAGTTCGGTAGGAATGGAAATAAAAAATCGTCTTAAAAACGAAAATATTTCCCTTACCTTACCCAGCCAACGGGTAGATAGATTTGACGAAAATATTGCCAATATTCTTGGTGGAAGACGGCAAGGTGGGTTGACTTTCGCCCCAGAAGCCGGGACTCAAAGGATGCGGGATATTGTGAATAAGGGTTTAACGAATGAGGAATTATTAAGGGGGGTAAAAACAGCTTGGGAGCAAGGTTGGGATAAAATAAAGTTATACTTTATGATTGGCTTACCAGGTGAAACTGATGTCGATGTATTAGGCATTGCTCAAACGGTAGGCTGGTTAAAGCGAGAATGTTGGGCTAAGGGCAGAAAACCTTTGAATTTTAACATCACAATTTCTAACTTTACACCCAAACCTCATACACCATTTCAGTGGCACTCGGTTTCTACCAGCGATTTTAAACGCAAACAAGAACTGCTACGGCAAGAATTTCGTCAGATGCGTGGAATAAAAGTTAATTTCACGGATGTGCGAATTTCAGCTATGGAAGATTTTGTTGGCAGGGGAGACAGAACTCTAGCCCCAGTGCTGCGTCGTGCTTGGGAATTAGGTGCGGGAATGGATTCCTGGTTCGACAATTTAGATAAAGCTTTTGCAGCCTGGGAACAAGCAATTTCCGAAGCTCGGTTAGACTGGAAATATCGCCAGGTACAAAACGGTGAATGGAATGTGATGTCTAACAGTTGTGCAGACGAAGACGAGCGCCTCAATGCCTTACTGCCTTGGGATCATATTGACACGGGGATTGAGAAAAAGTGGCTAATCGAAGATCTACAACGTGCAATGGAAGCCGCCTCCGTTCCCGATTGTTCCTTCGATGGTTGCTCCCATTGTGGGGTTTGCGGTACCGATTTTGGTCATAATGTAGTGGTTGCACCACCGCCCATCCCGGAGTTTGCTGGAGATTTTGTTCCCAATACTACTAAGGCTCTACGACTACGAGTATGGTTTGGAAAACAGAATGATATGGCATTAGTAGGTCATCTAGATTTGATGAGAGTTTTTGACCGAGCCGTTCGACGAGCCGGATTACCAGTATCATTTAGCGGTGGGTATAATCCACAAGCGAGAATATCAATAGCAAATGCTTTACCCTTAGGAGCTACTAGCAACAATGAAATTGTAGATTTTGAACTAACTCAAAAAATTGATGTTGATACTTTCCGAAACGATTTGAGTTCTTCTTTACCCGCAGGCATACCCATATATGATGTAGTGCAGGTGGATACAAAAGCCCAGAGCGCATCTCAAGCTCTTGAAGCGGCTCAGTATTTGATTACTTTAAGCACTAGTAGAGAAGCAACTTTATATCAATGGCAAGCTTGGGTTAATGCGATCGTTACTAAAAAAGAAATTTGGGTGCAGCATAAAACCAAAAAAGGTAAAATCAAGACGGTAAATCTGCGCGAACGTTTGTTTGAGTTAGAAATTGTCGAGACAGCAAAGGGTAAATCAAATTTGAGTAACATTGCCATTTTGCGGTACGTAGGAGCTTGTCGCAATGATGGTACAAATTTACGTCCAGAACAAATTCCAGTGATGCTTGAACTTATAACGACAACAGAATTTGAACTGCTGCACATACACAGGAGCAAGCTAATTTTGGCGGTTTAATAATTAAGCAGGCAATTGTAGTGATGAAATTGCCTGCTTGATTTAAGATTAACTTGGAATTGATTTTTTACGACCTTGCGTTAGAATTAGATGAAGAGAAATTTTCTGGCGCTGCAACGGAACAAACTGATTTACTACCCGCTATGTGTGGGGTGCTAAAGTTTTCCATATTTTAGAATGCAAGACCCTGGGATATTATTCCGGATAAAGCATTGGTAGATTGAAGAACGCTCTCTCAAAATTTCTTATGGCTACGAATGTGAATCAGTTATTCTTGTACTAGCTTCGTCCAATTGCTTCTCCTACATTTGATCGTTTGTAAATAGTAGCGAGGCTCCGGCATTCCCAGCTAATAGAGCGGGAAATTTACAGTGAGGAGGCACTTCTGAGTGCCACTGGTAGGTAGAATTTAAAAGTCAGTACAAGGCTTTTAATTCCACGTCGGGAATCGGAATAAGTATAGGTCCCTTCCCTAGATTTGCCCGCGCAGCTGGCACTGTGAATGATGAATTGATTGGAGTTATCCTAAAGCCGGTAGAGGCTAACGGTGTTAAAATTTCCGTAAAAAATGGGCTATTACCCTCGGCGTAAATTGCAGGGGCAGACTTTAAAACAAATTAACTCGCGGTGTATCCAGCATCTCTCTATAATCGGCCCCTGCATTTTAAGCTCCATCTCTGGGGTGCAGCCCACGAACACAGCAGTAGTAGGACTAAACTTGCTCAGCGTAGCTTAGCGCTCGCGAGAATATTTTAGGTAACGCTGCCCGATTCTGAAAAGAATCTCCCGCACTTTCTGCACGAGAGTGTCAAAATGTAACTGCCTCTACACGAATACCTTCATTGGTACAGTAAGGCATCATAAATTAAACATGGACGGATGATTTATTTATAAAAATATGCGACCGTTCTGAAATAAGAGAGCGTGTAAACGCAATCACAACGTGTATTTAGCTCGCGTTTATTTGAGTGAAAGTAAGTGCAATTTTATTAGAGCAGCGTCTTGCAGGGGAAAAGCAGGATAGATTGAATAATAACCCCTCCCCGAATATTTAAGCTGCCAATTTTTTGAGGAAATTGAATGCCGAAACAAATTATCATCGCCGAACAGCATCAAATTGCTGCGGTGTTCTCTGAAGACCAAATACAGGAACTTGTCGTAGCTACTGGTCATCAACAAATTGGTGATATTTACTTAGGAGTCGTAGAAAATGTATTGCCTGGGATAGATGCAGCTTTTGTAAATATTGGCGACCCGGAGCGAAATGGTTTTATTCATGTAACTGACCTCGGACCATTGAGGTTAAGACGCACGTCAGCGGCTATCACGGAATTATTGACACCACAACAAAAAGTATTGGTGCAAGTAATGAAAGAGCCGACGGGTACGAAAGGACCGAGGCTTACGGGTAACATTACCCTACCGGGGCGCTACGTAGTTCTGATGCCTTATGGACGAGGCGTGAATTTATCCCGTAGGATAAGGAACGAAAACGAACGTAACCGTTTGCGAGCCTTAGCAATCTTGATTAAACCGGCAGGAATGGGTTTACTAATCCGTACTGAAGCCGAAGGTAAACCTGAAGAAGCGATTATTGAAGATTTAGAATTTCTGCAAAAGCAATGGGAGTCAATTGGCGAGCAAGCTCAAACTAGCCGTGCGCCAGCTTTGCTCAACCGTGACGATGACTTTATCCAGCGCGTTTTGCGGGATATGTATGGTGCCGATGTTAACCGAATTGTAGTAGACTCCAGCACCGGCTTAAAGCGAGTCAAGCAGTATTTACAGAACTGGAGCGGCGGACAGGTACCCCAAGGCTTATTAATCGACCACCACCGCGATCGCACTGCAATTTTAGAATACTTCCGGATTAATGCTGCCGTTAAGGAAGCTCTAAAACCAAGAGTAGATTTACCTTCTGGCGGTTACATAATTATTCAGCCAACGGAAGCATTAACAGTAATAGATGTCAACTCTGGTTCGTTTACCCGTTCGGCTACGGCTAGAGAAACCGTATTGTGGACAAACTGCGAAGCTGCTGCGGAAATAGCACGTCAGTTACGTTTGCGTAATATTGCTGGGGTAATTGTTGTTGATTTCATTGATATGGAATCGCGGCGAGACCAGTTACAGGTTCTCGAACACTTTAATAAAGCTCTGAAAGCAGATAAAGCCCGTCCCCAAATTGCTCAATTAACTGAATTGGGTTTAGTAGAGCTTACCCGTAAGCGTCAAGGTCAAAATATTTACGAGCTTTTCGGAGAAACTTGTCCGACCTGTTCGGGCTTGGGACATATTGTACATCTTCCAGGGGAAAACGAAT